>JAJYHG010000021.1 GCA_021784895.1 Actinomycetes bacterium
GTGACCGACGGCGTGCCGGCCGCGGTCCGCGGCCGGGCGATGAGCGTCAAGAAGCTCCGGATGCTCCCCGTGGAGGCGATCGTCCGCGGGTACCTCGCGGGCTCCGGCTGGCGCGACTACCAGCAGGCCGGCAGCATCTCTGGCGTCCAGTTGCCGCCGGGCCTGCGAGAGTCAGACCAGCTCCCCGAGCCGATCTTCACGCCCACCACCAAGGCCAACATCGGCCACGACGAGGTGATCGACTTCAACGGCGTGATCGCGCTGCTCGGCGACACCGCGCTGGCCGAGCAGCTGCGCGCCTCCGCGATCGCCCTCTACCACCACGCCGCGGCCCACACACACGCGCGCGGGATCATCCTCGCCGACACCAAGTTCGAGTTCGGGCTCGACGCCGATGGCGTGCTGACGCTCGGCGACGAGGCCCTCACCCCCGACTCGTCTCGCTTCTGGCCGCTCGACGACTACGAGCCGGGACACGGCCAGCCGAGCTTCGACAAGCAGATAGCCCGCGACTGGGCCACGTCGACCGGCTGGGACAAGCTGCCGCCGGCGCCGGAGATCCCGCCAGAGATCGTGGAGCGCACCCGCGCGCGCTACATCGAGGCCTACGAGCGGCTCAGCGAGCGCTCCTTCGCGGACTGGCGCACCCGCACCACGGCCGCTGACCGCGCCGCCACCACGGCCGCCGAAGGCTGATGCGCGCCCGCGTGCTGATCCGCCCCAAGGCCGGGATCCTCGACCCACAGGGGCAGGCGGTGGAGCGGGCGCTGCCGGCGCTCGGCTTCAGCGGCGTCGCCAACGTCCACGTCGGCCGCCTGATCGAGCTCGACGTGGAGGACTCAAACCAGCTCCCTGCGATGTGCGAGCGCCTGCTGGCCAACCCGCTCATCGAGGACTACGAGATCATCGAGTCGGCGTGAAGTTCGGCGTAATCCGCTTCCCCGGCACATGTGATGACACCGACGCCTTGCTGGCCGCGCAGCGGGTCGGCGAGGCCGAGCTGCTCTGGCACCGCGACCGGGACCTGAAGGGCGTGGACGCGGTCATCATCCCCGGTGGCTTCTCTTACGGTGACTACCTGCGCACCGGCGCGATCGCGCGCTTTGCGCCGGCGATGGAGGCCGTGATCGAGTTCGCCCACGCGGGCGGCATCGTCCTCGGCATCTGCAACGGCTTCCAGATCCTGTGCGAGGCGGGGCTTTTGCCCGGCGCGCTGCTCGTCAACGACCACCTCAAGTTCGTCTTCCGCCAGGTCTCACTGCAGGTCACCGACCACGACACCCCCTTCACCCGCAACTGCCCGCCAACGCTCTCGATCCCGGTCAAGCACACCACCGGCCGCTACTACTCGCCCGACCCGGTGCAGGTCGTGCTCCGCTACGCGCCCGGCCAGAACCCCAACGGCTCCCAGGATGACATCGCCGGGGTCGTCAACAGCGCCGGCAACGTCTTTGGCCTGATGCCCCACCCGGAGCACGCGGTCGACCCGCTCACCGGCTCGACTGACGGGCTCACCATCTTCGAGTCGGTCCGCGCCGCCGTCTCAGAGCGCGTCCCGGCGGCGTGAGCAACGGCCCGCAGCCCCCGATCACCCCTGACCGATGACCAGCACCGACGACCAGCCGCGCCACCGCGAGCTCGGCCTCACCGACCACGAGTACGAGCTGATCGTCAAAGGCCTCGGCCACACCCCCACACCCGTGGAGCTGGCGATGCTGTCGCTGATGTGGTCAGAGCACTGCGCCTACAAGCACTCCAAGAAGCTCCTGCGGCGCCTGCCGACCGCCGGCCCGCACGTGCTGGTCGGCCCCGGCGAGAACGCCGGCGCGGTGGATGTCGGCAACGGTCTCGCCGTCGCCTTCAAGGCCGAGTCCCACAACCATCCGAGCGCGGTTGAGCCCTTCCAGGGTGCGGCCACCGGCGTCGGCGGGATCCTCAGGGACATCTTCGCGGTCGGCGCGCGCCCGATCGCGGTGCTCGACAGCCTGCGCTTCGGCGAGCCGGCCAGCTCGCAGCGCTCCCGCTACCTGCTTGACCACGCCGTGGCCGGCATCGGCCACTACGGCAACTCGGTCGGGGTGCCGACCGTGGGCGGGGAGATCTACTTTGAGCCAAGCTACGAGCAGAACTGCCTGATCAACGCCATGGCCGTGGGCCTCGCCCCGCACGAGCGGCTCACCAGCTCAGCTGCCGCCGGCCCCGGCAACCTCGTGATCCTGTTCGGCGCGCTCACCGGCCGCGACGGCATCGGCGGCGCCTCGGTGCTGGCCAGCGCCGAGCTGGTCGGCAGCGGAGGCGGTGACGAGTCCAAGCGCCCGACGGTGCAGATCGGCGACCCGTTCACGGGCAAGAAGCTGTTGGAGTGCAGCCTCGACCTGCTGGACCGCGAGCTGCTGGCCTCGCTGCAGGACCTGGGCGCCGCCGGGCTCACCTCCTCCGCCTCCGAGATGGCCAGCAAGGGCGGCGTCGGCCTCGACATCGACGTTTCCAGGGTGCCGCTGCGCGAGCCCGATATGGAGCCCTTTGAGATCATGGTCTCCGAGTCGCAGGAGCGCATGCTGTGCGTCGTCGAGCCGCATCTCGCCGCCCAGGTCGCCCAGGTCTGCGAGCACTGGGAGGTGCAGGCGGCCGTGATCGGCGAGGTCACCGACAGCGGCCGCTTCCGTGTCTTCACGGACGGTGAGATCGTGGGTGAGGTGCCGGTCGAGCTGCTGGTCGACGACTGTCCGCTGTATGACCTCGCACCCGAGCGGCCCGCCGCGGCGCTGTACGTCGGTGGCGAACAGCAAGTCGCCACCGACGCTGACCCGGCCACGATCCTGAAGGCTCTGCTCGCCAGCGCCAACCTCGCCTCGCGCCGGCCGGTCTTTGAGCGCTACGACCCGGTTGTGCAGTCGCGCACCGTGCGCCGCCCCGAGCAGGCCGACGCCGCCGTGCTGGCGCTGCCGGTCCTGCAGGCCCGCCCCGGCGCCGGCGGTGACCCGATCCCGGGGAT
>JAJYHG010000063.1 GCA_021784895.1 Actinomycetes bacterium
GGTTACGAGACGGTGGAGCAAGTGGAGCAAATTTGGAGCAAAAGTGGCGCCTGCCTTCCGTATGCTCAATGTCGGAAATCACGCGTCACCACCAGACGACGCAGGACCCCGTAGGTCTTGAGATCGGGCACTCGTTGTACCGTATAGACAGGATTCAGGGGGCGCATGCGCAGGAAGGTTTGGCCACCATCCTGAATTAAGCGCTTGAATGTCACCCCTCCCGTATCGGTCACAGCGAGCACGTAATCCCCCGAGCGCGGTTCCAAAATCGACAGCGCCGCCCGGGGCGCTATCAGTACCGGGAGCCCAGCCGGCGGTGGCGAACACCGGCAGCGCGAGCGGAAAAACATTTCCTTTTCCGTGATCGCGCATCAAACGGGCACCGTGAGGTGCCCGTTTTTTATGTACGTCGCCCATATCAGGAATTCCCACCTATTCCCTGAGAAATCTGACCTATTCCTTCTGTGTAGCTTGGAGTAGGCATCCAGCGGCATCTCGGTGTGCTGTTGTGGCGGTTGGGAATCTCACTGGACGCAGTATCAGACCGTCGGGAGCGGCGAAGAACTGCTGTTGCGAAGCGAAGTAGGCTGTCAGTTGCCGACGTTTGACGCGTCGTTGGTGGCCACCAGCCGGCGCTGCGCACAGGCGTTGCGCATGTGCTCAGACGACCGGTACAGGTACCAACGCTTCAAGCTGACGCACAGCGTGGCCGCCTTCGTCTGGATCTGCGCGAACGTGATCGTGTCTCCGACATCGTCCGACCGCATATCGAAGCAGCACAACATACGCAGCAGCGTGTTGTTATCGTTCCCGTAGGAGTGCGCTTGTTCCACGCCCTTGGAGACGGCCTCCTGAGCATCCTCCGCCGCGTAGGCGGAGCCAGAGTGGCTGAAGCTGCGTAGGACCTTCAATTCCAGAAGCGCGTGGTGTGTGATGCTTCCCACCTCTCCCGTGCGGTTGTCGACCACTTCGAGATCCGTGCGACCTAGCTTGCCAGCTTGTTCGGCGCGTATCGTGCACCAGTGGAAGCGCGCCGCCAAGCCCACACGCAAGAACTGCTGAACCGTGCGTTCGGCTTCCTTAATGGGGTAGCCCCTGTCGGAGTTTTCCCAAATCTTCGTGGGGCCGGAGTTGTCGGGGGTGCACAGCTCCGTGCGGTAGACCGCATCGATGACGGACAGGATCTCGGCCTCGGTGACCGACCCGACATCCAGATCGACCTCGATCATCCCGTCGTCCGTATGAGTGCCCTTCGGGTAGTACGACAGGCGCGCCTTGCCGGCGCCCTGGTCGTACACCATCGTGGGCAGATTGTCATACTGCAGCTCAGCGATCCTCTCGAACACGCCGTTGGCGTCACCCGCGTACTCCTCGAACGCACTGCTCGCCGCGCGAGGGGTCATGAAGTGGATGCGGCCCACGAGGCGAACACGGCCCGTGTGAACGGTGTGGTTGAACTCGCGGCCGACCTTCAGCCCCTCTTGCTGCTGTGACGTCACCAGAATGAATGCTGCGGCTCCGGCTGTCTCGGCATCGGCCTGGCGTTCGCGCGCGCGGATAGTTCGTGAGACGTAGACCTGGAACCGCAGGTCGGGCGGCAGGTCGTCGATGTCACCGAACGTCGAGCGTGGCGCGGCCTCAATCTGGGCTCGGTCGCCTTGCCAGGCTCCTAGGGCGAGCGGAGCGGTGCTTTGGGCGTCAGCCGCCATGACCAGCCTTCCTCTGCACATGTTCGATGTACATGAAGATGCGCTCGGCCGGCTGCAGCGATTCGCCGGGCCGGAACGACATGGCGGCATTCCGCGAGAAATTCGTGCTGGCTGCGCTGACCCACTGGCCGAAGTCAATTACCTCGTTGTTGTCCACGTCCTTGTCTGCATAGCGCGCGTCGAACCGGAACGCCTGTCCGAGTTCCTGATCGGCCAGCATGCTGTATGCGGCGCACAGTTCGCCGATGAAAAACGGCTCACTCGTGTCGGCGTAGACCTCCCGGTAGGCGGTCAGCACCGGCTCGGCCAGATTCCGGTTAATCCGATAGTTAGCCTGCAGGCGGTAGCGCCTCTCTTCGGGGACTAACTCATAGCTGATGCCCGAGGCGAGCACCATTCCGCGGCCCACCAGCAAGTCGATGGTTTCCTGCAGCTTGGGGTAGTACGGGCCGCCTTGTCGCTTCAGAAGGCTTGCGCTGAAGGGCTCGAGATCGAACACAGGCGCCAACACGTTGGACAGGTAGGCGAGCTCATGCACGACCCGGAGCGGCGCATCGAAGATCGACGCGTCCGCCAGCGCGTCGAGCAGCGCAAGCACCCGAATGGGGCGCTTGCGTGCTTCCAGCGAGGCGCCCGACTCAGGCAAGGTCGGCATCGGTGGTGCTCGGGTCGATCTGCTGGATGAGCTCGTCTCTGAGCGCCTGGTACTCCTCACGCAGCTGGGTCATGGCCCGCGTCGGGACACCTGCCTTGAACAGGTCGACGACGCGGTTGAACCGCGCATGCGGCACATCCTCGGCTGCCTTGAGCATTGCCGGAATGAGCTTGCCCGCTGCGAGGTTGGACGTCACGACCAGCCGATTCGTGCTGTTGGCGTTCGCGAACGACGCGAGCACCTTGGCGGCGCGGTTGACGAACACCGCGTCGAGCGACGACTCCGGTGCGTCGATGATGATCGTCGACGTCTGGCTCTGCGTGCCAACGCGTACAAGGGCCATCCGGAATGCGAGATCGATGAACTCACGTTGACTCTCGGAGACCTGCTCGGGGCTATCGCGACGTTGGACCTGCGAGAAGTTGGCGCCCGTCATCTCGATGCTGAAAGACGGGTACTCGATCGGCGTGAGGTCGACGCCACCGCTGCCAGCTTGGCCGTGTCCTTCCGGTAAGGATGCGTAAAACGCTCGGCCACCGTGCAGATCGGCTAATCGGGGGGTTCAGGGCCGGGGTTTTGCGAGGCAAGCGTCGCCTGGTAGTTCCAGGGCATCCAGTCGGCGGGG
>JAJYHG010000015.1 GCA_021784895.1 Actinomycetes bacterium
AGCTCTTCAGCCTGCTCCACGAACGGGACGCCGCGGAAGATCACCTCGGTGTCGGCGACCGGCGCCCCCTCGGACTCGGAGATCGTCGCCACGACGATGAAGATGCCGTCGGCCGATAGCATCCGGCGGTCGCGCAGGGCCACGTCTGACGGCTCACCGATATCAACGCCGTCAACGAAGATCATCCCCGACTGCTCGGGCTCGCCGAAGCGCGCGCCGCGCTCATCGATCTCGAGCGGCAGGCCATTGGAGCCGCGGAAGATGTGGTCCGCGTCGATCCCCACCGCCTCCGCCAGGCCGGCGTGCAGATGGATGCGCTTGTGGTCGCCGTGGATCGGCAGCACGTAGCGCGGGCGCACGAGGTTGAGCATCAGCTTGATCTCCTCCGCGTAGCCATGGCCAGAGGCGTGGATCTGCGCGTCAGCTGTGGTGACCACGTCGCAGCCGATGTGGTAGAGCCGGTCGATGGTCTCGTTCACGGCGCGTTCATTGCCGGGAATCGGAGTGGCGGAGAAGACCACCGTGTCACCGCTGCGAAGCTTGATCTGGCGGTGGTCGTTGTGAGCCATGCGCCGCAGCGCCGACAGCGGCTCACCCTGTGAGCCGGTGGAGATCACGACCACGCGATGGTCGGGCCAGTCCTCCACCTCCTGCGGCTGGATCAGGATTCCGTCCGGAACCTCGATATGCCCGAGCGAGCGACCGATGCCGACGTTCTTGCGCATCGACCGCCCGACCAGCGCGACCTTCCGGTCCAGCGCCTCGGCGGCGTCCACCACCTGTTGCACGCGGTGGATGTTGGAGGCGAAGCTGGTCACGACGATGCGGCCCGGGGCGCGGGCAAAGACCTCCTCGAGGTGGGGCCCGACCACGCGCTCGGACAGGGAGTGGCCCGCCCGGTCGGCGTTGGTCGAGTCGCCGCAGAGCAGCAGGACACCGTCACGGCCCAGCTCGGCGAGACGCTGGATGTCGGCGGGCTCGCCGTCGACCGGTGTCTGGTCGAACTTGTAGTCGCCGGTTATGAGCACGGTGCCGAGGTCGCAGGTCAGCGCCACCGCGCAAGCGCCGGGGATCGAGTGCGTCATGTGGACCAGCTCGAGGTCAAACGCCCCCGCGGCGATCTCCTCGCCGGCGGGAGCTTCGATCAGCTCGACATCACGCAGCTTGTGCTCGTCGAGCTTGGAGCGTGCCATCGCGAGCGTCAGCCGCGACCCGTATACCGGTGGCAGCTCGCCGTAGCGGGCGAGGTCGCGCAGCACCCACGGCAGCGCACCCAGGTGGTCCTCGTGGCCGTGGGTTATGACCACCGCCTCGATCTCCTCGACGCGGTCGCGCAGGTAGGAGAAGTCCGGCAGCACGAGGTCGATCCCGAGCATGTCGGCGGTGGGAAAGCGCAGGCCCACATCGACGACGACTATCGACTCGTCGTATTCCACCACCATCATGTTCTTGCCGATCTCGCCCAGGCCGCCGAGCGGCAGGACGCGCAGCTTGCCGCTGTTGCTCACGCGATGCCAGCAGACGGTTGGAGCAGCCCGTGGCGCTCGAGCAGCGCGCGGACCACCGCGGTCTCAGCCTCATCCAGAGCGACGTACGGCAGCCGTGGCGTGCCCACCTGGACCCCGATCAGGTTCAGCGCCGCCTTGCAGCTGCACGCGGCCGGGGCGATCGCCATGTCGCGGTAAACGTCAGCCAGGGAAGCGTCAATCTCGCTGCGGTGCTCTGGCTCGCGCGCCATCCGCGCCATCTCGTTGCCGAACACGTGGCTTGAGGTGAGGATGCCGCCCGGCTCGCCCATGTCGAGGACCCTGGCCAGCAGGTCGTCGTTGCCCGCGTAGAGCTCGAGGCCGTCGATCCTGGCGAGGTTGGCGGCGTTGGCCTGCTTGACGGCCGACACATGCTCGAGCTGTGCAAGCTCGGCAAGCAGGTCGTTGGGCATGTCCTGGCCGGTGCGCTGGGGGATGTTGTAGAGCACGATCGGCAGGTCGGTGGCCGCGTCCACGGCCGCAAAGTGGGCGACGAGCCCGCGCCGCGGCGGCCGGTTGTAGTAGGGGTTGACCGATAACAGGGCGTCCGGGCGCATCGCGGTGGCCCGCTCGGTGAGCTTGACGGCGTGGCGCGTGTCGTTTGACCCGACCCCGGCGACCACGGTCTTGCCCGGGTATGAGGCACGCACCTCACCGACTATCAGCTCGATGAAGCCGAGGTGTTCGCGGTCATCGAGGGTGGCGGCTTCGCCGGTGGTGCCGCACACGACCACACCATCTGAGCCATTGGCGAACAGGTGCCCGAGCAGGCTCACGGCCGCGTCCTCGTCGACCCGGCCATCGCGGTCAAAGGGGGTGACCATTGCGGTCAGGATCGTTCCAAGGCTCATGGGCACCGCTTCAGGGATGTTGTCACAGAAGCTGCTCGAGGCCGATCACGAGTCGCTGCGGGAGTGACTGCACCCGGCGCACCGCCAGCAGCACCCCGGGCATGAACGACTCCCGTCCGAGCGAATCGTGCCTGATCGTGAGGGTTTGGCCGACATCGCCGAAGATCACCGCCTGGTGGGCGACGAGGCCCGGCAGCCGCACCGAGTGGATCGGCGGGGCGGGACGCCCGGGTACAGCCTCCTGCAGGCGCTGGGCGGTGAGCAGTGCTGTGCCGCTGGGCGCGTCGAGCTTGCCGTCGTGGTGCAGCTCGATGATCTCGGCGGCGGGCATGTAGGTCGCCGCCTGCGCTGCGAACATCATCATCAGCACCGCCCCGATCGCGAAGTTCGGAGCCACAAAAACGTTGGCCCCGTCGAGTCCGCGGATCGCGTCGAGGTCAAAGCCAGTGGTCCCGACGACGGCATGGACGCCGGCTGAAACTGCCGTGCGCACGTTTGTGGCCGCGGCCGCCGGAACCGAGAAGTCAACCAGCACATCTGGCCGCTGCTCGCGCAGTGCGTCGGCCAGCTCGACGCCGAGCTGCGGATCGACGCGGGCCACCAGCGACAGGTCCTCAGCCGCCTCGACGGCTGCGCATGTCACCGCGCCCATCCGCCCGCAGGCGCCAGTGACAGCAACCCGGATCATCCCACCGCGACCGCTCCAGCGCCGGCCAGCGCCTGCTCGAAGCGCTCCTCATCCGGTCCGATGCACGCCACCGAGAGCCGCCCCGGAGCCCACAGCTCGGCGGTCAGCTCGGCGAGCGCGTCGAGGTTCACGGCGTCGATGCACGCTACGACCTCATCGAGCCCCAGCAGGGGGGCGCCCGCCAGCGTTTCCGACCCCAGGCGGCTCATGCGTGCGCCCGTCGACTCGAGCGACAGCAGAACCCGGCCCTTGAGGTTCTCCTTGGCGCGGGCGAGCTCCTCGGCGGTGGCGGGCTCTTCGCGCAGCCGGGCGAGCTCGCCGTCGACCACCCGCAGCGCCTCGCCGACGTTGTCGGCGCGCGTACCCAGGTAGAGGCCGATCTGGCCGCAGTCCTGGAACGCGTTGGTGAACGAGTAGACCGAGTAGGCGAGCCCGTGACGCTCGCGAACCTCCTGAAACAACCGCGAAGAGGACGTGCCGCCGAAGATCGTGTCGAGCACCCGCAGGGCGAAGCGACGATCGTCGTGCCGTGAGAGCCCCTGGCCGCCGATGCATACGTGGAACTGCTCCGTCTCCTTGCGCTCAAAGTGCCGTGCTGGGGGCGTGACTGCTGGCGCCGGCACGAGCGGCGGCACCGTCGCTGCTGGCGGGGGCGGCGTGTCCGCCGGGTCGGCTTCACCCGCGGGCGCGAGCTGCTCGGCTGCCAGCGCCACGAGCGCATCATGATCGACCGCCCCGGCCGCAGCGATGACGATGTTGGCGGGCAGGTAGCGGGCAGCGTGAAAGCGGGCGATCGCCGTCTCGGGCGTGTCGGCGATCACGGCGGCGTGACCGATGATCGCGCGCCCGAGGGGATGGCCGGCGAAGGTCGCCTGGCCCAGGATGTCGAAGATCTTCTCCTGGGGATCGTCCTCGTACATCGCGATCTCCTCGAGGATCACCGCGCGCTCAGCGTCGATCTCGCTGAGCGTCGGCCGGAAGACCATGTCGGCGATCACGTCGAACGCCTTCGGCAGGTGCTCGTCGATGACCCGGGCATAGACCGACGTGGTCTCCTTGCCAGTGGCGGCGTTCAGCTCAGCCCCCATCCCGTCGAAGATCTGGTCGATCTCCAGCGAGGAGTACTTTGAACTGCCCTTGAACAGCAGGTGCTCGAGCAGGTGCGAGAGGCCTGCCTCGCCATCTGACTCTCCCCTCGAGCCGGTGCGGATCCAGAACCCGAGCGACACGGACCGGACGGAGGGCATCAGCTCCGTCACGATCCGCACGCCCGATTCAAGCGTCGTTATCCGGTGCTCGAGACTCACGCGCGCTCGCTCAGTCACGCCAGCAGGGTTGACCGCTCTCAGCCGTGGTCGGGGTCACTGTCGCGCACCCTGCCGCCCCGGTCGCCCCGGTCTCGGCCGCCCCGGTCCCGGCCGCCCCGGTCCCGTTCCCGGTCGCTCCGGCCGCGCTCACGCCCGCCGCGCTCACCACGGTCACCACGGTCACCACGGTCACGGCGCTCGCCGCCGCCAGAGCCGGCCCCGATCGAGGCGAGTTCCTCGACGCTCTTGCCGGCGATCTCGGGATCCTCGGTGAGGCGCAGGCCGATGCGGCCGCGCTCACGGTCGACCTCGACCACGCGCACGCTCAGCTCATCGCCCTTGTTGAGCACCTCTTCGACCGTTGCGATCCGGCGGCCCGGAGCGACGTTTGAGATGTGCAGCAGGCCGTCGGTTCCCTTGACGAGCTCGACGAACGCGCCGAAGGTGGTGGTCTTGACGACCTTGCCGGTGAACTCGTCGCCGACCTCGACCTCCTTGGTCATCGAGCGGATGCGATCGATCAGGGCATCGCCGAGCTCACGGTTGGAGGCGTAGACCAGCACCTGGCCCTCGTCGTTGACGTCGATCTGGGACTCGAACTCCTCCTGCAGTGAGCGGATCGTCTCACCGCCCTTGCCGATCAGCAGCCCGATCTTCTCGGGGTCGATCTTGATCGTCGAGATGCCGGGCGCATACTTGGAGAGTTCACTGCGCGGCGCCTCGATCACGGCTTCCATCTTGCCCAGGATGAACTCCCGGGCAGCCTTGGCCTGGGAGAGCGCGTCACGCATGATCTCGAAGCTGACGCCGGTGATCTTGATGTCCATCTGCAGCGCGGTGATGCCGTCGTGGGTGCCGGCCACCTTGAAGTCCATGTCACCCAGGTGGTCCTCGACGCCGGCGATGTCGGTGAGCACGATGTAGTCGTCGCCCTCCTTGATCAGCCCCATGGCGATGCCGGCCACCGCCTTCTTCAGCGGCACGCCCGCATCCATCAGGCTCAGGCTCGAGCCGCAGACGCTCGCCATCGAGCTCGAGCCGTTTGACTCGAGGATGTCTGAGACCACCCGGATCGTGTAGGGGAAGTCCTCCTGGCTCGGGATCATCGGCACCAGGGCACGCTCGGCGAGTGCACCGTGGCCGATGTCGCGGCGCTTGGGCCCGCTCAGGCGGCCGGCCTCGCCGACGCTGAACGGCGGGAAGTTGTAGTGATGGAAGTAGCGCTTGGCGGTCTCGAGACCGAGCGTGTCGAGCCGCATCTCCTCGCGTGTGGTACCGAGTGCGACCGTGCTCAGCGCCTGCGTCTGGCCGCGCGTGAACAGCGCCGAGCCGTGCGTGCGGGGGGTGACGCCGACCTCGATGTCGATCTGGCGGATCTCCTCGGCGCCGCGCCCGTCGGGCCTGATCTTCCGGATCGCGATGCGCTCGCGGATCAGTGTCTTCTCGAGCTTGTCGGCCGCCCGCTGGGCGTGGGCGCGAGCCTCGGCGTAGCCTTCGGCCTCGGGGTCCCCGGCGTAGCGCTCGACGATCTGCGCCTTCACCTCGTCGCTGGCCAGCTGGCGCTCCAGTTTGTCTTCGACCTGGGTGGCCGCATCGAGCGCCTCCCCGTGCGAGGCGACCACCTGCCGGTAGAGGTCCTCGTGCACTCCCGGCGCCTCAAACTCGATCACCGGCTTGCCGGCTTCACGCTTGAGCTCCACCTGGGCGGCGCACAGGCGCTTGATCGCATCGTGGGCGATGTCGAGCGCATCGAGGATCTCGGCCTCCGGGATCTCGTTCGCGCCCGCCTCGACCATCGTGATCCCCTCGGCCGTCCCGGCGACGATCAGATCCAGGTCGCTGCCCTCGAGCAGATCCTCCTCGTTTGGGTTGACGACGAAGTTGCCGTCGACCTTGCCGATCCGCACGGCGCCCACCGCCGCCGCGATCGGGGCACCGGAAAGCTGCAGTGCGGCCGAGGCACCGTTGATCGCGAGGATGTCATAGGGGTTGACGTGGTCAACGCTCAGCGGCATCACCACCAGCTGCGTCTCGTAGCGCCAGCCCTTGGGGAAGAGCGGCCGGATCGGCCGGTCGATCATGCGCGCGGTCAGGGTGGCCTTCTCACCGGCCCGTCCCTCGCGTTTGAAGAACGAGCCCGGTATGCGGCCTGCCGCATACATCCGCTCCTCGACGTCGACCGTCAGCGGCAGGAAGTCGGCGTCGCGCAAATTCCCGATAACAGCGGTGCAGAGCACCATCGTCTCGCCCGCCCGGACCAATACCGCGCCGCTTGCCTGCTTGGCCAGCTTGCCGGTCTCAAAGGAGATCTCGCTACCGGAGATCTCGACACTAACGCGCTTCACGGCGTCAGACATATTCAGTTCCCTTCGTCTCCGCCCGTCGGTCGGCGGAGTGCTTCTCGTCTTTTTCTCTGTACCGAACGCAGGTGATGCTAGCGGGTGCCCGCCGCGCCAGCGGGCGCAGGCGGGCGCAAGCTGGTTTCGGGCCCCTGCAGCACAACCGGACCTCACGATCCGGTTGTGCTACGTTATACGGACTAGTGAGTCCGGTTGCCCGGCTCCGCTCGATCATCCGCAACGCGTTGGAGGCAAAACCGTTGGACACCGAACACACACAGACAAATCGCTGGCTGGTGCTGGTGATCGCCTGCCTGGCGCAGTTCATGGTCGTCGTTGACAGCACCGTCGTGAACGTCGCATTACCGTCGATCCAGCGAGGGCTCGGCTTCTCCTCCGGGAACCTGCAGTGGGTCGTGGACGCCTACACCTTGATGTTCGGCGGCTTTCTGCTGCTCGGCGGGCGTGCCGCTGACCTGCTGGGGCGCAGGCGGCTCTTTCTCACCGGCGTCGGGCTGTTCGCGGCGGCATCGCTGCTGAACGGTCTTGCGCTCAGCCCGGTGATGCTCACGCTCGGCCGCGGCCTTCAGGGGCTGGGCGGTGCGCTGCTAGCCCCGGCGGCGCTCTCGATCATCATGACGACCTTCCAGGACTCCGGCGAGCGCACCCGCGCGCTCGGCGTCTCCTCGGCGATCACCGCCGGCGGGGCAGCGATCGGCCTGCTGCTCGGCGGTGTGCTGACCGATCTCGTCTCCTGGCGCTGGATCTTCTTCATCAACCTGCCCGTCGGCGTCGCGGCGGTGCTGCTGGGACTCCGGTTCGTGCCGGAGTCGCGGGCCGACCTGGGCCATCGGCGCTTCGACCTGGCCGGTGCAGCGACCGTCACCGGCGGCCTGCTGGCGGTTGTCTTTGGGATCGTCAAGGCCCAGGCATGGGGCTGGGGCTCGCCGCGGACGCTCGCTGTGCTCGGCGCCGGAGCGCTGCTGCTGGCGCTCTTCCTGCTGACCGAGTCACGGTCAACGGCGCCGCTGGTCAAGCTCACGATCTTCCGGGTCCGGGCGATAGCGGTGGCAAACACGGCCATGCTGCTGGTCGCCTCGGGGATGTTCGGCATGTTCTTCTTCGTCTCGCTCTACGCCCAGGAGATCCTGCACTACAGCCCGCTGACGGCGGGAGTGGCGTTCCTGCCGCTGTCCGTCGGGATCGTGATCGGCGCGGGTCTCGCCCAGGCGATGGTCGGCAGGCTCGGAATCCGCAACGTCTCGATCATCGGGCTGGCGCTCGCGACCGGCGGGTTTGCCCTGATGACGCGCGTGCCCGTGCACGGCCACTACGTCAGCGCCCTGCTGAGCGCCTTCATGCCGATGTCGGTGGGCCTCGGCCTGGTGTTCGTGCCGATCACCCTGCTCGCCACTTCCGGCGTCTCCAGCGACGACGCGGGCCTCGCCTCCGGCCTCTTCAACAGCGCCCAGCAGGTCGGTGGCTCGCTCGGCCTGGCGGTGCTCTCAACGCTGGCGATAGACCACACGACAGGGCTCCTCCGTGGCAGCGCTGTGGTCGCCGCGGCCACGCGGGCCGCGGCGACCGTGTCCGGCTACCACGTTGCCTTCGTGGCGGCGGTGCTGATGATGGGCGCCGCCGCCCTGCTGCTCGGACTGTTGCTGCGCAAACATCACGTACAGCCGGCGGTGACCAATCAGCCTGCGTTTGGGGCTGCCGCGTGAGACACTGAGGTCATGAGGAGCGATGCTCGGCGCAACCGCGAGCGTCTGTTGCAGGCCGCGGAGACGATGTTCCGCGAGCGCGGCATCGACGTGAGCGTCGGCGACATCGCCGACGCTGCCGGCGTTGGCCGCGGCACCCTGTTTCGCAACTTCGCGAGCAAGGACGCGCTGATTGCCGCGGTCGTCGCCGATCGCATCAGCGAGCTGCTCGACTACGGACGCGGCCTGCTCGAGGGCGACGGCGACGATGCCGAGGTGATGTTCACCTTCCTGAGCGGCCTGGCCGAGCGTCAGGAGCGCAACCGCGCCCTGCTGCAGGCGGTCAGTGATGATCTGGTCGCCTCCGTCCCCGAGCTGCGGGCCGCGCACGCGGCGCTGCTCGAGCTGCTGGGGGCGCTGCTGGCCCGCGGCAAGCGAGCCGGGTCCGTCCGCCCCGAGGCCGGCGCCGCCGACGTGCTCTTCCTCGTCAAGAGCCTCTGTACGGTGACGCCCGCCGGAGCGCCCGTGCCGGGGCAGACAGCCATCCGCCACCTGGACCTGGTCCGCGCCGCGCTGAGCACTCCGGAATACTCACGGCCGCTGCGCGGCGAGCCCGCGCCGCTGCGCCCCTGAGGCAACGCCGCCTCACCCCGCGCGCTTCTGGAAGTCACCCGAGTAGAGCACCGGCACCCAGCCGAGCGCCCGGTTGATCGCCAGCATGGGCTCGTTCTGCAGCGCGTTCTCGGTGATCACAGCCGGGATGTCGGGGCGCGTCTGCTCGAGCAGCCGCAACGCCTGCACTTTGACGAGCGCGCCGAGGCCGCGCCCACGGTGATCACGGCGCACGATCGTGCCCTGCGCAAAGGCCGGCTCCGCCGCGCCGATCCGCGTGCGCAGGCTCGCGTAGGCCACGACCTCCCCCTGCGCTGAGATCGCCGCCGCGTTGACCTTCAACTGCCCGGTTTGGGCGAGGATCCGCTCGTCGTCGCGGATCACATCGGCGTCGACTGCTTCGGCCGGCGCGTCAAGCGACCCGTGCGGGGCGTCTGCCGAGACGGCGGCGTGCAGCACCGCCCAGTCGGCCAGCAGCTCCTCGGGCACCGGTCCCGCCCACGCGCGGGTGCTATAGCCCTTCCGCCGGCCGGCGCGCTGCGCCAGGAGCGCATCCTGGGCCGCTCGGCCGGCCGGCAGCTCGAGCCGCTGGCGTGCGTCGGTGTTGGCGTGCTCCCAGCCGCGGCTGGCGGCAAAGCGCACCGGCGCCGCGGTGGCGCCGTCAGCGCCAGCGGCGGAGACCCACACGCCGAAGGTCTGAAAGAGCGTCCGCCCGTGTACAGCGGCGTGACTCTCCATCGCCTCGAGGATCTGTGTACCGTGACCGCGGCGGCGGTGCGCGGGCAGCACTCGCGGTGTCAGATACGCGAGCGCCGGGTTGTCCTTGATGTCGAACGCCGACCAGCCCGACGCCACCGGCGCGCCATCGTCGAAGCCGAGAAACGCGGTGAACGAAAACCGTGCCGTCGGCGCCCGGAGCACCTCCTGAATCTCCTCGGCCGGCGCCGCGACGAACGTCTCCGGGTTGTCGGCGTACCCGACCTCGGTGTAGATGCGGTGCAGCGTCTGCACCGCGGCGGAGTCGCGCGGGTCGACCTGGACGATGTCCATTCGGGGTGCGAATCTAACAGGCGCGGCGCCCGTGGACCGTCTGACCCGGCGACTACGGAGCCGTTTGCGCGCCGCTTGTGGGCTTGTCTCCGATCGTGGCTGAGTGCGACGTGCCGGTCACGACTGAGCGCCCCTGGCTGAGCACGAACCTACCGATTGCCGTCTTGCCGTCTGAGTCATAGACGGTGATCGTCCTCGGCCCCGGGTGGGTCTGTGCCCAGGTTGTCGCCTGGCTGGGGGTGGTCGGCTGCGGGCCCATCAGCTGGTTTGCATAGACGTAGCCGTGCCGGCCGTTGGTGGCGATCGCGGCAACCAGGTCGGGGCTGCCGCTCTGGTTGATGGTGCCGTAGGTCTGGCCGCTGGCGTTGACCTTCCAGGCGGTGGTGACCGCGCTCGCATAGATCGCGGTCAGCCGCCAGCGCTCCCCCGGAGCGGCGGTGATCGTCGTGGTGTCCTGCCCGGGAGTCAGGGCCACGGTGTACATGGCCGGGTGGGCGAGGCTACTGCGGACGTCTGACTGGCTGAGGGCACCCGACTGGCTGCCGCAGGTCAGGATGGCACCGTCTGCCCATTCGAACCTGCCTGGGCTCAGGCAGCTGAGATAGGTGTAGACCGCGTTTGCGCCGGCGGGACGGGGACCGAGCGCGACCGTCTCGGTGCCATCGCCAGTGACGGTGACGGGCGCGGCAAGCGCGGTAACCCGCTGGCTACCCGGTGGGCCGCCGGCGAGTAGCAGCCCGGTGCCGGCCGCAATCCCGCCACCGCTCACCAGGAGAGCCGCGACCAAGCCCGCCCTGATGCTCCAGCGTCGCCGCCGCTGCAGCCAACCACGTGGGCTACGGGCGCCCGCTGCCTGTCTGACCAGCAGCGCCCGCAACGCAGCGCTGAAGGTCTCGTCGATCTCGGTGCTCATCGAACTTCCTCCCTCCCGCTCAGGTCCGTAGGCGCAGGCCCACGCCGCCCGAGCTCTCCTTGCAGCCTCGCCCTGGCACGGTGGATGCGCGCCCTGGCGGCAGGCTCGCTCATCTGCAGGCAGGCGGCGGCCTCGCGCACCGAGTAACCCTCCAGCGCAACCAGGGCCAGCAGCTGCGCGTCCTCGAGCTTGAGTCCGCGCAGCGCGTCTTTCAGCCGCCCGTCGATGCCAAGCGCGCGTGCCCCCATCGCGACCGCCGCTGCATCCGGATGATCGTGCTCGCGCGGCAGGCACTCCAGCAGGCGCCGATACCGACGCCTGGCGCGGGCCGCGTTGAGACCCAGGTTCGTCGTCGTTGCCAGCAGCCAGGGCAGCACCGAGCCGTCCACCAGCCGCACCTGTCGGCGCAGCCGCCAGAGCTCGAGGAACGCCGCGGCTACGAGGTCCTCAGCGTCCTGTCGCGTCGCAGCGAACCGGCAGGCGTGTCTGAACACCCGGTTGCGGTGGCGATCAAACAGCACACCAAATGCCTCCCCCTCACCAGCCAGGCTGCGTCTCCACACGGGCTCATCGCCTGCCGCGCCGGTTCCGCGCGTGGCGCGGATGGCAACGGTCCTGGGTGCGAGGTGGTCGTCAGCATGCTCCACAGCCCGTAGTGTCCGGACGACCGCAAGACCGTTCAAGCCCGCTCGCCGATCGACCGCGCGTACGCGCAGGCCCGCCGCTCAGAGCCGAGGTTTGGCACGTCATGGCGCATTCGTGATACAGAATGCCTACGGCCTCCCCCAGGTTCACGGCTGGAGCGGGTAGCGCCATCAGCGGCGCGCAATCCAGCGCTTAGTACTTGTCACCACTCGGGGGTTGTGAAGACGCGTGGCCTGCCCCGCACCCTGTTTGTGGCGAGGAGCGGGTCTGCGGGGGTGCGGCCGCGCGTCGCGCGCTCGCCGGCGCCGGCACCGGACAGACAGCGCCACCACGACGGCAGTCCGCGCCGTCAACGAGTCAGAACGAGCAAAGTGCACCCGAGGCCGCCGAATTGCTCGAAACCGTGCGGCGGATTTCCGGGACGATCCGAGCGATCCGCCCCGCGGCGCCGAACTTTGCTCATCCTGACTTGCTGCAGCGGACGATGTGCCGCCGATCCCGATCGCAGGGCACCCCTGGTATGCGCGGATGGGAGGCCACCGGTGGTATCCTTACTTCAGGTGATCGGTAAGGAGAGGCGATGGATTCGAGTGCCAAGATCACCTCCAAGGGGCAGGTCACGATTCCCAAGACCGTCCGTGATGCACTCGGGCTGCATGAAGGGGATGAGTTCCTGTTCAGAGTCGAGCGCGCGCGAGCAGTGGTCTCCAAGACCCCCGATTTTTTCGAGCTTGCCGGCAGCGTCCCGGTTCCGGCCGCGAAGCGTGGCACTCCGTGGGACGAGGTCCTGCGTCAGACACGCGCCGCGCGCGCGGGGCATCGGCGCTGACCGAATGCGTTGACAGCAATGTGCTGATTCGTCATCTGACCGGCGACCCGCCGCAGATGGCTGCCCGCGCCACCCGGGCATTGGCCAACTCCGATGAGCTGCTACTGGCCGACCTGATCGTCGCCGAGTGCGTGTATGTGCTCGAGTCCTTCTACGAAGTGCCTCGCGAGCGTGTCGCCGAGCTGATGCGCGCGGCGATCGGTGCCCAGATTCGCCGACGGGAATGTCGATCCGCTGGCTATTGCCAGCGGTGAGCCTTACCGTTCCTGGGTAATACCAGCACCCGCAGGGGTGCGCCTTCAACACCTTCGGGGTGATCTCGGCGCCACCGTAGACGGCGAGCGTTCCGCTCACCAGACCAGCCGCAGTCTTGTGCTGTTGGTCGCCTGCCTGGCCCAGTTCATGGTCGTCGTCGACAGCACCGTCGTGAACGTCGCGCTGCCCTCGATTCAGCGACGGCTCGGCTTCTCCTCCGGGAACCTGCAGTGGGTCGTGGACGCCTACACCTTGATGTTGGCCCAGTGCTCGGGTCCTCAAGGGCTACTGGAGGCTCAGCGGTTTCGCGTCTTGTCGAGGATCAGGCCCGTGCATGCGGCGAGAGCCTCAAAGTCGGCGTCGTCGTGTAGCAATGCGAGCTCTGCGTCGATCGCATGCGCCGCGATCAGGCAGTCGATCAGCTTGCGGACCGTGCGGCCCTGGCGGCGGCAGGCTCTGTAAAGCGCCGCGGCAGTCTCGTAATGCGCAGGCTTGGTCTCCAACAACACGCCCCTTGCAAGCAGGCCACGCAGTTGCGCCAAGTGTTGATCGTCGCGGGCGCCTGCAAGGACCTCCATCCGGATCGGGTGGCAGGTGGCAAACCCGGTTTCCAGAACCTCGTCGACGCGATCGCACACGGGCGAGGCGGTACCGCGCAGGAAGTCGATCCAGGCCGACGTGTCGACGAGGATCAAGACCTCGTCGACCTCAGCTGGTCGAGGTCCTCCTCCCAGCCCGAACCGCGCAGCGCCCGCGCCGCGGTCAGGTCGAGTGGCTCCCCGGCAAGGGTGCGCAGGGCAAGGTTGACAGCGTCGCGTTTGCTGTTCAACTTGTACCGGCGCATCACCTCGGCGCAGGCGCGGTCGTCAAGGTCTACGTTGGTGCGTGCCATACACCAAGGCTACAACGAGTCCGAGCAGGTCACCGGCCTGCTCACGATGCTCCAGGACCATCTCGCGCTCCCGTTTGAAACGACGCTGCTCGGCGTGCGCGTGACTGTCGCGAGAGTCGACCTCACAGCCAACGACGAGATCGTCGCGATCTGCCGCCGTGACGATCACAAGCAATCGATCCCGATTCTGGACCTGTCGCTCCCAACACCCTCACCGGACACCCCGGGCGTCAGGCGCTAGCCTTCACCTCGTGACCGCCCGCCAACACGTGAGCATCGATCTCAACGCGGATGTCGCCGCGATCGTGCGCGCGCACGCAGCGGAGACGCACCTCAGCGAAGGCGAGATCATCGACCGCGCGATCCGCGCCTACGACCTGCGGTCACTGCTGGCGCAGATCCGCGAGCGCTCAGACCTCGATGAACAACAAGCACTCGCGCTCGCACGCGAAGAGCTAAAGGCAGCCCGCGCCGAGCGCGACACGGCTGCCTGATGCTCCGCGTCGTCGCCGACGCGAACGTGCTCATCTCCGCGGCACTGGCCCGCTCCCCAAACGCACCCTCGGTCCTCACCCTCGACGCCGCGTGAGCTTCGTGGTCGAGGTGGTGGACACACCGGGTCTCACCACGGGGCGGGTGTGTGGGATCGACCCTGGCCTCTCCTCGTTCGCCACGATCCTCACAACCAGCGAGACGGGCCAAGAGTCGGTTGAGAAGATCCCCACCCCGATGTTCTTGCGCCGCCGTGAGCGTGCG
>JAJYHG010000039.1 GCA_021784895.1 Actinomycetes bacterium
GACGCTCTGAGGACCGCTGGCGGCGAGCGGCTCGTCAGCGCAGCGCGTCTGCGAAGCTGAGCTCATGAACGGATCAATGATCGATGTCGAGACTCCCGACGGAGTCGCCGACTGCTACCTCACAAAACCCGCCGGCGGGCAGTCGCACCCGGGTGTGCTCCTTATGATCGATGCCATCGGCCTGCGCGCGCGCATCAAGGAGATGGCCGACCGCATCGCCGCCCAGGGCTACGTCGTGCTCGCGCCCAACATCTTCTACCGCGCTGGCCGCGCCCCGATCTGGCCGGACGTCAACCTGGCCGACCCCGGCGCGCGGGCGGAGTTCATGCAGAAGCTCGGGCCGATCGCCTCGGCGCTCACACCCGAGGCGATGGGCTCCGACGGCGGCGCCTACCTGGCCAAGCTGGCCGAGCTGGCGGACGGCAAGGTCGCGATCACCGGCTACTGCATGGGCGGGCGCCACGGCTGGCAGATCGCCGCCTCGCACCCGGATCGCGTCGCCGCGCTGGGCGGCTTTCACACCGGCGGTATGGTGACTGACGCGCCCGACAGCCCGCACCTGCGCGCGCCCGAGGTGAAGGCGACCGTCTACTGGGGCTTTGCCGACAACGACCAGAGCATGACCGCCGAGCAGATCGCCACCCTCAACCAGGCGATGGACGCCGCTGGCATCTCCTACACCAGCGAGGTCTACGCCGGCGCGATGCACGGCTACACCATGTCCGACCAGGGCGCCTACAACGAGGCGGCCGCCGAGCGCCACTTCGAGGCGCTCTTTGACCTGCTGCGCCGCACGCTTTGAGCGCCCGCACGCGCTGACGTGCCGGACCGCTGCGCGGAGCGGGCCGCTTGCCCGCTCCGCGCGCCCCAGCGCCGCTCCCGTTCCGCGTCCGAGCGCCGCTCAGCGCGCGAACCTCTCGCCGGGTTCAGTTGCAGTCAAGCCATTGAGCGGATCGTCAGACTTGCACGAACTCTCGCGCCGAGCGTGCTTCAGAGGTCGAGCTGGCCGAGCGCACCGTCGAGTGAGACGGCCTTGCCGGCAGCGTAGTCGCGTTCGGCCTCGGCGAGGCTGGCGATGATCTCCGGGGATCTCCCCAACACGTAGTCCTCGATCTCCTCTGAGCGCAGCGGCACGACCGCGACGATCAGCTCGCCGCGCTTGGTGACCAGCGCCGGCCTACCGGTCCGGGCGACCTCGTCCACGACGCTAGAGGTGTTACGGCTGAGTGCACGGATACTGACGGTGCCCATGACCGCAGTGTACGACGATGCGTCTGACAACGCGAGGGTTGTGTGCATCCCATCTGCAGGTCGGTGTCGACGACCAGCACGCGGCGGCCACGCTCCGCCGGCAGCGGCAGCGGGTTCGCAGCGGTCGGGATCTTCCCGGCTCCGACAGGTTCTCGAGAAGGTCTTCGCCGGGCGCCGCGGCTGTTGACGCCTGGTTCAAGAACAGTCCTGCGCCAACGCACCACCTCACCATCCTGGATGTCCGTCAACACGAGGCGGGCAACTCCGCCTCAGGGAGCAGTGGGGCCGCCATGACGCCGGGACTGACAGAATCCTGCGACAAACCTCATCCCACTGGAGCCTTTCGTGAGCGAAGCCGACCCGGCGCTCCCGCCGCTACGGAGCAACGGGAGCTACAAGGCGATCTGGGGCAGCCAGGCTGCGTCGGCGCTCGGCACGGGCATCGCTGATGTAGCGTACCCGCTGCTGATATTCGCGGTGAGTCACTCGCCGGTCGCAACCGGTGTCACCGCCACCGTCGTGGAGCTGGCCCGGCAGGTCGGCCAGCTCGCGAGTGTCGGCTGGATAGATCGCGTCCGGCGAAGGTTGCTGGTGATCACCTGTCAGGCCGTGCGGGCCGTATGCATGTGCGCCAGCGCGTTGGTTGCTTGGCAGCACATCGGCGGTGTCGTGCCGCTGATAGCCATAGCCGGGATCGGCGGACTCGCGGGGGCGCCGGTGGGGTCATCGATGATGGCGCTGCTGCTGGAGGCGGTACGTGGACCGCAGCTCGAGCAGGCGATAGCACAGGATGAGGCTCGAAGGCACGGCGCGAGGATCGCGGCTACCGGCGTCGGTGGCCTGCTGTTCGGGTTGGAGCGCGCAGTTCCCTTCCTCGCGAGTGGCCTCAGCTTTCTGCTCTCCGCGGCCGGCGTTTGCTTCGTGGGTACCGACGCGTCCGGCTCTGGACGAAGAGGGGGAAAAGTCGAGGAGCGACGCAGCGCTCCGGGCGAGGTGAAAGCTGCGCTGCGCTGGTTTCGCGGTGAACCTGACAGGACGCTGCTGATCGCCTGCCTGGCGCTGCTGAACTTCTCCTTCGGCGGTCTGGAAACGTTCGTCATCGTCGCGGCGCGGACCGACGCGGCGAGCGCGGCTGAGGTCGGGCTGGCACTGATGCTGATATCGATCGGCGGCCTCAGCGGGGCACTACTCGCGAACATGATTCTGCGACGGTTCGGGCGTCCGCTGAGCGTGTACGCGCCGCTGTGGGGCGGTGCGGCGCTGCTTGCCACGCTCGCGTTCGCCCCGGACTTCCTGGCGCTGGGTCTCATCGGCGCGGGGATCGCGTTCCTGGTCCCGCCCGCCAACGTAGTGATCGTGACCAGCGTCTTCGGCGCAGTGCCGCCAGAGCTCGGCGGCCGTGTGATCAGCCTCGCGTCGCTGCTCGGTTCTGGGTTGGGTATTGCCGGGCCGGCGGCTGCAGGCGCCATGTTCGCTGTGCTCGGTCAGGAAGCTGCTCTACCCCTCACCATCCCTGCAATTCTTACTGCGGCGGCCGTCACCGTGATCCCCCGCGTTCGCGCAACGGCACTTGGCGCGGACCGGGAAGCCGATGAGCGACCCGCGCAACGACGGGACCTTGACCAACAGCTATGACGCGTTGGGGCGGGTTACCCAGCAGACCGATTTTGCGGGTCGCACGACGACTTTCAGCTATCTG
>JAJYHG010000157.1 GCA_021784895.1 Actinomycetes bacterium
CGGGGTTGCCTGCGGCCCAATCCGGGTAAGCTCGCGCCAGATTCATTAACGGCTTCTCACGGAGGAGTGTGCAGTGATCAAATCTCTCAAGGGCGCGGGCGCGCTGGCGCTGGTGTGCGGGCTGGGCTCGCTCACCGCGGCGCCAGCGCTCGCGGCCCGCACCAGTAGCAGGGCCCACGGCAGTGCCGCCAGCGGCCGCAGCACGGTCCCGCTCGGGATCGACGCCGCCGCGCTTCCGGGCGCCACGGTGTTTGGCACCACCCGGCCGAACACGGCGGAGACGGTCTCCTTCATCTTCAAGGAGGCCAACCTGAGTCAACTCGAAGCTCAGGCGCAGAGCGGGTTCAGCGCCCCGTACATGTCGGTCAAGACGTTTGCAAAGACCTACGGGGCATCGCCGAAGCTGATCGGCCAGTTGCAGAGCTATCTGGCCGGCTACGGGATCAGCACCACGGTCTATCCCAACAACCTTGACGTGGTTGCGACCGGTACGGCTGGCGCCTTCGACAGCGCGCTGGCTGTCACGCAGCTTGACTACCACACTCCCGCCGTGCAGGGCCCTTCGGGCACGGCGTCGATCCCGGCGCAGAGCTTCCACGCGCCGACCAGCAGCCCGTCGCTGCCGAGCGAGATCGCTGACCAGCTGGTGGCGATCCTGGGCCTGACCAACTACGCCCCGTCGGTCAGCAACGCGGTGCACGTCAGCCAGAAGCTTGCGACCGCCGCGGGCACGGCCGCCAACAGGCCCGGCGGCTGCGCGGTGCTCTCGGGACTGCCGTCTGACTGCAACCTGCCGCAGAACTTCACCGCCCAGTACGGGCTCGACCCGCTCTACGGCATGAATGCAACCGGCCAGGGCCAGACGCTCGGGATCATCACGCTCGCGACCGTCGACCCGGGCGCCCCGCAGCACTTCTGGAGCAAGGTGGCGGGCATCAACCGCACCGGCTCGCTGACCTTTGACAACGTCGACGGCGGCGCGGGCGCGCCGAGCTACAACGCCGGCAGCGGCGAGACCGACCTGGACATCGAGCAGTCCGGCGCGGTGGCTCCGGGGGCCAACATCGTCGTCTACACGGCGCCCAACACCGACTCTGGCTTCATCGACGCGTTCTTCACCGCCGCCAGCCAGAACGTCGCCGGATCGGTCTCCTGCAGCTGGGGCGAGGCCGAAACCGTGATCCAGTCGATCCAGGCGCTCGGCCAGGAGTCATCCGGTTACGTGCAGGCCTTTGATGAGGCGATGCTCGAGTTCGACGCCCAGGGGCAGGCGAGCTTCATCGCCTCCGGCGACGGCGGCGCGTATGACGCCTACGGCGAGTTCCCCGGCGCCACGCAGCCGACGAACCTGTCCATCGACAACCCCTCAGACAGCCCCTACACGACCGCTGCGGGCGGCACCACGCTGCCGTGGAACGCGACCTTCGCGCCAGGGGTGTCGGTTGACGTTAAAGCCCAGCGAATCTGGGCCTGGGACTACCTGTGGGCACCGGTCGCGCAGCTCTACGGCATCAGCCTGCAGGCATCGGCTGAGGCTCAGGTGGTAGGCAGCGGCGGCGGCTTCAGCGCGATCGAGACTCAGCCGAGCTACCAGCAGAACGTCAACGGCACGAACAGCTTCACCGCCGTGCCCTACCTGACACCGCAAGACCCAGTCAACACGACGTCGATCTTCGGGATCAATCTGCCATCAACATGGACATTCAATGGCTTGAGCCCGACGCTCACAAGCGGCACTGGCAGCGGCCGGGCGACGCCCGACCTTGCGGCTGACGCCGACCCGTACACGGGCTACATCCTGTACGCGCCGAGCAACGACGGCAAGGACGGCATCCACTCGCCGACCCAGGCGGGCTGGGGCGGGACGAGCTTCGTCGCCCCGCAGCTGAACGGCTCGGCGGCGGTGATCGACTCCTACCTGGCGGCGAAGGGGATGCCGCGGACCGGCTTCTGGAACCCGATGATCTACCAGTTCGCCCAGTCCACGAGCTCGCCGTTCACGTCGCTCAACACGCCCGGCACCACCAACGACAACCTGTACTACACCGGCACCGCGGGCGCGACCTTCGTCCCCGGCGCCGGCCTCGGCACGCCGAACCTGAGCCAGCTCGCGATGGACTTCGCGAACGGCAGAAAGTGAGGCGCGGCAGCAGTTAGCCAACCAGCCGCATAGTCCGCAGCGCCGAGGTCAAGACCACGGCGTCAGCCGCGAGGAGCCGGTCGAGATCGACCGGCTCCTCGTCGTATCTCAGCCGCGTACGGCCGATCCCTGGCAGCGCGCGGCCGTCTGATGGGGGCGAGATCAGGCGCCCGCGCTCCTCGATCAGCACGCTCGCCCACGTTGCCTCGAGCACGGCGCCGTCGCTGTCGAGAAGCAGCGCCAGCGCGCCGTCGGCGGCGGCGCTCAGCGCGTCCACCAGCCCGCGGTCGGCCCATTTGTGCGGCCCCAGGCCGCCCGGCAGCTCAAACGGGACGATGCCGCTGAAGACGGGGTCCGGAGCGGACTGGCGCTCCTCGATGCTGAGGCCGGCGCCCGGCGCGAAGGTCAGACGCATCCGCCCATTGGCATGGCGCGGCTCGGGTGGCGCGGCGGCGGGCAGCGGCGCCACACCGTAGAGCGTGCCGGCGCTCGCGTTCATCCGGTCGCGGTGGGCCAGGTAGCCGACCACGCCGCGGTCGCGGACGAGCAGCGTCTCGAAGACCCCAGCCGCCGGGTCGGGGCGCTCGCCGTAATCGAGCGCGCGCCGCTGCGCCGCGACCCTCACTCGGCGATCACACTGGTGCCCACCGCGGCCGCGACCGGACGCGCCTTGATCAGCGCCTCCTCCAGCTCGGCCTCGGGGTTCGAATCCGCGACGATGGCACCACCGACACCAAGCCAGGCGCGCCCGCCGGCGAGCTCGAGCGTACGGATCGCCACGTTCAGCTCGAGCC
>JAJYHG010000119.1 GCA_021784895.1 Actinomycetes bacterium
CGCCACTCCGTCCTCGCCGGTGTGAACCTGCCCAGCCAGCCAGCCGTCACCGGCCCGCTCCCGCTCCGGCGCGGCAACCGAAGAGCGTGCTCGCTCATGCTCTTTGGTTTGTAGGTGTTCCGGGGTCATGCTCAGCTCGCTTGCGCGGCTACCGGCTGATAGCCGGCCTCCTCGATCTGGGCGCGCAGGCGCTGCTCGTCGACCAGCTCAGCGTCGAAGCTGACCCGCACGTGCTTGGCCTGACGGTCTGCCTTGGCGTCGCGCACGCCCTCGACCCGGGTCAGTGCCGCCTGCAGGGTCCGCTCACAGCCCTCGCAGCGCATCCCCTCAACCGGAATCTCGCTCCTCGACATTTCAACCAACCTCCAACTCGATAGCTTCGACCTTGCCGCTAGCGTAGACCTTCCACTTGGTAGAAAGTCAAGGGCCGTCGCAGTTGGTTGATACACCCCGCTAACCAGTTGGCCAACATTCCTCTGACTGGAAGGATTCAGCCGTACGGGCGTGCTAGGCTCAGCTGATGGGGACCGAGCCTCTGACAACAACGGAGGAACGGGCATGGACGATTGGCGAGCTCGCCAAGCGACTCGATCTCAACCCGCGCACGATCCGTTATTACGAACGCATCCACTTGGTCCCAGAGCCCAAGCGGACGGAAGCTGGCTATCGCCGATACGGCACGGAGGACGAAGAGCGTGTGCGGTTCATCAAGAGCGCGCAGCGCCTCGGCCTCACTCTCGGCGAGATCGGTGAAGTGCTGGCCTTCCGCCAGGGTGGCCAGCCGCCCTGTAGCTATGTCGCTTCTGTGATCGAGCAGCGCCTTGGCGAGGTCAACCAGCGCCTGCGCGATCTGCGTGCGTTTCGGTCCGAGCTGACCGAGCTTCGCGATCGTATGCGCGCTGAGGGCATTGTCGAGGGCTCAGATAGCTACTGCCATTACATCCAGTCTCACGGCCAGCTGCGGTAGCGCTGCGCGTTGAGCAAGAGTGCGGGAACCCCACGAGATCTCAACGGATCCTGCGCCGCCGACAGCATACGCGGGTGCAGGCAATTACGGCGGCAGGCCCGGATGCCCTGTTCCGGTGTCATGCTGGCGCCGCGAGGCTGACAGCCCGCCCGAGAGAATGCTGCTCAGAAGGTGATGACCTGGTAGCCCTGGGATACGAGCCCGTGAAGACCTGGGTGGCCGCGATAGTCGGACAGCAGTTTGACGCTGCTGCCCTCGATCTGGTCTTTGACGCCGAACGCGGTTGCGCAGTACGAGCACGCCCCGGCGATGTGATCCTGTAGCTCGGTGTACAGGCGGTGATAACGGTGATCTTCTGCCTCCAGTTCGGGCACCCACTTGGTGCCGGCTCCGTCGAAGATCACCACAGCCTCGTCGCCAGCGTCGACGAACTCCTTTGCGCTGGTGAGCGCGTTGGCCATCCGACCCATCGCCTCATGCGTGTTGGTATCGGCCAGCAGCAGAAAGCATGTCTTGGGCATCGGAACTCCTCGGGTATCTCTCAGGTTTCAACGATTCGACCGGCATGGTCCAGCTTGACTTGGCGGCGCTCGAATGCCGCAACGTCGCGCCGGCCGCGTAATCTCCCGACGAGCCAGCGAGCGAGCAGGGTCGGGGAGGTGCGGCGCTGCTGGTGGGTGATCGGGAACGTCTCCCCGCGGGCCAGCGCCTGCAAGAGGCCCATGCGGTCCAGCCGCGCGAGTCGGTCGGCGCCGCCCACCGGAGTTCCGTTGATAACGATCTGCGGCACGGTGGCTCCGCCGGTCAGGTCCCGCAGCCGGGAGCGGAAGTCGCTCTGCCCGCTGCCGTCGACCTCGTTGTAGTGCAGTCCGCGCTTGGCGAGTAGCGCCTTGGCTCGAGCGCAGTGGGGGCACCATGGCAGCGTGTAGATGTCGACGGCGCTTGCCTGTCTTCCGGCGTGGCTCATACTCTGTTCGATACCCGGGGGCACCGGAAGGATTCAACGAACCTGGGCCGGGTCGGCGGATTGCACACACCGTGCGCTCGCGCGGTGAGCGCTGATCGGCTGGCCCACGGCGAGACGCTCAGGCCGGCGGATAGCCGATCTCGGTCAGCGCGGCGCGCAGCGTCTGCTCGTCGGTCTGCGCGGCGTCGTAGTCGACTCGGACGGTTTTGGCGTCGATGTCGACGGCTACCTGGTGCACGCCCGGCGCCTCGGCGAGGTCGTGCTCGATGGCTGTCTTGCAGTGCTGGCAGGAGATGTCGGGGGCGGTCAGGTCGAGGGTCTTCATGGTCTGCTCCTTTGTCTTGTCGGAATGCGGGGTTTACGCTCTGGAGGAGCGTCCGAAGCGGCGCAGCCGCAGGGCGTTGGTGACAACGCTGACCGAACTTGTGGCCATGGCGGCGGCGGCGATCATCGGCGGGAGGATCCCAAACGCGGCGAGCGGGACGAGCACGGCGTTGTAGCCGAACGCCCAGCCGAGGTTCTGCCAGATCACCCGGCGGGTGGCTTTGGACAGGGCGATGGCGTCGGCGACGGCGCCGATATCGCCGTGTACGAGGGTGATCTCGGCGGTGGCCATGGCGACGCCGGTGCCGGTGCCGATGGCGATGCCGACATCCGCCGTGGCGAGAGCAGGGGCGTCGTTGATGCCGTCGCCGACCATGGCGACCGGTCCAGAGGCCGCTTGGAGCTGGCGGACGAGGGCGGCCTTGTCTTCGGGTGAAAGCCCGGCCCGCACCTCGTCGACGCCCGCCTGGACCCCTACCGCTTGCGCCACCTGCGCCCGATCGCCGGTTGCCAGCACGACCCGCAGACCCTCGGACTGCAACCGTCTCACGCCGGCAGCGGCGTCGGGACGTAGCGGATCGGTGATCCCGAGCAGCAGGCGCACGCGGCCGTCGATGGCGACCGCCACCGGGGTCAGGCCACGCCCGGCCAGCTGCTCGCCGATCGCTCGCGC
>JAJYHG010000195.1 GCA_021784895.1 Actinomycetes bacterium
AAGCGGAGCGTGCCGTCGGCCGGGTCAACCTCCATCGTTGGACGCACGCGCAGGCTTCGAAACAGCTCTGCGGCCCGCTCGAACGCCTGTCCGGCAGGGGAGGCGATGTCAGCGTAGATCGTCTTGGCGAGCGCGGCCGCGAGACGCTCCTTGGTCGGGGTCTTCATGAGGTCGCAGTAACCGACGAGCGCCCTGCGGCGCAGCACCTCCTGGGCTGCGCGCAGAATCAGCGAGGACTTGCCGTAGCGCCGGGGCGCGTAAACGAGCACGTTTTGGCCGTTGCGCATGTCCGACGCGAGCTCACGCACTTCGTCCTCGCGGTTGGTGAAGGCCTCATCGAGCGCGAGATCGCCGAAGGTGAACGGATTCGTCAACTCCTCATGCATGAGAACATTATGCACGGTTGCATATCAGGTGCCTCGAGGCGCCGGGCGCACGACGATGGTGCGTACCCATATGCAATGAGACCTTATGGGTCGATACATATGGCATGCAGGCGAAGAGGAGGCGTGCGTGCCACCGAGGACCTGAACGTCTGCGGCTCGGGGCGCCAGATCGAGCTGAACACGTCGGCGGGCACCGAGAGCACAGTGCCCAAGAGAGCCAGCGCGCGCGAACAGCTCGGCGCGGCTATAGCAGCGCGCGGTCGTGCTGAGCTTCGACGACGCAGGCCAGCTGCCCTGAAGTAGTGCCAGCACCACCTCCCATGCCGGATTCAAACGGCGCTCAACACCCGGGATCTGCCGCTCGAACATACCTTCGCGGAGCTTGCTCTCGAACGAGTTGATCCCAGCCGCCATGACCCGGACCAGCACCTGGCCCGCGACCCGGCGGCGGTTGCGCCCCTTGCGGCCGGTCGCGAACGCGGTAGCGACCGTCCGGCACCCACGCCGGGTGTGCTCGCGCAGCTGCAGCCTGACCCTCGCCTTGGCGCTCAGGTGGAACACCATGAAGCTGTCGGGGTAACGGCAGGCACCAGCGCACCAGACCACGGTCGGGTGGATCAACCGCACCCCGGTCACCCGCAACACCGCAGGCGGTGGCGGTGCGGCGGCTGTGACGGGCGGGGCAAGCGTCAAAGACAGCGAAGCGGTCGCGTGAAGCCCGGAGACAGAGCTGAGCGTGCGCGTGACCGTCCCGGTCCCGGCGTGAAGACCGGGGAGATCAACCGTCCCGCCGGCCGCGGAGGTGAACGTCTGTGAGATCCCGTCCCCCGCACACACAAACGACCCGAACTCGGAGATCCCGACCGTGCCTGAGACGCTGACCGCAGGGATCGCTGCGATTGAGCTGTAGGAGGCGGTCTGGGAGGCGGTCGTTGTGAAGCTCACCGCCGGTAGCGTCTCCACCGCAGAAAGCGCCAGACCCCGCCGCTCGCAAGCGGCGCGAGCGCCGTGCCCGCCCCGACAACTATCCCAGACCCCGTCTGCCAAGACCCCGCCGTCCCGGCCGGCACAGCAGGCAGGCTCTCCCCACCAGCCGACACGGTCGGCGCGTACACCCACACACTCGCCGGGACACTCACACCTTGGGGCACCGTGAACTCCAGCTCAAAAATGTTGCCGGTGATCTGCAGATCCTCACTTGCGTTCCCGACCCCGTTACCGGGAATCGCCCCGGAGCCGGTCAGCTCGACCACCCCACTGTTCGCAAGCGACCCCGCACCGTCAAGCGTCCCAGCCACAACGATCGTCCCACCGTTGACCAAGCTGCTGCCGCCGATACCCGCCCCCGCACCACTCCCAGATCGATCGTGAGCGAATCGCCGCCGCCCACAGCAAGCTGAGAGCTACCCGAAAGGTTCGTCGTCAGATAGGCCGACCCGCCGCTCTACGCGACGCTCTGCAGGCCAGCGTAGCTCGCACCCAACCCCAAGAGAGCGGCAGCGGCCAGCGCGGCAGCCAGGAACATCAGGACGCGGCTAATCGGCATACGCACAGACACGAGCGCCCCCATCGAAGTAGTAGATGGCCGCCAGCCTACCAGTGCGCCAGTATCCAGATCAACCGTAGGCCAAGCGGAGCCTTCTAGATCAACGCCCCGTACGCGTCAGGACGGCGCGTGGTCAGGAACGGGAACAGCTCGAGCCAGTCGCGGCGCTGATCCAGGTCCAGGTCGGCAACCAGCACCGCCGGGCGGTCGCGGGGCGCCTGCACCAGGATCCGGCCGTACGGATCGGAGATGAAGCTCGAGCCGTAGAAGGTGAGCGGGCCCTCCACCCCGAAGCGGTTGACCGCCACCATGAAGGTGCCGTTGGCGATCCCGTTGCCGACGATCACCTGCTGCCACAGCGGCTCGGTATCGAAGCCGGGGTGGTCGGGCTCGGAGCCGATCGCGGTCGGGTAGATCAGCACCTCCGCACCCGCCAGCGAGTAGGCACGGGCTAGCTCCGGGAACCACTGATCCCAGCAGGTCGGAAGGCCCAGCGAAGCGCCCAGGTCGGGGAGCGTCACCACCGGGAAGGGGTCACCCTCGCCGCCGGCCGGGCCGGGGCGGAAGTACTTGTCCTCGTAGTAGCCGGCCGTGACGGGGATGTGCAGCTTGCGGGTGCGCTGCACCAGCTCGCCCGCCGGCGAGACGAGGATCGCGGTGTTGTAGCCGAGGCCGTCGCCGCGGTCGGCGCGTTCATATAGGGAGGCGTGCATGTAGGCGCCGGTCTGAGCGGCGGCGCGGCGGGCGAAGGTGACTGTCTGACCGTCCTCGAGTGACTCGGGCGCCACATCCAGCGCCGCCGCGCCGTCGGGAGTGACCGCAAAGTAGGGTGAGAGCGTCAGCTCCTGCAGGCACACCACGCGCGCGCCGTGATCGGCGGCCAGCGCGATCCCCTCAAGCAGCATCTGCTCGAGCACCTCGCTGTCTGGATGCCAGCGCTGCTGCACCAGCCCGAGCCGCAACGGCGGGCGCTCGGGTGGGCGCGTGCGGGCCGGCGACTCTGGTACGGAGTCACTCACCTTCAGAACGTAGTCAGTCATCTCCTCTCCTCAAACCGCTGGAACCTGCTGGGTGATGCAGTGCGGGCCGCCGCCGCCGTAGGCGATCGTCGCGCCCGGCACCGGCACGATCGAGCGGCCGGGGAAGGCACCGGAGATGATCGCGAGCGCCTCCTCATCGAACTCGTCGCCGGTCACGGGGACGATCACGGCACCGTTGCAAACGTAGAGGTTCAGGTAGCCGACCGCGACGCGCTCGCCGGCAACCCCGCTGTAGGGCAGCACCGGCAGCTCCACCGTCTCGTAGCCCGCCGCGTGCAACCGCTCCACGTTCTCAGCACAGCGCTCGTGGTTGACGTTGCCGAGCGGCACGGTCTGCACGAGCACCCGCCGGTCAGGCGCCACGGCGGCAATCAGGTCGACGTGACCGTCGGTGTCGCGGTCCTCGGCCAGCCCCTGGCCGAGCCAGACGATGCGCTCCGCTCCGAGGTACTCGGCCAAGAGCTCCTCGATCGCGTCTTGGGAGAGGCTGGGGTTGCGGTTCTTGGCCAGCAGGCACTGCTCGGTGGTGATGATCGTGCCCGCCCCGTCGCTGATCACCGAGCCGCCCTCCAGCACCAGCGGCGCCTGCATCACCTCATCGCCGAGCTCGCGGGCGATCAGCGCCCCCACGGCGGCGTCGCGGTCCCAGGGAGTGAACTTCTCGCCCCAGGCGTTGAACCGGAAATGCACCGCCAGGCGCCCACCGCGGTCGTCAACCAGATAGATCGGGCCGCTGTCGCGCAGCCAGGAGTCGTCGATCGGCAGCTCGGTGACCTGGACGCGTCCGGTGCAGGCGGCGCGCGCTGCGCGCGCGTCGGCGGGCGAGCCGGCAATCATGGTCACGTCCTCGAAGTCTGCGATCGCGTTGGCGACCTGGGCGTAGTCGGCGCGGGCCTGCTCGAGCGTGGGACCCCACAGCTCGGTGCGGCAGGGCCAGCCCATGATCGTCCGCTCGTGCGGCTCCCACTCCCCCGGATAACGCATGCCAGGAGCGTAGTCCAATCCTGGGCCTGAGGCCTGCTCCGCAGCGGCCGAATCCGGCCCGCACGCTACGCCGATGCGTGGCTGCGACGGGCAGCCGGAGCGTCGAGATCGGCCGGCGCGCCGGGCTCGCTGCGCGCCTCGCCGTGGTGGTAGATGCCGCCGCGCATGGCGGAGGTGAAGGCGGCGACGATGCAGGCGGCGATCGCGAACGCGAAGGCGGTGTGCAAGCCGTCGCGGAACGGCCCGGCGATCAGCTGCGGGAAGAACGAGCGGCCGGTGAGCACCGCCAGGTTGTGGCCGTGGAGGTGGCTCAGGACCTGCGAGCCGAGCAGGCTGCGCGCGGGGTTGTAGCCGAGGAAGGCGGCGAACAGCACCGAGACGGGCGGGATGTGACCGACCGCCGCCGCCTTGGCGAGCGGCACCCCGTGTGCGCGCAGGCCGGCGGTGAGCGTGTGCGGCAGGTTGGCGGCCAGGCCGGCGATCATCAGCGAGAAGAAGATCCCGACCGAGAGCACCTGGGCGCTGTTCTGGAAGGTCTGGTTCATGGCCCCGCCGGCACCACGGTCCTCCGGCGGCAGGCTGTTCATCACCGCGGCGCGGTTGGGGGAAGCGAAGAGGCCAAACGAGACCCCCATCAGCAGCAGCGCGCCGGCGAACTCGAGGTAGGTGAAGTCGATCGGCAGCAGCCACATCCAGACGAACGTGGCGGCGGTCGCGACCATCCCGCCGGTGGCAAACCCGCGGGCGCCGTAGCGATCAGACAGCGCTCCGGAGAGCGGGCCGGCAAAGAGCATCCCGACCGTCAGCGGCAGCATCGCCAGCCCGGCCTGAAGCGGTGTGCTGGTGAAGCTGACGCCGTGCTCGGGCAGCCAGATGCCCTGCAACCAGATGATCAGCATGAACATCAGGCCGCCGCGCGCGACGGCCGCCAGGAAGGTCGAAACCGTGCCCGCGGTGAAGGCACGGATCCGCAGCAGCGGCAGGCGGAACATCGGGTCGTGTGCGCGCAGCTCGATCGCCAGGAAGGCGACCAGGCAGAGCACGCCGGAGCTGGCGAGCACCAGCACGCGGGGGCTCATCCAGCCCATCGCGCTCGAGCCGTAGGGGCGGATCCCGTAGGTGATCGAGACCATGATCAGGATCAGGCCGAGCGCGAAGCTGACGTTGCCGGGCCAGTCGATCCTCGCTCCGCGCTGGGGGCGGCTGAGCTCACGCAGGTTCAGGTACGCCCAAACGGTCCCGAACAGGCCCACCGGGACCGAGATCAGGAACACCAGCCGCCAGTCGATCGGCGCCAGCAGGCCGCCCAGAACCAGGCCGATGAACATGCCGCTGACGCCGACGATGTTGTTGATCCCGAGCGCCATGCCGCGCTGGTTGGAGGGGAAGGCATCGGTCACGATTGCCGCCGCGTTGGCCAGCAGGAAGGCCCCGCCGACGCCCTGCACGAGCCGCAGCACCACCAGGTAGGTCGCGCCCGCGGCGCCGGTCATCCAGTCGATCGTCAACAGCAGCGACGCGGCCGTGTAGATCACGAAACCGAGGTTGTAGATCTTCACCCGGCCAAACATGTCGCCGAGGCGGCCCAGGCTGACGATCAGCACGCTCGAGACGATCAGGTAGCCGAGCACCATCCACAGCAGGTAAAAGCTGTTGCCTGCCTGCAGCGGATTCAGGTGGATGCCGCGGAAGATGTCGGGCATCGCGATGATCGTGATCGAGCCGTCCAGCGTCGCCAGCAGCACGGCGAGCGTGGTGTTGGAGAGCGCAATCCACTTGTAGTTGTGGGGCAGCGGACCGCTGCGCCGCTGGATCCGGCTGGCCGTGGTGGTCATCTTCGTCTGTAAGCAATTATACAGTTTACCTGCCTAAGCGTTTACGCTGACGTTATCCTTCTCTATCCTTGAGACCGTGATCGACAGCGAGCAAACCGCGTCCAGCGCCGTCCTTACGACTGGCCATGACCAGCCACCCGGCGACGCGCTCCAAACCGACCTGCGAGTGGTGCTCGGGCGCCTGATCCGCAGGCTGCGGCGCGGCTACGGCTTCCCGCTGACCCAGGCCTCGGTGCTGGGACGCCTTGACCGCGACGGCCCGCACAGCATCGGCGCCCTGGCCGCACTGGAGTCGGTCCGCCCGCAATCGATGAGCCAGACGGTCTGCGAGCTCGAGGCTGAAGGGCTGATCGAACGCCACCCCGACGCCCATGACGGCCGCCGCACCCAGGTCGCGCTGACCCCGCGCGGACGGGCCGCACTGGAGGCTGATCGCAACGCCCGTGACAGCTGGCTCGCGCAGGAGATCGCAGAGCTCTCAGCGGAGGATCAGGCGATCCTGCGCCAGAGCGTGCGCCTGCTCGCCCGGCTCGCCGACGGCGGCTGAGACTGGCGGCCTGGAATCGGCGGATCATTCGCTAGCCTAACTATGTGACGACTGAACCATCAGGCTGCGCGCGGCTACGGTCCCAGCCGGCCACGGCCGGGCCTACCACCGCCACCCAACCCGGCCACACGATCGCCCGGCTGGCGCGCGTAGTCGAGTGCGCGGTCGCGACCACCAACCTCACCCTCGCCCAGTACCGAGTGCTGGCAACGCTCGGCGAGGGCCAGGAGGCCGCCTCACGGCTGGCTGACAAGCTCGCGGTCAGCCGCCCGAGCATCACCGGCGTGGTCGACGGCCTGGTTGCGCGCGGGCTGGTGCGCCGCGACCACGCCGCCTGCGACCGCCGGCGCGTCGACGTCGGCCTGACCGAGGCCGGGAGGCTGGTGCTCGCCGCCGCCGACGCGGCCGTCGAGGAGCGCCTGGAACGGATCACGCAGCTGCTCGGGGAACTGCCGCGTTGAGCGCGCTCGCCACGCCCCGCCTCGCGCCCGCACCCGAGGCCTCGCGCTTGGCACCACCGCGCGCCTGGATCGACCCCGACCGCAACAAGAGCTGGCTGCGCCGGGCGCTGCCGATCGTACTCGCGCACCGCCGCACGCTGTTTACGGCGCTCGCGCTCTCCTTCGTCTCGCTGCTGTTGCAGGTGCAGATCCCGAGCCTTTTGAACGACGCCCTCAACCACTCGATCGAGGCACACACCGCACCGCTTGCGCACTACGTGCGGATCGTCTTTGCGATCGCGCTCGCGGCCGGCTTGACCGCCTACCTCTCGCGCCTGCTGTTGATGCGCACCGCCTACGCGATCGAGGCCGACCTGCGAAACATCATCTACACGCATCTCACGCGCCTTGACTTCCAGTTCTACGACCGCGTCCAGTCCGGCCAGCTGATCTCACGCGCCAACTCCGACATCCGCTCGGTCCAGCGCTACCTGATCTTCGGCCCGAGCATCCTCGTGCAGTGCTCGATCGCCCTCGTCGCCTTCGCCTACATGCTCACGATCAACGTGGGCCTCGCGTTCGTGGCACTGTGCACGCTGCCGCTGGTCTTCCTGATGGGCCTGCGCATGCGCAGGAGCATCTTCCCGGTCTCCTGGCTGATCCAGGCCCGGCTGGCCGAGATCGCCACGACCGTCGATGAGAACGTCAGCGGCGTGCGCGTCGTCAAGTCCTTCGTCGGCGAGCAGCGCGAGCTGCACAGCCTGCAGGGCACCGCACAGCGGGTCCGTTGGGCCTACATCAAGGACGCCGACATCCGCGCCCGCTTCACCCCCGTGGTGCAGAACCTGCCCCAGCTCGGCCTCGCCGCGATCCTCTTGTGGGGCGGCTACCTGGTGATCCACCACCACCTGGCTGACGGCGCGATCCTCGCCTTCAGCCTCTACATCGTGATGCTGCAGGCCCCCTTCCAGATGCTCGGCATGCTGGTGATGCTCAGCCAGCGCGCCGCCGCTTCGGCCGTGCGCATCTACGAGGTGCTGGACGAGCAGCCGAAGGTCGTCGACGGCCCGCTGGCCGTCGACCTCCTGGACGCCCGCGGCGAGATCGCCTTCGAACACGTGCGCTTCGCCTACACCGACGGGGGCCCGGCCGTGCTCGACGATCTCGACCTGCGGCTCGAACCGGGCGAGACGGTCGCGATGGTCGGGCGCACCGCCAGCGGCAAGAGCACCGTCGCGCGGCTGCTCACACGGTTCTACGACGTGGACGCGGGTGCCGTCAAAGTCGACGGCCACGACGTGCGCGAGCTGACGCTCGTGAGCCTGCGCCACCAGGTCGGCGTGGTGCTGGACGAGCCCTTCCTGTTCTCGGAGTCGATCCGCGAGAACATCGCCTACGGCCGCCCCGACGCGAGCCTCGAGGAGGTCCGCTCAGCCGCCCGCGCGGCCGGTGCCGAGCGCTTCATCCTGGAGCTGCCCGACGGCTACGACACAGTCGTCGGCGAGCGCGGCTACACGCTCTCGGGTGGCCAGCGCCAGCGCATCGCGATCGCCCGCACGCTGCTCGTGAACCCGCCGATCCTGGTATTGGACGACGCCACCAGCGCCGTCGACGTGCAGGTCGAGCAGGAGATCCACGAGGCGCTGCGCACCCTCATGCAGGGGCGCACGACGCTGATCGTCGCCCACCGGCTCTCCACGATCGCGCTCGCCGACCGGGTGGTGCTGCTCGACAGCGGGCGGATCGTGGCCGACGGCACGCACGCCGAGCTGATGGAGTCATCGCCGCTGTACGTGGAGGTGCTGGCGCAGGCCGAGGCGGATGAGCGTGAGCGCCGTGGGCGCTCCAGCGCCGCCGGGGGCCAAGCGGGGCCCCCGGCGGCGGGACCCGCGGGAATCGAGGCCCTCCTGTGAGCTTCGGGGGCTTCGGCGGCGGCTCGCCGATGTTCGGCGGCGGCGGTGGGCACGCGGGCTCGCCGGGTGGCGGGCTGCCGTTTGCGGGGATCCCGTCGGAGCTGCAGGAGGGGGTTGACAGGCTGCTCGCGCGCGAGGGCGAGCACCCGGCGCCGGACGCGGTCTTCACCTACACCGGCGCCGGTGAGCCTGAGCGCAACCTGACCCTGCGCCAGCTGGTCTTCCGCCACTGGCGGCTCGGACTGTGGGCGGTGGCGATGGTGTCGCTGGTCAGCGTGCTGGGCCAGGTGGGGCCGCTGCTGATCGAGTACGCGGTCGACCACGGGATGCCGCCGCAGGCCCGCGGCAGCTTCGCCGTGGTCGGCGCCTGTGCGGGCGTGTTCATGCTGGCGACGGTGGCAAGCGCGCTGGCGCAGCGCTCACAGGTGCGCGCCAGCGGCCGGCTGGCGGCGGGGGTGATGTATGACCTGCGCGTCAAGGTCTTCGCGCACCTGCAGCGCCTCGGGCTGGACTACTACACCCAGGAGAAGGCGGGCGTGGTGATGACGCGCATGACCGCCGACATCGAGAACCTGCAGCAGCTCTTGCAGGACGGCCTGGCGCAACTGGTCGCGCAGGCGCTGACGATGATCGTGATCACCGCGATCCTGTTTGCCCAGAACGTCGAGCTGACCCTGATCACGCTGGCGCTGGTGGTGCCGATCCTGACGCTCTCCACGGTCTGGTTCACACGCGCCTCCCAGCGCGCCTACCTACGGGTGCGCGACGCGATCGCCGGGGTGCTCGGCGACCTCTCGGAGAGCCTGCAGGGGATGCGCACGGTCGCCGCCTTCAACCGCCAGGCGCGCAACGTCGTCGCCCACCGGCGGGTCGTGGGCGAGTACCAGCAGGCGAGCAACCGGACCGCCCAGATCAACGCGATCTACGGCCCCGGCACGCAGCTGCTCGGCTACCTCGGCCAGGGGGCGCTGCTTGCGATCGGCGGTGAGATGGTGCTCCACCACCAGCTGCCGATCGGCGCACTGATCGCCTACTTCCTATACCTGAACCGCTTCTTCGCGCCGATCCAGCTGCTGGTGCAGCAGTACTCGACCTTCCAGCAGGGGCAGGCTTCGGTGGTGAAGCTGCGCACGCTGTTTCGCACCGAGCCCAACACGCCACAGCGGGCGGATGCGGTGCAACTGCCGCCGGTGGCCGGTGAGATCCGCTTTGAACACGTGGGTTTTGGCTACCGCCCCGGACAATCTGTTCTGCGGGACGTGTCGTTTGTGATCGCGCCCGGGGAGACGGTGGCGTTCGTCGGTGAGACCGGCGCCGGCAAGTCGACGATCGCCAAGCTGATCACGCGCTTCTACGACCCCACGGCCGGGCGGGTGCTGATCGACGGCTATGACCTGCGCGACGTGACGCTTCACTCGCTGCGCCGCCAGCTCGGCGTGGTGCCCCAGGAGCCGTTTCTGTTCGCCGGCTCGCTGCGCGAGAACATCGCCTTCGCGCGGCCGGAAGCATCCGACGACGAGGTCTGGGAGGCGGTGGATGCGGTGGGCCTGCGTGAGGTTGTGGAGCGGATGCCAGACGGGCTTGCGACGGTCGTGCACGAGCGCGGGCAGTCGCTGTCCTCCGGTGAGCGGCAGCTGATCGCCCTGGCGCGGGCCTTCCACGCCCGCCCGCGGGTACTGGTACTGGACGAAGCAACGTCGAACCTCGACCTGCTTTCTGAGACCATGGTCGAGACGGCGCTCGATGTGCTGCTGCAAGGACGCACCGCCGTGCTGATCGCACACCGCCTCAGCACGGCGATGAAGGCCGACCGGATCATGGTCGTCGACGGCGGGCGGATCGTCGAGGCCGGCACGCATGACCAGCTGGTTACGGCGGGTGGGCGTTACTCGCAGATGTACGCGACCTGGAGCGCGCAGCTGGAGATCGCCGCTTAGCCGGGCTTCTGCGTGAGGCTGCCGCCGGCAGCCAATAGCGCGCTCACCTCCGCCGCGGACAGCGGCTCGCCGAACAGGAAGCCCTGGACCGAGTGGCAGCCCAGCGCGCGCAGCTCGCGGACCTGCTCGGGCCGTTCCACACCGAGGCCGATCACCTTGAGCCCAAGGGCGTTTCCGGTCGCGATCGCGGCCTGCGCGATCGGCCCGTTGGCGTCCTTGGTGCCGAGTGCGGCGACGAACTGCGGCTGCACCTTGATCGTGTCGATGGGCAGTGCCGCGAGCTGTCGCAGCGACGAGTCGCCGGTGCCGAAATCGTGAACTGCCAGCCGCACGCCGAGCCGCTTGAGCAGCCGTAGCGTGCCGCGCACCTGATCAGCCTCGTCGCGCAGCACGCTCTCGTCGAGCTCCAGCGCGACCACCTGCGCATCAGCGCCGGCGGTACGGATCGCCTCGGCCAGCGTGTCGGGGAAACGCCGGTTGAGCAGCTGTTGCACGGAGACGTTGACGCCGACGTGGACCGGCGGCCGGTCGGGGGTCAGCTGCTCCCAGCGGACCACATCCCGGAGCGCCTCCTCGATCACCCACTGGCCGATGCGCTCAATCAGCCCGCTCTCCTCCGCCACCGGGATGAACTCAGCCGGAGCGATCGTGCCGCGCTGGGGATGGTCCCAGCGCAACAGCGCCTCGACGCCGTAGATCTGCTCGTCACGGAGGTCAACGATCGGCTGGTAGACGAGCCGCAGCTCGTGGGCGTCGAGCGCCCGGTGCAGCTCGTTCTCGGTGCGATCACGAACGAGCGCGCGCATCCTCAGGTCATCGTCAAAGACGTCGTAGCGAGCGCGGCCGCGCTGCTTGGCGCGGTACATGGCGGCGTCGGCGTCGCGCAGCAGCGCGTCCGCAGGCTGGTGGCCGTCGGCGAGCGCGATGCCGATACTGGCGGTCACGAACTGTGAGCCCGACCCGAGCACAAACGGCCGGGCGAAGCTCGCGGCGATGCGCTCGGCGGTGGCGATCGCGACGCGCTCGCTGGTGATCTCCTCGAGCAGCAGGCCAAACTCGTCGCCGCCGAAGCGGGCGACTGTGTCCGCAGGACGGACCGCCTCGCGCAGGCGTGTGGCGACGCTGATCAGGAGCTCGTCGCCGGCCTGGTGGCCGAGCGCATCGTTGACATGCTTGAAGTGATCGACGTCGATGAACAGGATCGCGGTCAAGAGGCCCGGGTGGCGGCGCATGCGCTCAAGCGCCTGCTCGAGGCGGTCGGTGAAGAGGCTGCGGTGCGGCAGGCCGGTGAGCACGTCGTGCAGCGCACGGTGCTCCATCTCGTCCTGCGCCTGCTGCTGTTCGATCGCCTCGGCGAGGATGTTGGCGACCGCCACTACGAAGTTGATGTCGCGCTCGGTGAACGCGTGCGGTGTTTCGCTGTACACCCCAATCAGCCCCCAGGCGTACGGCTGGTCGGCGATTGGCACGATGATGTTGCTCATGATGCCCATCTGCTTGATCGGCAGGCCCGCAGCCCACTCCGTCTCTTCAGCCCAGTTCTGAACGATCGCCGGCTCGCCTGTGAGCAGAGCCCGGGCTGCCGGTGAGCCGGGCACCACCGGGCTGGCATCAAGTGGCAGCCCGGCGGACGCTGCACCGCAGGCGGCGCGCAGCTCCCGCGTCGTACGGTCGGCGCTGACCTGCCAGGCGAGCACCGCGTCAGCGCCGAGCAGGTCGTTCAGCGCACGGCAGCTTGCGCCGAGGAGCTCGTCTACGACCACGCCCCTGAGAGCCATCTCACCAAGACGCGCAACTGCCGCCTGCTGGTCTGACTGGCGCGCGAGCTGCCGCTCGACGAGCTTCTGGTCGGTGATGTCGAACAGCACCCCGTGCCAGCGGAGGGTGCCGTCTGCGGCCTTGGTCAGGACCGAGCTCTCGCGTACCCAGACGCTGTGCCCGTCCCGGTGCAGCATGCGGTAATCACGGGAGAAGTTGTCGCTGCGCCGAGCGGTACCGGCGGCGAGCGCCTCCCGCGCGCGCACAACCGCAGCCGCCTCGGCGGCGAGCTCAGCGTCACGGTCGTCTGCGTGCAGATGCTGCGCCCACACACCGGCGTGACCAACCCACTCCTGCGCCGTGTAACCGAGGATCGTCTCGATCCACTCGCTGACATAGATCCAGCGGGCCTCCGGGCCAGTCTCCGATACGAACACGATCGCCGGCACGGTCTCGGCGATCGTCTGGTAGTCAACCTGGTCTCGTGGGTTAGTCGCACCCATTGCGCGATGTTTTCGGCAGCAACGTGAAGCTTGACAGAATTGGTGGCACGCTTGCGCGTCAGGCGGCACGGGCGCCGAGGCACGAGCGCTGGGCTCCGGAGGCGTCGAAGTTGTCGGGCGCAAGCCAGCGCTCGAAGGCGGCGCGCAGTGCGGGCCAGCGCTGGACGGTGATCGCGAACCAGGCGGTGTCGCGGTTACGGCCCTTAACCACACGGTGGTTCGCGAAAGTGCCCTCGTAATGGAAGCCGAACCGCAGTGCCGCGCTGCGCGAGGGCTCGTTGAGCGCGTTGCACTTCCACTCCAGGCGGCGGTAGCCAAGCTCGTCAAAGGCATGGCTTGCGAGCAGGAAAATAGTCTCGGTCGCAGCGGGAGTGCGCCTGAGCCTTGGGCCGAACCAGATGTTGCCGATCTCGATGACACCGTGCTCGGGCACGATCGACATGTAGGAGACGACGCCCAGCGGCTGGCCGGTGGCGGCGTCCGTGACGCTCAGGAAGAGCGGGTCGGCTTGGGCGGCCTGCTGGCTGAGCGCGGCCTGAAAGCTATGCGGGTCCGGGTAGGGGCCGTCGTAGAGGTAGGTCCAGATCGATGGGTCGCCGTCGGGCGGGTGCGAGGCTGCGTAGAGCGCGGGCGCGTCGTGCTCGGGATCGACCGGCCGCAGCACCACGCGGGGGCCGCGCAGCACCACCGTGCGCCCGGGCACAGTGGCTCCGGCGAAAGCGACCGGCTCGCCCAGCGGTTGCTCACAGTTCCGGTCCATCGTCTGAGCCTACAGTCCCAGCGGTGTCGCGGTGGTGTCGCGGTGGTGTCACGGTGGTGTCGCGGTGGAGTCGCGGTGGAGTCGCGGTGGAGTCGCGGTGGAGTCGCTGTGAGTGCGAAATGTGCCGGAATTGTCACATTTCGCGCGCCTCGAGCCACCCGTTCTCTGAGAGCATCCGGGTTATGGCGGGCAAACCGAAGCTAGGAAGCAGCGAGGGAGGAGTTTCCGTCCCTGAGGAACGGAAACCCCTCCCTCGCGTCGACCGCGACCTGGCCCTCACCCGCTCGCTGCGCCAGAACCACGGCGTCATGACGCTCGACGGTCTGCAACGGTTCGGCTTCACCGAGAAGGAGATCCGGGGACT
>JAJYHG010000026.1 GCA_021784895.1 Actinomycetes bacterium
CCACGCCCACGCCAACAACCTGAAGGACTCCGGCGTGGAGGTGGTGGTCGGGCTGCGCCCCGCCTCGGCGAGCGTCGCCAAGGCACAGGGCCACGGCCTGCGGGTCGTCGACCCGGCGGCCGCAGCGGCCGCGGGCGATGTGGTGATGCTGCTCGTTCCCGACGAGCTGCACGGCGCCGTGTGGGAGGAGATCCAGGGCGGCCTCGAGCCCGGCAACCTGCTGCTCACCAGCCACGGCTTCTCGGTGCTGTATGAGACGGTGAAGCCGCCGCAGGACATTGACGTGGCGCTGGTGGCGCCGAAGGGGCCGGGGCACATGGTCCGCAGGCTGTTCCTCGAAGGGACCGGCATTCCCGGGCTGGTGGCGGTCCACCAGGACGCAACCGGCAACGCCCAGCCGCTGGCGCTCGCCTACGCCAAGGGGATCGGCTGCACCCGCGCCGGAGTGTTTGAGACGAGCTTCCGGGAGGAGACCGAGACCGATCTGTTCGGCGAGCAGGCGGTGCTCTGCGGCGGCGTCAGCGAGCTGGTGCAGGCTGGCTTCGACACGCTCGTGGAGGCTGGCTACAACCCGCAGATGGCCTACTTCGAGTGCCTGCACGAGCTCAAGCTGATCGTCGATCTGATGTACGAGAAGGGCCTCGCGGGGATGCGTTACTCGATCTCCAACACGGCCGAGTACGGCGACTACACGCGCGGCAAGCGGGTGATCACCGACCAGACGCGCCAGGCGATGAAGCAGATCCTCTCAGAGATCCAGTCGGGCGAGTTCGCGCGCGAGTGGATCGCCGAGAACCGCGCCGGGCAGGAGAGCTTCAGGCGCATGCGCGAGGAGCAGGCGGGCCACCAGGTGGAGCTGGTCGGCAAGGACCTGCGCTCGCAGATGGCCTGGATCGACACCGCCTTTCACGAGTAGCCGCCCAGCTGCCGCGGCTGTTTCCTGGCCGCGGTGTCGCGTGGCGGGCGGCTGGTGCTCGTCGCGCACGCCTTCAACGCGCCCTCCGCGGAGGGGTACTTGCGTACGCAACTATCGCGGGCCCGCTCGTCCGCAACGCGCACTGCCACCCTGCAGGTGTCTTGGGCTCAGCCGGGCCTTGAGCTCGCGTGCGTCGGTGTTTGCCGTGAACGTGGAGATCGCATCCGGTAATACAGGCAGGCCCCGTTGCCGGTAGGCCAGCACCCAGCGCCAGTAGTCAAGCCGTTCCCGCGAGCGGCGAGCGGACCGCGAGAGGCAACGGATCAACGAGTACTCGCGGGAGTGTGGGCAAGAGCTGATAGCCGTACTTTCTCTGACTGGTAAGGAGTGAAGATGGACTCGAGCGCGAAGATCACCTCGAAGGGACAGGTCACCATTCCTAAGAGCGTCAGAGATGCGCTCGGGTTGCAGGAGGGAGATGAGCTCCTCTTTCGGGTGGAGCGTGCGCGTGCTGTGGTCGCGAAGACCCCCGACCTTCTCGAGCTTGCGGGTAGCGTCCCGGTGCCGGCCTCAAAGCGTGGAACACCGTGGGATGAGGTTCTGCGCCAGACGCGATCAGCTCGCGCCGGGAAGCGACGCTGACCGAGTTCCTCGACACCAATGTGCTGATCCGCCATCTGACCGGTGACCCGCCGGAGATGGCCGCTCGCGCTACACGCGCGTTGACCGACGCCGGGGAGCTACTGCTCGCCGACTTGATCGTCGCAGAGTGTGTCTACGTGCTCGAGTCCTTCTATGAGGTCCCTCGCAGGCGTGTCGCCGAACTGATGCGCGCGGCGATCGCGTTGCCGGCAATCAAGACGTTGGACTCAGCGACCCTGCTTCGCGCGTTCGAGGTCTACGAAGTCGATCGCTTGGACTTTGCCGAGGCCTATCTAGTAGCCCAGGCCGAAGCCACCGGCGTGGAGGCAATCCTTTCCTTCGACGAGTCGATCGACCTGGTCAGCACCGTCACGCGCCACGAACCTTGACCCGACGAGCCACGCTTTCGCATCCGCGCGGGCATCTCCCAGCCACCGAAATCTGACTCGCTTTGCGCGCTAAGTGAGCGATCGGCGAGTGCTATCTCTCCCACGATGTTGGCCGCCAGCCGCCGGCTAGCGGATTGGCGACAAGCTGAGGTTGCCTGGAGCGCCGCCGGGTTGCGGGGGCGCATCCGAGGGGAGTGCTCGTGAGCGTCGAGCGTCGGTCAGCGGGATGCCCAGAGCAGCCGGACGTGTCCGTTGGGGTTGATCTGCACGATCGCGCTGACGGTCGAGAAGATGCCGCTGTCGGTGCCTGCGTAGATGGTGCCGTTGGCGCTGACAGCCATGTTGTTAGGCGCGAACTGGTTCGGGTGGTTGTGCTTGGGTCTGGTGTTGAGCAGTCTGTTGAGAGCCTGTGGTGCGATCAGGTTGGGTGAGAGCCCGCGGCTGCTCATGACGTGCCCGTAAGGAACTGGGTGCGGGCTGGTCAAGCGCTCAAAGATGCCGCCCAGATCACCGACGCCCTCGTACACGGCACCGTTTGGGCTTGCGGCGAGCGCGCCGCTTTGGCCGTCGCTGCGGAACCCGTCGCCGAGAAACAGGATCCGGCCTGCCGCGGTGCGCTCTGAGAGCGCAGGGAAGTTCGCGACGAACATGTCCCCGGAGCGGTCAAACGCGAGCATGGTGTCCCCTACCCCCGGAAGCAACAGGTCCTGCCGGCTGTATGCGCGGCTTGTTGGGCCGGCGAAATACGACACCGTGCCGTTAGCGAGCGAGACGATGTCCTGGGCTGCGACATACAGCTTCCCTCCGGGCCCGAACGCGAGGCCGGTCGGCTCGTCGAGACGGACACGCAACGCCGGGCGTGAGCCGGTGAGATACGGGCCGATGCGGTTGGCGGGGATCCGCGCGCCGCTGCCCGCCACCGTGTAGATACGCCCATTAGGTGAGACGGCGCGCACACGGTCGTTGCCGGTGTCGGAGAAATAAACCACGCCGCGCGGGCTGACAACAACACTCGAGCCGCTCTGGAGGCGAAGCTCCGCCCGTGTCGCGGGGCCGCCGTCACCCGAGAAACCTTCGCGGCCGCTACCCGCCAGCACCGCGAAGCGGCCGTCACGCAACCGCCGCAGGATCTGATCACGCGCCGGATCAACGACATAAAGCACACCGGTACTGGATACCGCGAGCGCTGTTGGCTGGCGGGGTGTGACGGTCACGGCCGCCTGACCGCCAGCGGGCGTGCGCGCACGCGCACGCGTGCCGGTCACGGGCCGGCCGGCACCCAGACGCGCGACCACGACAGCCGTGAGCGCCCCCACGAAAACCAGCACGCCCGCCGCGATGGTTGCGCGACGGCGGCGCTCCCGGCGACGCGCCTCGCGAAACAGCGCCTGCGCATCCGGGTCGACCACGGGATCCTGTTGCACCAAACCCATAACGCTTCTAACATTAGTTTTATGGCCTCTGTCAAGCCTTCCGTTGACCCCGACAACAACCAGCTCACACTCACCGCGGTTGACCGCAGCGACCCGACCGACCTGCACCAACAAATCGCAGCCGAGATCCGCCGCGCGATCGCAGACGGCGAAGCGAACCCAGGCCAGCGGATCCCGCAAGCCAAAGACCTCGCCGCCGTCCTCGGCGTAAACACCAACACCGTGCTGCGCGCACTGCGCGTCCTACGCGACGAAGGCCTGCTCGAGGTCGGTAGAGGCCGCGCGATCCGTGTCACGGGCACACCCGAGCGCGGCGCGATGATCAACAAGCTCAAAGAAACAGTCGCACTCGCACGACAATACGGCTACCAGCGCGACGAGCTGATCGCGATGCTCGACACTCTGCTCTAACACGGGAACTGCAGGCGAGCAAACGTCCCAGCCGTCAAGGGCGAGACAAGACCGGGACCGGCCGCTGCCGCTGTGATCTCCGGTCCGGTAGCGGCCGGGCCTGCGTGGCCAGCGCAGTGGTCGTGAGGGTGGGTGTGGGCCGGCGGCTGAACGCTGGCACGACCGGTCTTTGTGCGCTGCGTGTGGCGTCTGGCACGGACTACCTGGGAAAGCGAACGACGGGCCTCGAACCCGCGACCTTCGGCTTGGGAAGCCGACGCTCTACCAACTGAGCTACGTTCGCAGCCGGGCACATTCTAGGCTCCGCGCGGAGCTCGCGACTACGGGTACCCTGTGTTGCTATGCGCAGGTACCTGCTCCCGGGTGTCGTATCTGCCGTCGCGGTCGCGCTGCTGGCGGTGCTCGCGTTCGGCGTGGCGCAGAGCGGCCCGGGGAATGCGCTTGCCGCCAGGGTCAGCAGCGGCCAGACGCCGCCGGCGCCTAACGACCGTATGCGGCTGCAGGTGCTCGGCACGAACCGGTACCTGACCCTGCGCCAGCTGCGCGGCAAGGTCGTGATGCTGAACGTGTTTGCCGGCTGGTGTACGGCCTGTGCGGCCGAGACGCCCATCCTCCGGCACGCGCAGCAGGTGCTGGCAGCGCATGGGGGCGAGCTGGTTGGCGTGACCTACCAGGACTCGAACACCGACGCTGCGAGCTACATGCGCCGCTACCGGCTCACCTACCCGGTGCTGCTCGACCCCGGAGACAACTTTGTCGCGCCCTACGGGGTCAACGGCGTCCCGGAGACGTTCATCATCGGCCGCAACGGAGAGGTCGTGGCCGCGCGCACCTACCAGCTCTCCAGCCAGTGGACGAACCAGACGCTCGACCGCGTGCTGGGGCTGAGCGCATGAGAGCATCGATCCTGCGGCCATCGATCCTGCGGCGGCTGATGTTGCTGGCCGCCACCACCGGGGCGGCGCTGGCGCTGGCTGGCGCGGCCCAGGCTGCGCTTCCCAGCTACACGGCGGTGCTGGCGCAGTTCATGTGCGTCTCCTGCCACGAGCCGCTCGCGCAAGTCAATTCGCCACAGGCAATTTCGGAGCGCCAATACCTCGACGGCCTGCTGGCCAAGGGGCTGGACATGTCGCAGGTGAAAGCGGGCATGGTCGCGCAGTACGGGCCGGCGGTGCTGGCACGGCCGCCCGCCCGCGGGTTTGACCTGACGATCTACGTGCTCCCGCCAGTGATCTTCCTGGGCGGCTTGGCGCTGCTCGCCTTCACGCTGCCAAAGTGGCGAGCCCGGTCTCGCCGTGCGGCGCAGACCAGTCTCGTCGGCGCTGCGCCCCTGCCCAGCGAGGACGCGGAGCGGCTGGTGCGCGAGCTCGAGCGCTTCATCTGAAGCCGCGCTTCACTGCTCACATTGCGTCGGGGGCGCTCACGCCAAGCAGCCCGAGCACGAGTGCCAGCTGTGTCTGGGCGGCGACGCTGAGAGCGATCCGGAACGACTCCGTCGGCTCGGGCTTGGCGCCAACGACCTTGCAGTCGCGGTAGAAGGCGGTGAAATCCTGCGCCAGCTCGAGCGCATAGACCGCCATCCGGTGTGGTGCGCGGCGCTCGGCTGCCTCGGCGACCTCCTCTGGAAGCGAGAGCAAGCGCTTGATGAGCTCCCGCTCAGAGCCATGGAGCTCGCCAGCGGGCGAGCTCCAATCGGCCCGCGCGTCGGTCGCCAGCAGCACGCGCTCGGTCCCCAGCTTGCCCAGCATCGAGCTGATCCGGGCGTGGGCGTACTGGATGTAGAAGACCGGATTCTCCGAGGACTGTGACCGCGCCAGGTCGAGGTTGAAGTCGATCGTGCGTTCATGCGAGCTCTGCAGCATGAAGTAGCGGGTCGCGTCCACGCCGATCTCGTCGAGGAGCGCATCGAGGGTCACGAACTCACCGCGGCGCTTGGACATTGCGGCGCGCTGGTCGCCTTCGACCAGGTGCACGAACTGGATGATCAGGGGTTCGAGCAGCTCGGGGTCTTCGCCCAACGCCTGGAAGGCGGCCTTCAAACGTGCGACGTAGCCGTGGTGGTCGGCGCCCACAGGCAGCAGCTGGCGCTCGAAGCCGCGCTCGCGCTTGTTCGCCATGTAGGCCACGTCGGCAGCAAAGTAGGTCGGCTCGCCACTGGAACGCAGCAGCACCCGGTCCTTGTCGTCGCCAAAGGCGGTGGTGCGCAGCCAGACCGCGCCCGCGTGGTCGTAGATATGGCCGGCAGCACGCAGGTGCGCCAGCGCACGATCCAGTGGGCTCGGAGCACCAGCATGCAGCGTACGCTCGCTGAAGAACGTTTCGAAGTGAACGCCGTAGCGCACCAGCGTCGCCTTGATCCGTTCCAGCAGGATCGCTACGGCGCGCCCGGCGATTGCATCCACGTCGGCATCTGGGTCCGCCGCCCCGGCGATCTCGCCCGCAAGCTCGGATACATAAGCCCCCTGGTAGCCGTCCTCGGGCGGCTCGAGGCCCAGCGCGCGGGCGCGGACCGACTCTCCGAGCCGCCGGATCTGCGAGCCGGCGTCATTGAAGTAATACTCGGTTGCGACCGTGTGCCCGTAGTGGCGGAGGATCCTTGCCAGAGAGTCGCCGTAGGCGGCATGGCGGCCGCTGGCGGTAACGAGCACCGCCGTCGGGTTGGCGGACACGAACTCCAGCAGGATCCGCTCGGGGTGCGGCGTCCCGGAGCAGCCGAAGCGCTCGCCGGCGTCCAGCACGGAGCGCAGCGCGGCGTGATACCAGCTGTCGGACATCACGAGGTTCAGGAACCCAGGGCCGGCCACCGCGTGGCTGGCGAGCTCAGCACCAAGCGCGGCGCTGAGCCGCTCTGCTAGCTCGGCGGCGATGTCCCGCGGAGCGGCCCCAAGCAGCGGTGCGAGCAGCATCGCCGCATTGGTCGCGTAGTCGCCCTGCTGGGCGAGCTTGGGCCGTTCCAGCCGCAGCGCCAGCTCGCGATCGGCTGGGCTGCCGGGGCGAAGCCTGTTGGCCGCGCCAGCCAGCGCTGCCCTGAGCTCGGCGAGCGGGTCGCTCACCGCTGGGCCGGGTTGGGGAGAAACTTTGGGCTGCGTGCAGTCATCGCTGTCGAGGTACCAAGCAGCCTACTGGGCAAGCGCTGGCGATGGCGGGCGGGTCAGTGGTGGTAGGGCTCGCCCGCGAGGATCTTGTGCGCGCGGTAGATCTGCTCGAGCAGGACTACACGGGCCAGCTGGTGCGGCAGCGTGATCGGGCCGAGCGACAGCTGGTGATCGGCGCGCTCGAGTTTTAGGCCGCCATACGGCCCGCCGATCACGAAGCAGACGTCGCGTGCGCTCTCCCGGTGCCGCCTCAGGAAGTCGCTGAACGCGAGCGAGTCGAGGGCGTCGCCGCCGACCTCGAGCTGAGAGATGAAGGCACGCTCGGGGATCCGGGCGGAAACCCCGGCGTCGTCCCGCACCTCAACCAGTTCGAGCTTGGTGTAGCGCCCCAGCAGCCGCGCGTAGTGGGCGACGTCGTCGGCAAACGGATCGCGCAGGCGACCGACGGCGACGACTATTACACGCACCGATGGGATACTAGGGTGATATGGATCAACCCCAGCCACCTGAACGCCACATCAACATCCACTTCTCACCGGAGTTGATGGCCGGCCACTACGCGAATTTCGCGAACGTAAGCCACTCCGACTACGAGTTCACAATCACCTTCGCCCGCGTCGACCATGAGGTCGAGGATGAGGAGGTTCCGGGGGTTGTGGTGGCCCGCGTCAACCTCTCACCGAGGTTCATGCACGAGCTCATCGACGCCATGCAGGACAACTACGCCAAATGGCAGACGCGCGAGAACATCAAGAGCCTGCCCGAGTTCGGTGGCGAGCGTACGCTCGGCGAGAACCCGCACGAGCACGGAGAGTAGCGCCGCGGTGCTCGCATCTCGCGCCCACGTGCTGCCGTGCGGGTAGCGATCATCTCAGACATACACGCCAACCGGCAGGCGCTCGAAGCGGTGCTCGAGCAGGCCGGGGCGGCGCGCTGCGACGAAGTGTGGTGCCTGGGGGACATCGTCGGCTACGGTGCTGACCCCGAGGCCTGCGTCGGGCTCATACGAGCGCATGCCGACCTGTGCCTGGCCGGCAACCACGACCTTGGGGTGACCGGGGCGCTGTCTGTAGAGGCGTTTTCAGACGTTGCTCGCCGAGCCGCCATCTGGACGGCCGGGGTGATAAGCGCGCGCACGCGTGAGTTTCTGGCCTCGCTGGCACCGGCTGGCGAGCGCGATCCGGTATCGCTTTATCACGGTAGCGCCCGGGATCCCGTCTGGGAGTACGTCATCACCCCCCAGCAGGCAGAGCTGGCCATGGCCGCGCAAGAGCACAGGATCAGCCTGGTTGGGCACACCCATGTGCCGGTCGCTTTTCAGCGCCGTGACGGCGAGCGCGCGGTGGGTGGAGCGCGGCGCGAGGGTGAGCAGCTCGAACTCGGTTTGGGGCGCTGGCTGCTGAACCCCGGCAGCGTCGGCCAGCCACGCGACGGCGACCCCCGTGCGGCCTGGCTCGAGCTCGACGCTGACCGCTGGACGGCGTCCTTCCGCCGGGTCGGCTATGACGTCAGCGGAGCGGCGCGGGCGATCCGTGCGGCCGGGCTTCCCGAGGCACTGGCTGAGCGCTTGCACGCTGGGCAGTGACCCGCTCCGGGAGCGGCGGCGGCCTGTGCGCAGGATTGGCCGGATCAGTGGCTAAAGTCGGGCGCAATGGGATTCGCACGCCGGTCATTCGCACTGCTGAGCGCCGCCATCGCCGCCGGCGGCATCGCGGGCTGCGGAAGCAGCGCCGGGCGCTGGCTCTCCCAGTCGCAGGCAAACCGTCTCACGGCCCAGATCTACACGATCACCGATCAGCTCGACGCTGGCTACTGTGGTGAAGCGAACCGGTCGATCGCGCAGCTGCGCAGCGCGCTGAACGCACTGAACGGCGTCAATTCGACGCTGATGGCAAATCTGCAGCAGGGGGTGAGCAAGATCCAGTCGCTGGCCAGCAGCCAGTGCGTGAGTTCCGCTCCGGTCGTACCCACGAAGCCGGCGCGGCCGAAGCGGAGGACCACCACCAGCACCACCACCACCTCGACGCAGACCGTGCCGACCTTCACCAATCCGTCGACGACCACCACAGCCCCGAGCCCGACCCAGACCACGCTGAGCACCACGTCCACAAGCACGACCGGCGGCGCCAGCCCCACCGTTTCAACGACGTCCAGCGCGACCACGTCCACCTCAACGACGCCCAGCAGCGGCGGCGGTACGAGCGGCCTCGGGTGAGCACGGCCGCGGTCATCAACGGTCGCTACCGGGTCGAGGGGCGGCTTGGCGTCGGCGGCATGTCGACCGTGCTGCTCGCGCTGGACGAGCGGCTCGAGCGCCACGTCGCCGTCAAGCTGCTGGCCGAGCACCTGGCGGATGACCCGACCTTCGTCTCACGCTTCCGGCGCGAGGCGCTGGCGGCCGCGCGCCTCGTGCACCCAAACATCGTCCAGGTGTTCGACTCGGGCTTTGACAGCGCCGCTCACCAGCACTTCATCGTCATGGAGTACGTCCCCGGCAGCTCGTGTGCGGAGATCTTGCGCGACCGCGGCCACCTCGATGTGGAGCAGGCTGTCGACATCGTCGTACAGGCATGCCGTGGCTTGGACTATGCCCACCGCAACGGGGTCGTGCACCGCGACGTGAAACCCGGCAACCTGCTCGTGTCTGAGAGCGGCGTCGTCAAGCTGGCGGACTTTGGGATCGCCAGAGCGACCGGTCAGTCGAGCATCACGCAAGTCGGCTCGGTGCTCGGGACGGCGGCGTACCTGTCACCCGAGCAGGCACGCGGTGAGGGGGCCGGCCCCCAGGCCGACCTCTACTCGCTCGGCGTCGTCACCTATCAGCTGCTGTCCGGACGGCTGCCGTATGAGGCGAGCTCACTGGCGGAGCTGGCGCTGAAGCAGCAGCGGGAGTCTCCGATACCGCTGCAGCGGATCAACCCGCACGTACCGACCGCGCTGGCGGAGGCGGTGGCGCTTGGCATATCGGTTGTTCCCGAGGAGCGGCCGCGCTCCGCTTCAGAGCTCTCGCAGATGGTTACCGACGGTGCGCGGGGGATTTCGCCCTGGTCTGACGACGCCCCGGCGCGTGGTCGCGGCATGGCCACCGCGGCCACGCGGGTGCTGCCGGCGCGTGGCGGCGGCCCCCGGACCGAGGAGACTGCGGTCGTGACCAGGCCCGCCCGTGATTCGGTCCAGCCGCGTACCCCGCGAACTGTTCCCGCGCGGCGGCCGCCGGAGCGTGAGGCCGACCGCCCGCGCCCGGGCAGCAGTGCTGCCCGCCGCGCAGCGGCGGCGGGAGCCGTGCTCACCCTGCTCGTGCTTGGAGCGGTGGTCGCGGTCATCCTTCTGCAGCAGCATGCCGCCTCGGTGGTCCATTACCACGCCGTCGTCGCCACCGGCTGGCGCTCCGCTGTCAGCCAGGTGCTCCACATCATCTCGAGCTACACACGCTGAGAAGGTCGTATCGTCTGCCGCAAACCCGTTAGACGATCATAAATTCACCCGGATGCGGCGCGCGGGCGCGTGTGGTATGGAAGAATCTCCCTTCACATGGACCCGAATCGCAAACGCGCGATCCGGTTGACGGTCGCCCTGACTGCAGCCCTGCTGCTGGCAAGCGCGCTGATCTACGTAAGTTTCAGCGCGGGTCGCGACGAGCTGACCGCATCGCAACTTCTCCAGAAGGCAAAGCCCGGGGGACAGTACATCCTTGCTGGCACGGTCGAGAACGGCTCGATCCGCCGGATCGGCGAGATCACCGACTTCCGCGTGCTCAGCCCCAACCGCAGGGTGGCCGTGGCGGTCAGCTACACCGGCGAGGTGCCGGACCCGTTCGCCCAGGGGCGAGCGGTGATGGTGGACGTGACTGACCAGGGCGGCTCGTTCATCGGGGAGGTCAATTCCCTGACGACCAAGTGCCCGTCCAAGTATCAGGCCGCATCGGGGGCCATCAAGAACACGGCTGGCATTCCCGCCGGGCCGGCCGTGGTCGGCAGCTGATGGGCCAGCTCGGCCACGCGATCCTGCTGCTTGACGTAGGCGTCTGCGTCTACGGCATCGTGGCGTCGGTATACGGCGCGCGCACGGGGCGCCGCGACTGGTCTGACTCCGGGCGCCGGGCGGTCTACGCGCTGGCCCTGCTCAGCATCACCGCCTTCGCGCTGCTCGAGGTCGCCTTCCTGCGCAACGATTTCAGCTTCAAGGTCGTAGCTGACACCTCGTCGACCACGACGCCGACCTTCTACAAGCTGACGGCACCGTGGTCCTCGCAGCAGGGGTCGCTGCTGCTGTGGGTCACCATGTCCTCGCTGTGGTCGTCGGTTGCGCTGTACCTGACCCGCAGGCGGCTGCGCGACCTCGCGCCGTACGCCACGGCCGTGCTGCTGGTCCTCGACGGTTTCTTCGCCAGCCTTGCCTGCTTCGCCGCCAACCCGTTCCAGACGACGCCGGCGGCGCTCACACCCAGCAACGGCAGCGGCCTGGACCCACTCCTGATGCACCCGAGCATGATGTTCCATCCGCCGATGCTCTACACGGGCTACACGCTGATGGCCGTCCCGTTTGCGTTCGCAGTCGCCGCCCTGATCACGGGACGGCTCGGCTCCGAATGGATTCGCGAGACCCGCCGCTTCGCGCTCGCCGCCTGGCTTTGCCTGGGCCTGGGCATCATTCTCGGCGCCCGCTGGTCCTACACCGAGCTTGGCTGGGGCGGCTACTGGGGATGGGATCCGGTGGAGAACGCAGCCCTGATGCCATGGATCGTCAGCACCGCCTTCATCCACTCGATCCAGCTGCAGGAGAAGCGGGGCATGCTGAAGGTCTGGAACGTGTCGCTGGTGCTGCTGTTTGGCACCCTGTCGATCTTCGGCACCTTCCTGGTTCGCTCCGGTGTGCTCGAGTCGATCCATGCCTTCGGTGAGTCGACGCTCGGCGTGCCGTTCATCTTCCTGCTGGGGGTGATGCTGTTCAGCTCGGTTGGCCTCGTGCTGTGGCGGCGCGACCGTCTCGCGAGTGAGCACCGGATCGACTCGCTGATCTCGCGCGAGGCGATGTTCCTGCTGCAGAACGTCGTCTTGGTGGCGATGACCTGCGTGATCTTCTGGGTGACGATGTTCCCGCTGATCTCGCTGGCGGTGACGGGCACGAAGATTTCCGTCGGGCCACCGGCGTTCACGCCTTTTGTCGTGCCGCTGGCCCTGATTCTTGTGCTGCTAACCGGGGTGGGACCGCTTATCGCCTGGCGTCGCGCTAGCTTCGCGAACCTGCGGCGGCAGTTTGTGTTCCCGGTGGCCTTCGGCCTGCTGGTGACAGTCCTGGCAGTGACGCTGACCGACGCCGGCAGCCAGCCCCGGGCGCTGATCATGTTCGGTCTCGGTGCCTTTGTGATCGGAACCGTGGTGCAGGAGTTCTACCGTGGCGCCGCGGCACGACGGGCCATGACGCGCGACCCTTGGATCGTCGCCCTGGTGGCGCTGATCCGGCGCAACCGCCGGCGTTACGGCGGTTACATCGCCCATTTCGGCTTCGCAGTCATGCTCATCGGCATCGCTGGGTCCTCCTCCTTCCAGCACACGCGACAAGCGCTGCTGCGGCCCGGCCAGAGCGTCACGGACGGCGGCTACAGCTTCCGCTACGTGCGCCAGACGGTCGCCGTGAGCGCCGAGCGGCTCTCGTTCGGCGCGATCATCAACGTCACCCGAGGCGGCGCGCAGGTGGTGCGGCTGCACACCATGCAGAGCTTCTATCCGTCGACCAACACGGCCGACGGTTTCATCGGGCGCTTCTTTGACACGGCCAACGCCGACAGCACGATCGGCCTCGATTCCGGGCCGCTGCGCGATATCTGGACGGTCGCCGCCGCGAACCTCACGCCGCTGCTGCCGCTCATCAACCGCGGCGACGTCCTGTTCACCGCCGAATACAACGCGATCGTCAAGCAGGTGCGCAAGCTCCCCGTGTCCGAGCAGTCGGCGGCTCTGAACACTGACCTCAACCGCTCGGGCTTCTGGGTGGCGCGCGACGCGGCCGTACAGGGAATCGCCGCCCAGTATCTGAAGCACGACTACCCAGTGGTCTTCCAGGTGATCGTCTCGCCGCTCGTTTCATGGCTTTGGGGAGGAGCGGCGCTGATCCTGCTCGGCGGCTTCATATCGGTGCTCCCGCCGGCCTTGGTGGCGCGCCGCCGCGCTCCGGCGCCGGCGCGCCGGCCCGTGGCCGTCCGGGAGCTTGCCTGAGCACGAGCTGGGTCAGCCATGCCTTATGTGATCACCGCGGTGCTGCTGGCTGGGGTCGTCTGGCTCGTCAGCGGCCCACTGCGACAGGGGCGGGCCGGACGCGCAGCCAAGGATCAGTTCCTGCCTGAGCTGCTGCGGCGCAGCGACCTCGAGGCCGCCCGTGACGCCAAATACCGCGAGATTCGCGACGCCGAGCTGGACCACGAGACCGGCAAGCTCTCAGACGCGGACTACGCCGCGATCGACGCGACCCTGCGCTCGGAGGCGATCTCCGTTCTGCGCGAGCTGGATGCGCTTGGTGCCGACGGCCCGGACGACTCGCCCGGGCCGCGCGACGAGCTGCTCTCCGACGGGTGAGCGGGGCACCCTGCGCTACCATCGCCCGCAATGACCTTCGTGCTGGACGTCATCCAGGTGTTCATCAGCGTGATGCTGGTGTTCCTGGTGCTGATGCATTCCGGCCAGGATTCGGGCCTTTCAGGTTTCGGGATGGGCGGCGGTGGCGGCACCGGGCGCAGCCCGTTCAGCGGCGGCTCGCTCGTCGAGCGCAACCTCAACCGCTGGACGATCGGCTTCGCGATCGTGTTTGTGGTCAACACGATCGTCCTGATCAAGGTCGGCTGAGGGCGCGCGCCCCAACGCCGGCTTGACGGCTCGCGCCGGCTCAGTCCATGTTCACCGCGATGTACTTGGTCTCCAGGTACTCAGCGATCCCCTCGTGCCCGCCCTCGCGGCCAAACCCAGACTGCTTGATGCCGCCAAACGGCGCCGCGGCGTTTGAGACGATCCCCTGGTTGAGGCCGATCATGCCGGTC
>JAJYHG010000245.1 GCA_021784895.1 Actinomycetes bacterium
TGCCGTCTGGCGCTCGATCTCGGCGCTGATCCCCTGCGCGAGGAAGCGGAACGAGTTCATGTTCTTCAGCTCGGTCTTGGTCCCGAGCCCGGTCGACCCCGCAGGCCGCAGCGAGACGTTCGCGTCGCAGCGCAGCGAGCCCTCCTCCATGTTCACGTCCGAGACGCCGATCGCCCGCAGCGTCGTACGCAGCAGCGTCAGCCACTCGCGCGCGTGCTGCGGTGAGCGCAGGTCCGGCTCGGTGACGATCTCCGCCAGCGGCGTGCCACCGCGGTTGAAGTCAACCGCGCTGCGCTGGGCGCCGTGGATGCGCCCGCTCGAGCCGGCGTGCACCAGCTTGGCCGCGTCCTCCTCCAGGTGCACGCGGTGGATGCGCACATCCCCCAGCTGGCCGCCGCGGCACAGCGGCACGTCGTACTGGGAGATCTGGTAGCCCTTGGGCAGGTCGGGATAGAAGTAGTTCTTGCGGTGAAACTGCGAGCGCGGCGCGATCTCGCAGCCGAGCGCTAGGCCGATCATGATCCCGTAGTGGACCGCCTGCGCGTTGATCACCGGTAGCGTTCCCGGCAGGCCGAGGCAGCGCGGGCAGGTGTGCGTGTTCGGCGGGTGGCCGAAGGACAGCTCGCAGCCGCAGAACATCTTCGTGCGGGTCTTGAGCTGGACGTGGATCTCCAGGCCGATCACGGGCTCATAGGCGGCGGCCGCGCTCACGACGCCCGCCCCCCGGTCGCGCGCGCGGGACTCGGGTCGAAGCCGAGCGCCTGCTCGATCGCGTAGGCGGCATCCAGCAGCGCGTTCTCGCTGAACGCGGGCCCCGCCAGCTGCAAGCCGACCGGGAGCCCGTCACTCAGTCCGCACGGGATCGAGATCGCGGGGATGCCGGCCAGGGACATGGGCACCGTGCAGAAGTCGTTCATGTACATCGCCAGCGGGTCGCTGGACTTGGCGCCGAGCTCGAAGGCGGTGGTCGGCGCGGTCGGCGTGACGATGAAGTCAACCTCGGTGAACACGGCCCGGAAGTCCTCGGCGATGCGGGTGCGCACACGCTGCGCGGTGGCGTAGTAGGCGTCGTAGTAGCCACTTGAGAGCGCGTAGGTGCCGAGCATGATGCGGCGCTTGACCTCGGCGCCGAAGCCCTGCGCGCGCGTGCGGCTGTACATCGTCGCCAGGTCGGCGTCCCCGGCCACGCGCAGCCCGTAGCGGACGCCGTCATAGCGCGCCAGGTTCGCCGAGGCTTCGGCCGGGGCGATGATGTAGTAGGCAGAGAGCGCGTGCGGGGCGTGTGGCAGGCTGCAAGCGTGCACGCTCGCGCCCAGCCCCCGCGCGCGCTCGAGCGCTTCGTCAAAGCTCGCCCGCACGCCCGCCTCGATCCCGCCCCCAGCGCCGGTCAGCTCCTCCGGCACCCCCAAACGCACGCCGGTCAGATCGACGCGCGACGGCAACCGCACCTCCTCCGGGAACGCCAGCGAGGTCGAGTCGTTGGCGTCCTGGCCGGCCATGTGCCTAAAGAGCAGGGCCGCGTCGGTGACGTCGCGGGTCAGCGGCCCCGCCTGGTCGAGCGACGAGGCAAAAGCGATCATGCCGTAGCGCGAGCAGGCGCCGTAGGTCGGCTTGAGGCCGACGATCCCGGAGAACGCCGCCGGCTGGCGGATCGAGCCGCCGGTGTCGGTCCCGAGTGCCCACGGCGCGAGGCCCGCGGCGACCGCCGCGGCGCTGCCGCCGGACGAGCCACCGGGCACGCGCCGGCGGTCCCACGGGTTCAGCACCGGACCGTAGGCCGAGTTCTCATTGGAGGAGCCCATCGCGAACTCGTCCTGGTTGGTCTTGCCAAGCAGCCTCGCACCGGCGTCGGTCAGCCGCGCCACCACCGTCGCCGTGTAGGGCGGGCGGTAGTCCTCGAGGATCTTCGAGCCCGCCTGGCTTGGCACGCCTGCGGTGCAGAACAGGTCCTTCACAGCCAGGGGCAAGCCCGCCAGCGGCGCGCCAGCGGGCGGCGCCGCGGGCGCATCCTCTGAAACCCAGGTGAACGCGTTCAGCTCATCCGCCGCGGCGCGGGCGCGGTAGAACTCAAACAGCTCATCGCCGTCCAGCTCGCCGGCACGGATCGCCGCCGCCGCGCTGGCGGCGCTCAGCTTCAACAGCTCGGCGCTCATTCGCCGCCCGCGCCCGGGCTCGGCACGCCGAAGCCGTCCGCCACCGGCTCGGGGGCCGCCGCGAGTGCCTCCTGCACGCTCAGCGAGCGGTGCGGCACGTCGGCGCGCAGCGCGTTGACCACGTCCACCACGTGCGATGTCGGCTCGACGCCCTCCAGGTCCAGCCCGCGGATCGCCTCGATGTGGTCGAGGATCTTCGAGAGCTCGGCCGCCATGGTCTCGGCCTCTGCGTCGGTCAGCTCCAGGCGAGCCAGGCGCGCGACATGGTCGACCTCTTGGCGTGAAAGCATCACGGCGATTCTAGGGCGAGCCCTTCAGCGTGCGCTTCACGCTGTCGACCGACCGTGTCGTCAGGGACGAGGCGCGGCGGACTCACCGGTCAAGGAGCGCGGTGGTTGAGCTTCTGACTGAAGAAGCTGTACGCACGCGACGGTTCGCCGGGATTGGCTTCCGCGGCGACGACTTCAGACGAGAGCCGTGGGTGATCGGCTCTGGGCTGGACGTCTGGGAGATCATCCAGATGCTCGACGACTTCGGCTCGATCGAGCAGCTGGTGGCAGAGACGCAGTTGACCGATCGCCAGGTCCGGCTCGCAGTCGCCTATCGCGACAGCTATCCCGAGGAGGTCGCGGAAGCGATCGCCGAGAACCGCAGGGCCCTTGCGGAGTGGCGTGAGCTGTATCCCTTCGTCGAGTTCTCGCCG
>JAJYHG010000167.1 GCA_021784895.1 Actinomycetes bacterium
GATCTCCGCACCACGGCGCAGGCGACCGCCAAGCTGCTCACCGCCGCCGGCATCGACTTCGCGATCCTCGGCCCGCGCGAATCCTGCACCGGCGACCCGGCGCGGCGCATGGGCAACGAGTACGTCTTCCAGGCGCTGGCCGAGCAGAACGTGCAGACGCTCAACGGCGCGGGTGTGCGCAAGATCATCGCCAACTGCCCGCACTGCTTCAACACGCTGGCCAACGAGTACCCCGACTTCGGCGGCAACTACGAGGTCGTGCACCACTCAGAGCTGCTCGCGCGCCTGGTCGCCGAGGGGCGCCTGCAGCCCGCGCGCGACGAGCAGCTGATGGTCACCTACCACGACTCCTGCTACCTGGCGCGCCACAACGACGTGCTGGAGGCTCCGCGCGCCCTGGTAGGCGCGGTCGGCAGACCACTGCCGATGGCGCGCGCCGGGCGCGAGACCTTCTGCTGCGGCGCCGGCGGCGCGCACATGTGGATGGAGGAGCGCGCGAGCCCGATCAACGAGGAGCGCGTGCGCGAGGCGGCCGGCACCGGCGCCAGCACGCTGGCGGTCGCCTGCCCCTACTGCACCGTGATGCTCGACGACGGCGTGCAGTCAACCGGCGCCGGCCTGCGGGTGGCGGACGTCGCGACGCTGCTGGCCGAGGCGGTCGGGCCGGCGGCCGGCGTCGTTGCGGGTAGCTGAGCGTCTGCTCTCCGCGACCGGTCCCGCTGGACCGGTCGCGGGCCCGGCCGTCTCAGCTCGGCACCACCTGCCTGGCGACGTCCAGCAGCTCCGGCCAGTCGAGCGCGCCGACCACACAGCGAGCGAACAGCCACAGCCTCACCCGCTCCGCGTCGAGGCCGGTGAGCGCCGCCATCCGCTCGCACAGCGCCCGCGGCTCCCGGCCGAAGCGGGCGGCGGCGTTCAGGATGTGCTGGAGCACGTCGTAGGCGGGGTCGCCCAGGTAGGGCTTGGGGTCGACCATCAGCCACGGCTCGCGACGTGCGGAGAGCACGTTCTCGGCGTGCAGGTCGGTGCACAGCAGCCGCTGTTCCGTGGGCTCACGCGGGAGGGCGCGGAAGAGTTCGATGCCGGCGCGGGTCAGGCCGGGATCGACGGGTCCGCGCTGCACGTGCCCGTCGCCCTGCCCCGGCCCCTGGTTCTGCGCCCAGCGCTCGCAGCGCTCTGCCCAGTAGTCGCACAGCGTCGTGAGCGGCCGGAACGACGGCTGCGCGGGTGGCTCGATCCAGAGGCGCGTGAGCAGCCCCGCGATCACCTCGTCCTGGTGCTCGGGCGGCTCGTGCAGCAGCCAGTGACCGGGGCGTAGGCGCTCGAGCAACAGCAGCGTGGTGCGATCGTCGATCTGCTCGGCGTGATACAGCCTGACGGCGCCGTCGCCCGACCAGGCCGCGAGTCCGGCGGCTTCGTCCTCGGCCTCCTCGTGGCGGCAGGCGAGCTTCAGCACCGCCTCACCGTGAGCGGCGGTTCGCACCGGGGCGACCCAGGCAGTCTGCCCACCGGGTCGGAATGGCTCGCCGACCCAGTCGAGGCCGAGCCGGCAACGCGCGCCCGCCACCAGCTCCGGCAGCGCCGCGAGCCACTCGGAGCGCCCGCGCAGGTCCGCCTGAGCGGCGAGGTTCGCTGGCAGCGTCAGCGGCACTGGCGCGACCAGAGGGCTGCTCAGAGCCGCTCAAGCTTGTAGGCGAGTGACGGTGCCGCGATCGACGCCGAGGCGGTGGCCGGCAGGCTGGTCGTGTGGCCGTTGACGTCGAGTTCAACGGTCGCGAGCTGCTCGCCGGCCTGGATCTGGTGGAGCCTGCCCTGCGCGAGCGCCGGCAGGACGGCGACGTGTACGGAGACCCGCTCGCCGGGGATCGCGAGAATGCTGAGTGACCTGGTGGTCCGGGCGGTGATCTGGTGGGCCCAGGGCGCGGTGAGCTCGAGCACCACACGGCCGCTGGGCACAATCACGACCCGGCGGATCTGCCGGGCGGCCACAACCCCAAGCTTGGCGCCCATGTTGAGCGCGTTCTGCAGGGCGTCCACGCCGGTTGCGCCGAGGATCGCACCCAGCACCGTGACGGTCTTGCCATCCACCCGGTGCCTGGATGCGAACACGAAGTTCCCTCCGGCAAGGCCGGTCGAGCCGGTCTTGATCCCTACGACCCCGTCGCGGCCGAGGACGTCGTCGAGGTTGTAGACGGTGCCTGAGGCGGGCAGTGTCACGGCCGGCATTGCCACGATCTGGCGCAGCACGGGGTTGGCCATCACAGCCTGGGCGACCTTCACCATATCGGGGGCGGTGCCGACGCTCGCGGGGTTGAGCCCCGACGGACCCACGAGGTGGGTGTCGCGCAGGCCGAGCGCTGAGGCCTCGTTGTTCATCGCCTGGACGAAATTGGCCATGCTGCCGTCCGACCACACGGCGAGCAGCCGGGCGAGGTTGTCAGCCGACGGGATCAGCATGCCCTCGAGCGCCTGCAGCTCGGTCAGGCGCTCGCCGGCTGTCACCTTCAGCACCGAGTCGTGGACGGCGACGTCGGCGCGGTAGGCGGCCGCGTCGGCGGGCGTGATCGTGATCAGCGGGCCGCTCTGGCCGACATGCAGCGGATGCTGCTTGAGGATCACCAGCGCCGTGAACAGCTTGGCAACGCTCGCCAGCGACCGCGCCTCGGCGGTGCGCACGCCGCCGAGGCTGCCGAGCCCGTCGACCGCGACGGCGGCGGCGGCGTGCTTTGGCCAGGGCAGAGCGGCCGCCGTGCCGGGGGCGGCGAGGCTGGCCGGCAGGACCGTGCGCTCACGGATGGCCGGCACGCCCCGGCTGAGCTGCACCACGACCACTACCACGAGCACCGCGATCACAACGAGGCTTGCGAGCAGCAGCGGGCCGCCGCTCCTGCGTGCGCTGTGGCTCGAATCGATCTTCAGGTACTCGGGCACTGTCCTCCAGTATGCGTCAGCGAGTTGTGTTGACGATTAAAGCGGTCGCTCTCCCGATACCCGCCTGGCGCCCGCTCCCTAACAGCCCGCTGTCGCACCCGCTGTTGCCGGCCCGCGCAGCAGCGGACGCTCCACGGTGAAGCGAGTTGTGCGCTCCTTGGATCAGGCCACGAGGATGATCTCGAGATGCCTGGGGCCGTGCACGCCCTGCACGCGCGAGAGCTCTATGTCGGCAGTGGCGGACGGGCCGGAGACCAGCGTGATGGCACGGCGGCCGGAGCGGATCGAGGGGGCGAGGAGCTCAAGCGCCTCTGCGAGCGTGGCCACGATCTGTGAGGCAGCCACGACGCAGAGGTGCAGGTCCGGGATCAGCGTCAGCACTCGGCGCCCCTGGTCCTCGGAGCCGTCGAGCACGACCGTGCCGCTCTCGGCGATCGCAGCCGTCGCACCGGTGATCGACCCGTCCAGGGCATCGAGGGCAGATGGGCTGAGCGCAGTGTCAATCAGCAGCTCGCGTCCAGCGGGGCGCCACCCCTGCGGTAGTCCGTCGGGGATGACAAGGCGCTCGGCGTGGTGGCGGGCACACGCATCCCCCAGCGCTTCAGCGACGCCGCCGGTGGCACAGGTGGTGACGTTTGCGCCAGAGCCGGTGGCACGTTGGACGAAAAGCTCGGCCAACCGCTCAGCCGGCAGCGGCGGGGACCGGTCGAGCTCAGCGGGAGGTCGCGGCGGTGCCTCGGAGGGGACGGCCAGGCCTGCGCGGATCGCCGCGAGCACCGCATCGCGGGCGCTGCTCATTGCGTACCTCCGCTTGCGCGCGCCGCCCACCATTCGCGGAAGGTCTGCTGCGGGATCTCGGGCAGCTCCCGGACTGAGGACCATGCGGCGAGCGGGCCGGGCAGGGTTCTCGCCAGCTGCGACCGCAGCGGTCTGCGGGCGAGGCGCAGCGCACGCTGCCCGGCTTGGTAGCGCCGGCGGTCGGAGAGCGTGCGCAGCAGCATCCTCATCGCGACCCGCTCCGTCACAGACTCTGCATCGGTCTCGGTGACGACCCGCTCGCGGAGGTGCACGAGCAGCTTGGGGATGTCGATCCGGACCGGGCAGACCTCAGCGCAGGCGCCGCACAGGCTTGATGCGAAGGGCAGTGTCGGATGCTCGTGCATGCCCGCCAGCTGGGGGGAGATGATCGAGCCAATCGGCCCCGGGTAGGGCGCCTGGTAGGCGTGCCCGCCGACGTGCTCGTAGACGGGGCACGCGTTCAGGCAGGCGCCGCAGCGGATGCAGCGCAGCGCCTCGCGGCCGACTGGGTCAGCCAGCGCCCGCGTGCGGCCGTTATCGAGCAGGATCAGGTGAAACTCGCTGGGACCATCACCCTCGTGCACGCCCGTGAACAGGGTCACGTATGAGCTCATGCGCGCGCCCACCGCGGAGCGCGGCAGCAGCCGCAGCATGACCGTCAGGTCCACAAGTCGCGGCAGGACCTTCTCGATGCCCATGATCGAGATCAGCGTGGGCGGCAGCGTGTTGCACATGCGTCCGTTGCCTTCGGACTCGACGAGCACGATCGTCCCCGACTCCGCCACGGCAAAGTTCGCGCCCGTGATCCCGACCTTGGCGCGCAGGAACCGCTCGCGCATGACCTGCCGCGCAGCCGCAGTCAGCTCAACCGGGTCGTCAGTCAGTCCGGGCAAGCCGAAGCTGCGCGCGAACAGGTCGCGGATCTCTCCGCGAGACATGTGGATTGCCGGCACGACGATATGCGACGGGCGGTCGTGCGCGAGCTGGACGATCATCTCAGCCAGGTCGGTTTCCCATGCCGTGATGCCCCGGAGCTCGAGGGCGTGATCGAGCCCGATCTCGTCCGTGGTCAGCGACTTCATCTTGATCGCCTCACGCGCACCGCGAGAATGCATCAGGTCGCCCACTAGGGCACAGGCCTCATCGCCGTCGCGTGCCCAGTGCACGCGCCCGCCCGCCGCGGTGACGCTGGCCTCTAGCCGCTCGAGGTGGGTGTCGAGACTCGATAACAGCTCGTGCTTGATCCAGGCCGCCTGGTCGCGGAGCCCCTCCCAATCCGTGATCTCGGCGACCGCAGCCTCGCGGTTGCCGCGGATCGTGCGGGTGGCGCGGCGCAGGTTGCGACGCAGCTGCGGATCAGCCAGCGCCACGGCCGCCGCCCGCGGGAACCCGTCGGCGCCTGGTCTCATGGCGCGTCACCGTCGGCCGCGAGGATCTCGGCCAGGTGCATGACCCTTACGCCCGCGTTCAGCCGGCGCAGGCCGCCGTCTATGTGCATCAGGCACGATCGGTCGGGTGCAGTCACCACCTCGGACTGCGTCGCGAGAATGTGAGAGATCTTGTCGGTGAGCATCGCTGAGGACATGGCCGCGTTGTTGACCGAGAAGGTCCCTCCGAAGCCGCAGCAGGTGGCCGCGTCCGGCAGCTCAACGACCTCGATCCCGCGCACCGCCCGCAACAGCCTCAAGGGCGCCCCACCCACGTGGATCATCCTGGTCGCGTGACAGGACGCGTGATAGGTCACGCGATGCGGGAAGTGCGCCCCGACGTCCTCCACGCCGAGCGCATCAGTCAGGAATTGCGAGAGCTCATAGACCCGCGCGGCGATCGCCTCGACTTCTGCGGCGAGCCGCTCGTCGCCGAACCGCCTGGCCAGCCGCGGGTAGTGCGCGACAACCATCGCGGCACATGAGCCAGATGGCGTCACGATCGCTGGAGCGTCGGTGAACGCGGCCGCGAACCGGCGCACGAGTGGCAGCAGGTCACGCCCATAGCCACTGCTGAAGTGCATCTGCCCGCAGCACGTCTGCTCGAGCGGGAAATCGACCTCCACCCCGAGCCGTTCCAGGATCCGGACGGTCGCGACCCCGACCTCGGGAAACAGCGTGTCGCCCAAGCAGGTTATGAAGAGCGCCGCGCGCATTGCCGTGAGTGTCTCGCCCTCAGCCGACGCTTGCTGCAAGCGAGCCCGGCACGGGGAGGTTTGACACGCCCTGGCGTGTTGCACCTCGGTGCCAGACGCCGGCCCGGGCGCCAGCAGCCCAGCTGCGCCGGTTGCCGCTGGCCGCTGGCCCTCCACGGTGCGCTTCGGCCGGCCGCGGCGTGACGCCAGGCGAGGGCGTGGACGGTTGAGACGCGGCGGGCACTGAATTTCCACGCCCGGCCCGGGGCTCCAGGGCCAGAGCCAGAGCCCGCCACGTCACCGCAACCATCATCGCCCGTTCAGCCTGCCGAGTGGAAGCATGCTGTGCCCGTACGCATATTCGCTGATCTCGGCCGCCGCCATGTACAACGCTTGGCCCGCCAGGATCATCCCGGTCACGCCGCCGATGTGCAGCAACGCCGTGTGGCCGCCGTAGTTGCCCGCGGCCAGCAGCAGCAGCGTGAGCACGAGGTTGCTCAGCGCCAGCATGCTGGCGATCGTGGTCCGCAGGGATAACAGCCAGAACATCGCCGCGACGATCGCAAAGGTGTAGAGCAGCAGCCCGGTGGCATGACCGGCCTGCGCAGGCGGGACACCCTTCGAGAACCACTGCAGGTAGGCAGCCAGCACAATCCAGAACCCGCCGAAGGTCGAGAACAGGGCTCCGTTGAGCGTGTTGCCGGTGCGGATCTGGATCAATCCGCCCAATAGCTGGGTGGTGCCACCGAAGATCAGCCCGGTGCTGATGATCACCGGCACCACCGCGCTCGAAACACCTCCCGCGTTTACCAGGCTGATCATGAAGGTGACGGCCGCGAAGGCGATCAGGCACAGGGGCCCCGAGTTGCCCCAGGCGGACTGTGCGGACTGTGCGGGCTCAACGGCGGGCTCGACGCCGTACGACTCGGTGCGATCAACCTGAGCCGACCGAGACGGCTGGACAGCGGACATATAGAACTCTCCTCTACTCCGGGACTGGACTTCTGCAGAATGTAAGACACGTATACATGTATGTCTATCCGTAGTAAGTACGGGTTTACCACGGGGTAGACTCCGAGCCGTCGTGGAGCCGCTACAAACCGTGTCCGTCATAGACGCTCTGGCCGAGCGTTTGCGGGAGCATGTCCTGGACGGCGATATACCGGCAGGCGCAGCGGTCGCCGAGACAGATATCGCCGCCCGGTTCGGCGTTTCCCGCCCCACCGCAAAGAGCGCCATCCTCACGCTCGTTCATCGCGGCCTGCTGCGCCGCGACGCCCACCGTTCCGCCTGCGTGCCAGCGCTCACCCGTGACGAGGTCTTTGACATCTACCAGGCTCGCATCCCGCTGGAGCTCGCGGCGGTCAAGGCGCTCGCCGAGCGAGCGGCCGTCAACGACGCAGTCAGGGACGCGTTCGGTGAACTGGGCGGGCTCAGCGACGACGTGCCTGCGAGCCGCTTCATAGCCGCCGACCTGCGCGCGCACCAAGCCCTCATCGATCAATGCAGCTCCACGCGGTTGCGGCGGCTCTACGGATTGCTGCTGGACGAGATCCACCTCTGCATGATCCAGTCACGCTACGCGCTCGGCCGCGACCGAATCGCGCGCGAGCACGCCGCCGTGCTCGAAAGGATCGCCGCCGGCGACACGGCAGGAGCGACGGAGGCAATGTGCGAGCACCTCCAGAACGCCGCACGCGACCTCGCGGACGCGATCGAACTGCCCAGATCAGCCGCCAGCGGCGGCAGCAGCAGCAGCAGCCGGTAGTGCCACAGGACACAAACCAGCGCCGGGGCTGTCGCCGGCGCGGGCTATCGTGCAGCAGCAAACCGAGCCGACCGGAGGTGTGAAGTGAGCGAAGCCCCCAAGCGAGCGCGCCGGAGCGCGGGGGAGCCGGCGCTGCAGGTCAAGGTGGCCCTGCGCGGCATCTCCAAGCCCCCCGTCTGGCGCCGGCTGATCTTGCCGGCAGACATGACCCTCGAGCACCTGCACCACGCCATCCAGGCATCGTTCGGCTGGACCGACATGCATCTGCATGTGTTCTCGACAGGCGCAGGTGAGTACGGGGTCCCCGACCCCGGGCTCGGCTTCGGCGACGAGCGCAGGGTCCGGCTCGGAGCGCTCCTCGAGGAGCCGGGCGACCGTATCCAGTACACGTACGACTTCGGCGACGACTGGGAGCACAACATCACCCTGGAGAAGCTGCTCATCGCCGGGCTGGACGCGCAACTGCCAGCCTGTACCGCGGGCAAGGGCGCCTGCCCGCCCGAGGACTGCGGCGGCGCCTGGGGCTACGCCGACCTCAAGGCCGCCCTCGCCGACCCAGGTAACGAGGAACACGCGGACATGCTCGAATGGCTGGGCCTTGACGGCTCGGAGGAGTTTGACCCCGCCGCCTTTGACCTCGCCGAGGCCAACTACGAGCTGGCGCTATCGGCGGCTGGCCGTTGACCCACCGGCGCTGATCGAGTTCGTGCGCGGGCATGGATGTGACGGCCTGCGCCACGCCGAGTACGTGGCGATCACTCAGCTGCAGGCCGACGCGCTCGTGGCCTGTGACCCTGCACTGAGCTGAGCCGCCTGCGGGCTGATCGAGCTCGCGCCGCTGTCGTCACTGTTCTCCTGAAGGCCGGCTCGCGAGCCAGATCCCGGGTGCCAGGTAGAGTCCTCGGGCGCTAACTCAGGGATGTCAATGACGGCCACAGCAAAGAATCAACAGGTCACGCAGTACGTCGAGGGCATGCAAGCCTGGCGGGCGGAGTTTGAGGCGCTGCGGCCACTGCTGCTGGGCGCCGGGCTCGACGAGCGGCTCAGGTGGCACAAGCCCTGCTACGCATACCGGGGATCGAACGTCGTGATCTTCCAGCCGTTCACGGACATGTGCGCGCTGCTGTTCTTCAAGGGGGCGCTGCTTGAGGATCCCGGCGGGGCGCTCAGAGAGCAGGGCGAGCACAGCCGTGCCGCGCTGCGCCTCGAGTTCCGCTCCATGGCGGACGTCGAGAACGCCAGCGAGACGATCACGAGCCTGCTGCGCGACGCGATCCGGGTTGAGGCGGAGGGGCTGTCGGTCGCCAGCCCTGCGCCGGCGGACGACAGGCCATATCCAGGGGAGTTCGTCACGGCGCTCGAGGCCGACCCTGGACTGCGTGACGCCTGGGAGCGCCTCACACCAGGCCGCCGGCGCGGATGGCTGCTTCACTTCACTGCCGCCAAGCAGTCAAAGACCCGGCTCGCACGGATCGAACGCGCCACGCCACGCATCCTCGAGGGCTTCGGCATCCACGACCACCGCTGAGCGGCCGCGGCCGAGCAGGACCGGTCGCCGGCGACATGAACGATGATTTCGCGCTCACCCCGTAGGGCATCAAGCGGCAGATCCAAGCCCCCCACCCTCCGCGTTGCGGATCTGCTCGTCAGTCTCCGCTCTTTCGGCCCGAGCCATCTCCTCCCGGATGTCGCGGGGTTGCTCGACATACCCACACCGCATTACCACGCCCGGCAGTAATCACTACTGCGCCAGCGCCGTCAGCACCAGCATGTCGTGCTCCGCTGGCTTCACCTTCCGGAACACGTGCGTGACCACACCGTCGGGCGAGATCACGAACGTCGTGCGCTCGTTGCCGTAGTAGGTCCTGCCATACATCGACTTCTCAACCCAGACGCCGTAGGCCTGGGCGACGGCGTGGTCCTCGTCGGAGAGCAGCGGGAAGTCCAGGTTGTACTTGTCGGCGAACTTGGCGATCGGTTTGACGGGATCGGGCGAGACGCCGAGCACGACCGCGCCGAGCCTCGCGTAATCGTCGCGGTGGTCGCGCACGCCACAGGCCTGGGTGGTGCAGCCGGGGGTGTTGGCCTTGGGGTAGAAGTAGAGCACGACGGGCTTGCCGCGCAGGGCAGAGAGGCTCACAGGCTCGCCTAGCTGATCGGGGAGCGTGAAATTGGGGGCGGTGGTTCCAGGTTCAATGGCCATCCCGGCATGCTACCCCGCTGATCGAAGAGGTCAATGCAGACCAAAAGGCCGTCGAGATCGTTTCCAAGCGCGGCACCGCCTAGCTCGTGCCAGCAGACGAATACCAGTCCTGGCAAGAGACGATGTACCTGCTCAGCTCGCCCAAGAACGCAGAACGACTGCGTCAGAGCATCGCCCACGCAAGGGCCGGCGAAGTCACGGAGCACGAACTGATCGAGCCGTGATCAAGTTCACACCGGAAGGCTGGGGCGATTACCCGAGCTGGTCAGGCGACCGCAAAAGCCTCAGACGGATCAATCGACTCATCGGCGAAGCCACACGTGACCCCGCAGTCGGCGCCGGCAAGCCAGAACGCCTGAAGGGCAACCTCACAGGCCACTGGTCACGGCGCATCAACCAAGAGCATCGCCTGGTCTACACCGTCGATGCCCACGGCCACCTGGTGGTGATCCAAGCCCGCCACCGCTACTGAGCGGCCCGAGGCGCGGCGGCCGCCGGCTGCAGGTCGGTCATGCGGTCAACGCCGGCCAACTCCGGGAACAGGCCTGCCCAGCCGATCGCGATCGCGACCGTCAGCAGACCGCCGCCGACGACCGCGGTGATGGTGCCAAACAGGGTCGCGGCGAGCCCCGACTCGAACGCGCCCAGCTGGTTTGAGGCGGAGATGAACACGAGCTCCACCGCGTTGACGCGCCCGCGCAGCGCGTCGGGCGTGGCGAGCGCCGACGTGGTCGAGCGGATGTTCATCGAGAACATGTCGACGAAACCGCTCAGCGCCAGCGCCGCCAGCGAGAGCTCGAAGTTGCGCGACAGCCCGAACACGACGATGCAGACGCCGAAGCTGCCGACGACACCGAGCAGCACGCGCCCGGCCCGGCCCGAGACCGGCCGGCGGAGCATGAACAGCGCCCCGAGCAGCGCCCCCGCCGCGGGCGCTGCGCGCAGCGCGCCGAGACCGACCGAGCCGACGTGCAGGTAGCGGGCGGCAAAGATCGGCAACAGCGCGACGGCGCCGCCGAACAGCACCGCGAAGAGGTCGAGCAGGATGGCGCCGAGCACGACCGGCGTGCGGCGCAGGAAGCGCAGGCCGTCGAGCACGGAGCGCAGGGTGGCCGCCTCGCGGCGGGCAGCTGCGCCGGGCTCGGCGCCCACACCCGGCCCGATCATCAGCGCAAGGAGCGCCCCGGCCAGCAGCGCGCCGGCGGCGAGGAGGTAAACGGCGGTGGGCGAGAGCGCGTATACCAGGCCGCCGATCGCGGGCCCGATCACGCCCGCGCCCTGCCCGGCGAAGGAGCGCAGCACCATAGCATTGGGGATCAGCTCGCGCGCGACTAGAGTCGGCGGCATCGCGCGAGAGGCGGGCGAGCCGATCGCCATCGTCACCCCCGCCCCGAGCGCGAGCGCGAAGTAGGGCGCCGGCGCATGGACGCCCGCGGCGGTGATGGCCGCCAGGCCGAGCGCCACGCCGGCGCCGAGGAAGGTGGCGAGCGCCAGTACCAGCCGGCGCGGAAAACGGTCCGCGATGTGGCCCGCGGGCAGCGCGAGCACGAACAGCGGGACGAACTCGGCCAGCCCGATCCACCCGAGATCGAGCGCGCTGTGCTGGTGGGAGTAGACCGACCAGCCGATGATCACCTCGAGCATCTGCAGCGCGACGCTCATGCCGAAGCTGGCGGCGAACCACATCCGGAAGTCGCGCACCGCAAGCGCTGGAGCCAGCCGTCTCACGTGATGAGAAGCTAGCGGTCCGGCGCCCGGCTACTTCAACAGCCGGCTCAAGCGACGGTCCTTGAGGACCCTGCCGTCGGTCTGGCAGGCCGGGCAGTAGCACATCACGTAGTCCTCGTAGAAGACCGCCTCGATCGTCGTGGCGCAGCGCGGGCAGGGCTCGCCGTTGTGGCGGTGGACGGTCAAGGGCAACGGCAGCTTGTCTGGAAGCGGAAGCGAGAGCGTCTGCCGGTAGTGGGCGATCGCGCCACCGAGGCGGGCGTGGATCGCCCCGCTCAGCGCTTCGGCTTCCACCTGCGTGAGCTCGGAGGCCCGCTTGAACGGCGACAGCCGCGCGGTGTGGAGGATCTCATCCACCCAGGAACGCCCGATCCCGGCGATCACGTGCTGGTCGCGCAGAGCGGTGTACAGCGGGCGCGGCTCCCGTAGCCGCGCCCGCAACGCGTCCGCGTCAGGGGTGTCGGGCCAGGCCTCCGGGCCGAGCGAAGCGAGCGTCTCCTCGGTGCCCAGTTCGGTGGCGCGCAGAAGCTTCACCCAGGCCCGCTGCCTGGTGCCGAACTCGCGCAGGCGCAGCTCACGCCCGCCGCCCGCCAGGCGCAGCAGCACGCGTGAGCTGCGGTCCCTGGGCGTGGCGCGGCGGTCAAAGAGCTGCAGGCGGCCCGCGGACATGAGGTGAACCACGAGCGTCAGGTCAGCCGGCGGTCCAGCGGGACCGCCGGCGTGCAGATCGATCAGGAAGAGCTTGCCGCGCCGGCGGATGCCGGAGAGCCGCGCACCGGCCAGCGCCTCGAGCGGCGGCTCGAAGCTCCGCACAGCGTTGATTCCGGGGGCGCGCACCGAGTCGACCTCGGCGCCGGCCACCGCGGCGCCGATCAGCGCGGCTGTAATTTCCACCTCTGGCAGTTCGGGCACGGACAGATCGGGGTATAGGTGTGACTGCGATGCTATTCGTAGGTAACCTTAAGCACCCTTTAACTTCGTCTGGCCAAGCTTCGAGTCATGAGTGAGATCCTCGCCATCGTCGATGACGCAGACGCGGATGAGCAGCTGGTCGAAGAGATCGCCCGCCGCCACCCGCACCGCGTGACAGTGCTGGTCGAGGACGGCTCGCTCGAGCAGGCGCTCGATGACAGCCCGCGCGGGCGGGCGCTGAGCGACCGCTTGGCCAAGCTGCTGGCGGCGATCGAGCAGCGCACCGGCGCAGTCGTCGTCGGCCTGGCCGGCAGCCGCGAACAGCTGCGCGGCTGGCGCTTCGACCGGATTGTCGGCGCGCGCGGGCCGATCGCGGCGCTCTAAACGCAGGCGCCGAAAGAGCCGTGGCCCGGTCGTCCATGACCGGGCCAGCCTGTGATGACGCTCCGTTCGCGCGCTAGAGAGAGTTGATCAGCGCCTGATCGGCGTTGACGATGCTCTTCGGCAGCGGCACGAAATCGAGCGGCCCGCCCAGCCTCTGACCGCTGGTGATCGCCCAGCTCAGGAATGCCTGCAACTGCGAGAAGCTCAGGCCGCCGTGGGGCTGGGTGCCTTTGTTGACGATCGCGTAGGTGTAGGTCGCGATCGGGTAGGCGATCTTGTACCTCTTGGGCGCCCACTGGATCGGGACGCCGTTGGCGGCCGTGAACGCCGATCCCTGTGCCGGGATCCTCGAATTGGACAGCGACGCGTCAGCGATGTTCTTGGGGTCCGGGAACTCGAAGTTGCCGGCGGCGTTCTGAACCGCGGCGGTAGTGATGTGCAGATCCAGCAGGTAGTAGGCCGAGATGTAGCCGATCGTGCCCTTGTTCTCGTGGACCTCGCCGGCCACACCTGCGTTGCCGTTCTCACCGATACCGACAGTCGTCGGGAACTGTGTCGTCGGGACTGTGGTCCAGATCTTGGGCGCGGCGTGATACATGAAGTTCTGGAAGGCGAAGGAGTCGCCTGAGCCGTCCGAGCGGAACACCGGCGTGATCCTGCCTGCGCGCCGCAGCGCCCTGGCGTAGTGCTGGTTGAGCCGCACAATCGGTGCCGCACTCCAGCTCCTCAGTCTGCCCGTAAAGATTTCAGCTATCACCGCGGGCGTCAGCCGCAGGCCGCTCCCCACACCAGGCACGTTGTAACCGACGCCGGTGGCGGTCAGCGCCCACGGAATCTCAACCGCGTTGTAGGGGTCGGCGGAGTAGTTGCTCGCCGACATGGGAGCGTCCGACCCACCGATGTCCACAGCGTTCTCAATGATGTCCTTCTGGCCGACGCCGGAGCCGCCGGGGGCGGTGGAGATGGTCACGGCGTGGTAGGCCTGTGACCAGCGCGCGACCAACGGGTACACGAGTGAGGAGCCGGCCTCGTTGAGCGTCGCCGCAGAGGCAGAGGCCACCGCCGTTGACGCCGTCAAGCCAAACATCGCGACGCCCACGCATACCATCCGCTTGATCTGCAAGGTGAGTTTCCTTTCGGATTACGGTTGACGGCTCGTTTACGCCACCGCGGAACCCGCCAGTGGCCACGACGAGCGGAGCAGACAGAGCTGTCCACGCCTGGAAACAAGCATGTGGCACTGCCAGCGAGCGGTTGTTATCAGCCTGTTACAGGGATTTGGAAAGCTTGTGACGCTTGACTTCGTGCCGCGAGCCGCTGGTGCCGGTGCGTTTACTCTCGGCGCGGGTGTCCTCGCTCGCCTCATTCCCGCAACTGTCAAACCGCAGACAGCTGGAGCGTCTCAATCGCCTCGACGCGCGCGCCGGCAGCGCGCTGCGGTGGCTCGCACTGTTCGGCGGAGCCGCGGTCTTCCTGGCGCTGATGGCGATCGTATACCAAGTGATCAGCGGCGCGTCACTCGCCCTCTCGCGTTACGGCATCAGCTTTGTCGGACGGCGCCAGTGGTCGCCCGCGGTGGGGCGCTTCGGCGCGCTCGCCTTGCTGTACGGCACCCTGGTGACGAGCGTCTGCAGCGTGGCTGTGGCGACGGTGCTCGGCGTGGCCATCGGCCTCTTCCTCAGCTTGATGGCGCCGCGGCGGGTGGCGGCGGTCGTGGGACCGCTGGTCGAAATGCTCGCCGCGATCCCGAGCGTCGTGCTGGGACTGGTCGGCATCTACCTGATCGCGCCGTTTGTGCTCAACAACATCGAAGCGCCACTGCACAGCGTGCTCGGCTTCATCCCGCTGTTCGGGCCACCGGGCACGGTCGGCAACTCTGACTTCACCGCCAGCCTGGTGCTGGTGATCATGGTCGTCCCGATCATTGCGGCACTCAGCCGTGATGTTTTCCTGACGGTGCCATCCGAGCTGCGGGAGGGCGCCGAGGCGCTCGGCGCCACGCGCCTCGAGGTGATCCGCGGAGCGGTCCTGTCGACGACCCATTCGGGGGTGATCGCAGCCTGCATGCTGGGTTTCGGACGCGCCATCGGCGAGGCGATAGCGGTCACCCAGGTGATCGGCAACATCACCCAGATCTCCCACAACCTGTTTGCCCCTGGTGACACGCTCGGCTCGCTGATCGCCAACCAGTTTCTCACTCCGGTGAGCGCGCTGCACACCGCGTCCATGTTCTACCTGGCGCTCGTGCTCCTGGTGCTCGAGCTGGCGACCATGCTGCTGGCGCGCTATGTCTCACGGCACTTCGGCTCGCGCAGATGAACGTGCACGCGAGCCCGGACCCAGCACACGCGCTGACACCAAGCGGCAACCTCCGCCGGCGGATGGTGACGAGCCGCGCGGTTGTGGCAGTCACCGTGCTCGCGGCCGCCCTGGCGGTGAGCGTGCTGTTCATCATCGTCTACTTCGTGGCCCAGCGCGGCGCCAGCCAGATCAGCGTGGCGTTCTTCATCAGGCAGCTGCCGCTCGTTTCCTACGGCAAGGTGACGGGGGGTATTGGCCCGGCGATCGCGGGCAGCGTCGAGATCGTGCTGCTCTCGACGCTGATCGCGCTGCCCGCTGGGGTGCTCACGGCCATCTATCTGACCGAGTTTGCAGGCGCGCGCGTGGCGGCGCCGATACAGACCGCACTCGAACTGCTGGCCGGTCTGCCGACGATCATCGCCGGAATCTTCGTAGCGGGGCTGCTGGTGGCGCATTACGGCCAGTCGGCGTACGCGGCCGGACTGGCGCTGTCGATCGTGCAGGTGCCGCTCATCGCGCGCACCAGCATCGAGTCGATCCGGCGCGTGCCCGCCTCCCTGCGGGAGGCGGCCGACGCCCTGGGCATCGCGCGCTGGCGCACCATCACCGGTGTGGTACTGCCGACCGCAGCCGGGGGGATCGTGACCGCCACGATTCTCGCCATCGCGCGCGCCGCCGGCGAGACGGCGCCGGTGCTGTTCACATCAAGCGCCTTTGGCACGCCATACCAGCTCAACCCGAACCAGCAGGTTCCCAACCTCCCGGTCGAGATTTACAACCTCGCCAACTCACTTAACCCGACAGCCGTCTCTGACGCCTGGGGAGCAGCGTTCTTGCTGATCTGTCTGATCCTGCTTGCCAACATCGGCGCCAGGCTGTGGCTGCGCCGCAGCGAAAGGAAACGTGGACTGTGACATCCAGCTGGACATCCTCCGGTAGCTCACCCAACGCAGCGGAGGGCCAGCGCGCCACCATCAGACCCCGCCTGCGCCTCTCGACCGGCGTGGGCGCGGATGCGCTCACGGAACCGACTTGCTCCCCCACGCCAACCGGCGCGCAAGTGGTCTTCCGGGCCGAGCAGCTGGCCGTGAGCTACGGTGCCAAACGAGCGGTCGAGGACATCAACATCGACATCCATCGCAATGAGGCCACGGCCTTCATCGGCCCGTCCGGATGCGGCAAGACCACGGTGCTGCGCTGCCTGAACCGGATGAACGACTCGATCCCGACCTTTGCCCTGGACGGAAAGCTGCTCTACCACGGCCACGACCTCTACGGCCCGCACGTGAACCGCGTAGAGGTGCGCCGCCGGATCGGGATGGTCTTCCAGAAACCCAACCCGTTTCCAAAGTCGATCTTCGACAACGTCGCCTGGGCACCGCGCAACCTGGGCATGAAGGACGACCTCGGTGGCCGCGTCGAACGGGCTCTGAGAGCCGCGGCGCTGTGGGACGAGGTCAAGGACCGCCTGAGGGCGAGCGCGCTGGGACTCTCGGGTGGGCAGCAGCAGCGGCTCTGCATCGCCCGCGCGGTCGCGATCGAACCGGACGTCCTCCTGCTGGACGAACCGGCCTCGGCCCTGGACCCGATCGCCACCGCTTCAATCGAGGATCTGATTCACCGCTTGAAGGACCGCTACACGATCGTGATCGTCACCCACAACATGCAGCAGGCGATGCGCGTGGCCGACCGCACCGCGTTCTTCAGTCTCGACGAGCACCGCGTCGGAACACTGATCGAGTACGATCGCACCGAGACGATCTTCTCGCGGCCCGCAGACCCACGTACGCGGGATTACATCACCGGACGCTTCGGCTAACCCCACCATCGCGGCGACACGCGAACCGCACGAGGTTGAGTGGTCTCTGGCGTTGATCAGCCATCCGGCGTAGCGGCGTCGGCGAAGATCTGGCCGTGGTCAACCAGGCGCAGGATCGCTGCGCCGCACTGCCAGCAGAAGCTGGCGTTGGCCGAGTGCGGGGCGCCGCAGCTGCCGCAGGTACCCGCGGTCCCAGCCGCTTCGTGCTTGAGTATCCGGTCGATCTCCGCCAGTTGTGCCTCGACGTCCTGGAGCGCCGCCGCCTGCCGCGTGATCACGTTCACCCGGATGCTGTCGCGGATCGCCATCTCGTAGACGAGACCACCAAGATCCCACTGCAGCTCGGCGACCTTCGCAAGCAGCTCAGCGTGGCGGCGGCGCAGGTCAACCAGCGGAGTGTCGACGGTCACCGCCGTGACTGAGGTCCCAGCAACGTTTGTCATCTAGATCCTGTCCTGTCGGGCAATCTGCGTCAACCGCCGCCGTTACTAAAAAAACTGGTGCTGGTCGTGCGGCCGGCCCGGTGGCTCGAGGACTTGGCGCTGGCACTGACCGTCGCGGCGTTGCCAGCCCCGATCAGCGCCCCGACAGCAACGGCAGCCAGTACCACCAGGAGCGCGAGCATCAGCTGCACGCGGGTAACCACGCCACCTTGTCTGCCAGCAGCGGACGCGGCCCCGGGAGACACCGAACCCGACTGGTCGCCGTCGGCTTGAGCGAGTGTGAACCGCGGACTGCCACGACGCTCACCACACTCTACGCAGTAGCGCTGATCGATCGCCAGCGCCGTTTGACAGGCGCGGCAGCGGCCCGTATCAGGGGCGAGCATGGTTGCGACCAGACCAGTGGCCAGCGCTGGCTGCGGACTGTACTGACCTTCAGGGGACTCAGGAGAGACGCTCACGGGCACAGGTAGGCTAGAGCGCTTTGCGCATGGTGGGTGTAAACATCACGTGAAAGTCATGGGCGGTCACGGCCGTCACGACGCTGGGTGTGACCGCTACCCCACAGCGGTCACACCCAGGCCGCATCCACGGTGTTGCTCGGCAGCAGACTGCCGAGCAACACCGATGTTTGGGGTCATGGGTCGTGCGCGGCGGCCTGCGCCCGCGGCTACAGGCGAACCCGTTTGGTGGTAGCTGGCTGACCCCAGTCGGAGGTGACTATCAGCGTGGCCTCAGCGTGAGCGGCGGCGGCCTTGATCGCGCTGCCATCGACCGTCAGCGAGAGCATCCGCGACATGCCGGCGCCGAGGCCGAACTTGGCGCTGGCCACCGGGTGCCCGCCGATCTCGAGCTCGAGCTCACCGGATGCGCGGAAGCTGCTCTGATCAGTCACTCTGAGCATCGCCTTTGCTCCCGAGACCGTTGCGGCCCGGGAGATCATCAGCTTGCCGAGCGGAGGAGTCGTGAAGGTTCCGTTCGGGCTCTGGTAGAAGTCGACACCGCTGTTGTTGCCGTACTGGTATACGCAAGGCCCCTGAACCGTGGCACTGGCGTCGTACTCGGCGACATAGGCGTCAGGCAGGCACGAGTAGCTCGGACTGGCCGCGGTCCCCAGGTTGACGTTCTCGGCGGCGCCGGTCGTGCCAGCCTGATCGATGATCCAGTAGTAGTACTTCGTGCCCGGCTGTAGCGGGGTCAGGCTCGAGTTCGCCTGCGCACTTGGGCCAAAGGCCCCAAGGGTCGTGCTCACCGCCGTGAGCCCAGGCTGCGTTGGTACCTCGATCGAGTTGCCATAGACCGTCTCGGTCCCCGGATTGCCGCCGTTGGCCCGATAGTCAGACACCGGATCAGCCTCGAACTCCACGTTCGAGTAGTTATGCGCGCCAGCATTGGAGAATGACCTGGCGCCGATGTAGACCGTGTTGTCCGAGCCGTTGGGCGGGAGACCATCGATGAAGATGCTCTCGGCCGCCGTGGTGATGATGTTGACCCCACCGGTCCAGCCGAAGTCGACGCCAGCTGGCTCGCTGACCTGGATTCCGGGGTTCCCGCCCGTGTCGATCGCACCATGGAGCACGACCGACTCCGGCGTCAGGTTGGAGACTCCCGTCACCACGGGAGAGTTGACGTAGTACTGCGTGTCCGCCGCGCTTGCGGCCGGTACTGCGAGGAGCCCGCAGGCTCCCACGGACATCGCCGTGATGAGCCCAGAGCGGAAGCGCTTAGGCGTCAATTTCAATCCTCCTGTTGTGGTCACCATGGACAGGCGCGACCGAGCGTGCACCTATGCAGCCGCGTGCGCGACTGGATTTTGCGGTGTTCTCAGGAGGTTGTGGCGGTTTTCACACGGTGCGTTACAAACAAATAACAAATCGCCCGTGGTACTCACAGCTTGGTAACAAGTAAAGGTGTCTCTGGCGCCTCCACTTGTTAGCCTCAGCGCAGGCGACGCGCTCTTGGCCGATACACGAGGCGCTGAATCAAGGCGAGCAACCGCGTCACGCGGGCGCTGTAGGGGAACATGAAGAGCTCCCGCCGCGGGCCGAAGCCGCTCACCAGGAGCGACTGGGTGCGGCAGTACTTGCGGATCCCGGTGGCGCCGTGGCGCGCGCCAAGCCCCGAGAGCTTCCACCCCCCCATCGGGAGATTGAGCGCGAAGTAATTGATCTGGGCGGCGTTGACGCAGACGGCGCCCGCCGCGAGCCGACGGGCGATCTGCTCGCCGCGGGGCGTGTCACGCGTCCACACGCTCGCCTGCAGACCGTAGTCGGAGTCGTTGGCCAGGCGCACAGCCTCCTCCACGTCTGCCACTTTCATGATCGGTAGTACCGGGCCGAAGGTCTCCTCGCGCATCGTGACCATGGTGTGGTCGACGTCGACCAGCACCGTCGGCTCGTAGAAGTGCCCGCCCGCGACGGCTGCGCCTGCCTGCCCGCCCGCGGCGACACCGGCAATCCGGCCGCCAACGAGCGCCCTGGCACCCTTGGCAACCGCATCCTGGACGTGAGCGTCGATCGTCTGGAGCTGCTCCGGGAAGGTGATCGCGCCTATCTCCACGCTGCCGGGGCCGGCTGGCGGCCCCTGACGGAGAGCCGCCACCTTGGCGGCCACTCGGTTCACGAACTCGTCGTACACGGGAGCCTCGACGTACACCCGCTCGACCGAGATGCAGACCTGGCCCGAATTGTTCATCGAGTAGTAGGCAGCCGCGGTCGCGGCCTTCTCGATGTCGGCGTCGGCGCAGACGATCATCGGGTCGTTGCCGCCCAGCTCCAGGTGGCACGGGATCAGCGCCTCGGCCGCCGCCGCAGCCACCAGCTTGCCGGTACGGGTCGAGCCGGTGAACATGACACAGTCGACCAGTGCAATGAGTGCTGCCCCGGTGGCGCCGTCCCCGGTGGCCACCTGAAAGACGTCCGCCGGCAGGCCGCAGGCATCGAACATCTCGGCCATCAACAGCGAACTCAGCGGCGTCAGCTCACTGGGCTTGAGGATCACAGCGTTGCCGGCCATCAGCGCCGGGATGCAGTCACCGAAGCCATTGACCAGCGGAAAGTTCCAGGGACCGACGACCCCGACGACGCCGAGTGGCTCGTAGCGCACGAGCAGCTTCTTGCCGGCCACGGCAGGGTTACCCCAGTAGTGCGAGCGCTCATCCGCCAGATAGCCCTCGGCGTGCTTGGCCCAGAAGCCGAGCGACTGGGCGACGTAGCCGAGGTCCGTCAGCTGGGCGTCTTCATAGGTCTTGCCCGTTTCGGAGACGACCGCGGCGATCACGCGCTCTGCGTTGTCGATGATCCAGCGCTGAGCGCGCCGCATAACCGCCGCACGGCCTGAGAGCCCGAGTGCGCTCCAGGCCGGCTGCGCGGCTCGTGCCCTGGCCGCCATCTCACCGAGCTGGACCGGGCCAAGGACCGCAACGGTGCCCACGACCGCCCCGGTGGCCGGGTTCTCGACCGTGAGCGCATCCATCCTCAGTCACCGAGCTCCACAGACTCGATCACCGCTGGCTCGTCGGGCTGGTCCCGTGCATCCGTGGGCAGGCTCTCGATCGTATCCACTGCGTCCATGCCCGCCGTGACCCGGCCGAACACGGTGTGCTTGCCATCGAGCCATGGCGCTGCTTCGGTCGTGACGATGAAGAACTGCGAGCCGTTGGTGTTGGGCCCGGCGTTGGCCATCGCGATCACACCACGCACGACACGGTGATGGTTGAACTCGTCCTCGAACGTGTAGCCGGGACCGCCGGTGCCCGTGCCGAGCGGGCAGCCGCCCTGGATCATGAAGTCGGGGATCACGCGGTGGAAGCCAAGCCCGTCGTAGAAGCCGTCGGCCGACAGCTTGCGGAAGTTCGCGACCGTCTTGGGGGCGTCGTCATCGAAGAACTCGAGTGCGATGGTGCCGTGGTTGGTGTGGAGTTTCGCTGTGCTCATGCCTTGACCCTACCCGCTCTGCACACAACTCGGCTCGCACGTACGCCCCTGCCGTCCGCGCACCCAGGCGCGGCGGGGGCGGGGGCGTGAGCCGCTGATGGCTCCCAGGCTTGGGCCGGGAGCCATCAGCGGCGGCGCATCAGGGCCGCAGCGCGGCGGCGGTGGTGGTGGTCGTGGTGGTCGTAGACGTGGACGTGGACGTCGGCGACGGGGCCAGCGTCAGCACATAGATGGTGCCCGCGCCGTCCAGGGTCGCATGAACGATGCCGCCGGTGGTGGCATCCATGCAGCTGAGCGTCGCGGTCGTGCTGTTTGCGCTGACCGGTTGCACGACGGTCAGCGGGATCGAGGTCGAGGCGGTAGCCTGGCCGGCAGGGAGGTACAGGGTGGCAGTGCTCGTCTCGGTCGCGGTCGTGCTGGTACCCGACGCCAGCGTGCAGCTCACGGTCACGGTCTGGCCGGCCGTGTCAGTGTTGTCCGTCACGGTGATGTAGGGCGTCGCCTGCACCATGTACTGCGTGCCGCCCGGCAGCGCGAGACTGGCGAGCATCGTCGCCGTGGTCAGGAGCGGCTTGGCGGTCATCGCGCCGGTGTCGGACTCGCTCGGCGAGGTTGAGCCACAGGTGGTGCCGCCGTCGATGTTGATCGAGGTGATCGCCTGGTTGGCGGCCGTGCACGTGCCTACGACGCGCAGCTGCACCTGGTTTCTGTCGACGCGGACAACACCCACCGCCCCGGGCATGATCTTGCGGAAGCCGACCGAGCTGTTGGCGATCTTCGGGTTGGTCACGGCGAATGTCCGCAGCTGAGCTGAGCCGACGCTGCCTGGCGGCAGCGCCACCGCCGCGTAGCTGGCGCCACCGATCGACAGAAACAGCGCCACCAGCGCCACCGCCATCGCGGGCGATGGTCGGCGCAGCCGGCGGGCACTGCTGCGCAGCGCGAAGGTGGGTTTGCGCATCTGTTGCCTCCATGAGTCGTTGAATATGGTCCAGGGTCTTGAACACAGTCCGCGGCGCGGAGTCGCGGTCGGCGGCTCCTCATGCAAGCCGGCTGGCGGCGGTCCCGGCTGGCGGCGGTCCGGCTGGCGGCGCTTTGGCTCAGGCGGGGCGGCCGGTGCGGGCCGTGGCGCGGGCGCCACGGCCCGCACAGCCATCGCTCAGCCGCGGACGAGCTCGAGCCGCAGCGGCCGGCCGCGCAGCTGCGCGCCAGAGGCGGCCTCGAGCACTCGCCCCGCGTCAGCCCGTGGGACTTCGGCGAAGGTGAAGCGCTCGAGCACCAGCACGTTACGCACCGCCTCGCCATCGAGCCCCGTGGCGCTGGTCAGGGCGTGAACCACGTCCTTTGGCTCGACTCCGTCGGCGCGGCCACCGGCGATCACGAGCTTTGCCAGCGGCGGCGCCGCCCCGGCACGGTCGGCGTCGTGGGGCTTGGAGTGGCGTCTTGGCCGTGGCCTGACCTCAGTGGCAGCCACGTGCGCGCCCTTCACCCAGGGCGCGAGCTTGACGCCGGAGTGCGCTTCGATCGCCTCCACGTCGCGCTGCTGGCGCGACTCGTAGAAGGTGATCGCGCGTCCGGAGCGGCCGACCCGGCCGGTGCGGCCGATGCGGTGCACGTAGACGTCGGGCGAGCCGGGAACGTCGAAGTTGATCACGTGCGAGACGGTCGAGATGTCGAGTCCGCGTGCCGCCACGTCGGTTGCCACCAACAGCGGCGTGCGCCCGTCCTTGAAGCCGATCATCACGCCGTCGCGGGCGCCTTGAGTCATATCACCGTGCAGCGCCTTGACGTTCATGCCCCGGTCGCGCAGGGTGCGGTAGAGCTGGTCGCAGCGGACCTTGGTGCGGCAGAAGACGATCGCCTGCCGCGGCCGCTCGGCTTCGAGCACCTCGACCAGAGCCGAGACCTTGTCCTTGGCGGCGACCTGCAAGCCGAACTGCTCCACCGTGTCGACGGTCAAGGTGGCTGCCTCGACCCTCACCAGCACCGGGTTGTAGAGGTACTGGTCCGCGAGCCGGCGGATCTCCGGCGGCATGGTCGCGCTGAACAGGGCCGTCTGGCGGCTTGACGGCGTCAGCGCCAGGATCCGCTCGACGTCCTCCAAGAAGCCGAGGTCGAGCATCTCGTCGGCCTCATCCAGAACCACGAAACGGCAGGAGTGCAGCATCAGCGAGTGGCGGCTGATCAGATCCTTGACCCGCCCCACGGTCCCGACAACGATGTGGCCGCCGGCGCGCAGCTGTGCCTGCTGGCTGCGGATCGGCGCGCCGCCAAAGACCGCGACCACGTCAACGCCCTTGCGCGTGGCGTAGGAGCGCAGCGCTTGGGTGACCTGGATGCAGAGCTCGCGCGTCGGCGTCAGCACCAGCCCCTGGACCTCGTGCTCGGCGGGGTCCACGTAGGCGATCAGCGGCAGGCCAAAGGCGGCGGTCTTCCCCGAGCCGGTCTGTGCCTGGCCGATCACGTCGAGGCCCTGCAGCAGATGCGGGATCGCCTGCTCCTGGATCGGACTCGGCTGCTGGTAACCGACGTCGTCCAGCGCCTCGAGGATCGGCGGCGACAGTCCCAGCTGCGCAAAGGTGCTCATCGCGGCCTCACGATAGAGGTCGGTGGACGCTGGCGTCCCGCCGAGGGAGGGGTTTCCGCCCCTGGGGGGCGGAAACCCCTCCCTCGGCGGGACCGACACCGCTGTGCGCGCAGCGCGCTAACGGTCGCGAGTCGCGGTGCTGACCACGCTGCTCGCTGCGCCGCGGCGGATCAGCGCCGGCGCCAGCAGCCGCAACAGCGGCGCGAGCCAGTAGTAGCGCGGCACGTAGCGCTCGGCCGCACCGCCCGGCCCCGCATCGATCACCGCTTCGGCCACGATCTGCGGCCCGGAGACCGCCCAGCGCGTCCAAGGCCGCTCGCGCAGCTCCTTCTGCGGGAAGCCCTCGGTCGCGATGAACCCAGGCAGCACGTTGGCGACATGCACCCCGTACGGCGCCTGCTCGAGCGCCAGCGAGTCGCTCCACGCCGCCAGCGCCGCCTTGGCGGCGCTGTAGCCCCCGGTCCCGCGGCGCGAGATCCGCGCCGCCGTGCTCGTGACGTTGACGATCGCGACCGGGGCCTGGAGCGGCCGTCCGCCGAAGGTGGGCCGCTGGCCACCTTCGGCGCTGCCGGCGGTCAGCGGACCACCGGCGGCGGTGCGCCGCATGAGCGGCAAGAGCGCCTCCACCAGGCGCACCGGCGCGGAGAAGTTGACCTCCATGTGCTGGGCGACATTGGCGTAGCCGCCGTCGGCAAAGGGCGCCGCCCAGCGCGCGCCGGCGTTGTTGACGAGCAGATGCAGCACGCCATGTTCGCGCTCGGCGGCCGCCAGCACGCGCGCGGGCGCGTCCGCGTTGGTGAGGTCGGCAGCGACCCAGCTGACCGGGCAGCCGAGCTCTGCCGCGATCGCCGCCAGACGATCCTCGCGCCGGGCCACCAGGATCAGCGCCACACCGGGCTCGCGCGCCAGCCGGCGGGCGAGCGCCTCGCCGATCCCGCTCGAAGCGCCGGTGATCAGGGCCACGTAGGTCACGCGCGCGAGTCTATGCGCCCGCGGGGACTGCGCCATATCAGTAGCCGCCCTGGCCAAGCACCCAGTTGGGCTCCGAGCCGGCGTAGCGCACGCTCGCGCCAAAGGGCTTGCTGCGGTCTACGACCACACAGTAGTAGCGAGCGGCCGCGCTGCCGGTCGCACAGACGCGGTACAGCACCGGGATCTGCAGGGGGTAGGTGTCGAGCGTGCGCAGGTTGCGCTGGAAGGCGGCGGGTGCGTGGGCGCCGATGAACGCCTCGGCGCGCGCGGTCGCGTCCTGCAGCGCGGCACGGTCGGCCCTCACAGTCTGGTGGTGGCTGAGGCCGGCCGCCAGGAGCGCAGCGGTGATCGCGAGCGTCATCACGGCGCCGGCGTAGTCGCGCGCCACCACCACCGGCATGTCGCGGCGCAGCCGCCGCACGATGCGCCCGCCGAGGCGGCCAAGGAACGCGACCGCGATCAGGTTCGCCACGAACCCGGCCAGCCAGCCCGCGACCCAGGTGGCGCTGTCGCCGGCCGGGGGCAGCGCGTGGATGATTGCCGCGTCGATCAGGCTCAGGACCACAAACGAAGGCCACAGCCAGGCGCCGCGCAGGCGCCAGCGGATGCGGGTGAGACTCATCGACGCATCCTACGACCCGGCAGCGGGGTCAGGCACGCGCTTGCGCCGACCAGAGGGGCCAAAGGCACACCCGGGTGTGCCTTTGGCCCACGCAGTCCGGCGCTATACGATCAGCGGCATGCCCGAGCTGTGGGTCTGTGAGCTTGGCCAGGCCGCCTACCGCGACGCGCTCGCGCTGCAGGAGCGCCTGCGCGAGGCCCGCCAGCACGGTCACATCCCCGACACGCTGCTGTTGCTGGAGCACAACCCGCCGGTGTACACCCGCGGGCGCCGCTCACAGCCCGGGGAGCTCACCATGGGCGAGGCGTTCTACGCGGCCCGCGGGATCGAGATCATCGAGACCCGCCGCGGTGGCAAGGTCACCTACCACGGCCCCGGTCAGCTCGTCGGCTACCCGATCGTGGCGGTCGATGACGTGGTCGCCTACGTGCGCCTGCTCGAGCGCACGCTGATCGCCACGCTCGCGCAGGCCGGCATCAAAGCCCGCGCCCGCGACGCCGAGGGCCCCGACTACACCGGCGTCTGGGTACAGGACCGCAAGATCGCCTCGATCGGCGTCCACGTCGCGCGCGGGGTCACCACCCACGGCTTTGCGCTCAACGTCGAGCGCCGCGCCCTGGAGCCGTTTGGCTGGATCGTCGCCTGCGGCCTGCCGGATGTGCAGATGACCTCGGTCGAGTCGGAGGGCCACGCGATCTCGGTCCCCGCCTGCGGCGAGCTCGCCGCTGCTTCGCTCGCCGGCGCGCTCGGGCTCGAAGCCCGGCCGGTGAGCCGGGAGGCGCTCGGCGCGGCCACCACGTCGGTACCCTTGTAGTCCATGAGTGCCACGCGATCACGCTCAAACCCCGGCGGGATCGCGGACGTTCTGACCGTGCTCGGGCCTGAAGTCGAGCCGCACCGGGGCCGCAAACCGCCCTGGTTCAAGGTGCCCGCGCCCGGCGGGCCGCGCTACCGCCAGCTGCAGTCACTGATCAGCGCGGAGAACCTCAACACCGTCTGCCAGGAGGCGGCCTGCCCGAACATCGGCGAGTGCTGGCAACGCGGCACCGCCACCTTCATGATCCTCGGCGACACCTGCACGCGACGGTGCGGATTCTGCAACGTGCGCAGCGGCAGGCCGACCTGGAACGACCCGCTCGAGCCCGCGCGGGTGGGGCGGTCGGTGGCGCGCATGGGGCTGCGCCACGCGGTGATCACGAGCGTCGACCGCGACGACATGTACGACTACGGCGCCCACGCCTTCGTCGGCGTGATCCGCCAGATCCGCCGCCAGTCGCCCCAGACCAGGATCGAGGTCCTCACACCCGACTTCCGCGGCCAGGAAATGCCGCTGGCGAAGGTGATCGCCGAGCGGCCCGACGTCTTCAACCACAACGTCGAGGTGGTGCCGCGGCTCTACACGGTCGCCCGGCGCGGCTCGACCTGGGAGCGCTCAAACCGCGTGCTGCGTAACGCCAAGGAGATGGGGGGCGAGGCGGTGGTTACCAAGTCGGGCCTGATGGTCGGGCTGGGGGAATCCTTCGAGGAGATGGTCGAGGCGATCGGCACGCTGCGGGAGAACCACGTTCAGGTGCTGACCGTCGGCCAGTACCTGAGACCGACCGAGCAGCACCTGCCGGTGGTCCGCTACTGGCACCCGGATGAGTTCCGGGCACTGGCGGCAGAGGCCTACCGGCTCGGGTTCGAGCACGTCGCGGCGGGACCACTCGTGCGCTCGAGCTACCACGCCGACCAGCACGTGCCACAGGCGCAAGCGGGCGTCGGCCCGCTGCTGGCGGCGGCCGCGAGCTGAGAGGGTGAACGAGCGATGAAGTGGCGACCTCCGCGCAGGCTCCTGATCTCGCTCCTACTCGCGGCCGCGGTGCTGCTGGTGGCGGCGCCGAGCGCACTGGCCTCCGCCGGCGGCGGCTCAGCCGGCTTCAGCGGTGGCGGTGGCGGTGGCGGAGGCGGTGGCGCGAACGCCTTTGTCCTGTTCCTGGTCTTCCGCGTGATCATCGAGCTGACGATCGCCACCCACGGGCTGTTTTTGATCGTGCTGGCGGTGGCGGCCGCCTTCTGGTGGATCACAACCCGCGGCATGCCCGGCTTCATGGCCTACTGGGGCGCCCACCAGCGCCAGGGCCGCGCCCACCGGCGCGAGAGCCGACGGCGCGAGCGCCGGGTCGAGCTGGCGGCCGCGGAGGCCGAGGATGAGAACCCGATCTTCGGGCCGGCGGCGGTGCGCGAGGCGGCCGCACGGCTGTTCTTGGACATCCAGCAGGCCTGGTCGCGCGATGACCGCATCGCCCTGCGCGGGCTGATCAAGCCCGAGCTGCTGGTCGAATGGGAGCGGCGCCTCGATGACTTCGAGCGTAAGGGCTGGCGTAACCAGGTGGAGCCGGTCGGCGAGCCCACGGTGCACTACGTCGGCCTGGTGCGGCGCGAGCGCGGCGAGCAGGACGTTGACCGCGTGGTGGTGCGGATCGAGGCGAAGCTGCGTGACTATGTGATCGACCGCAGCGGACGCCACATCAGGCGGGAGGGCGCGGTCACCGAGTCGGTGCGCATGCGCGAGTACTGGACGCTCGAGCGCCGCGGCGAGCACTGGGTGCTCGCGTCGATTGAGTCGGGCGCCGAGGGCGAGCACGCGCTTAAGGACCGGATCGTGCAGACGCACTGGGCAGATGAGCAGGAGCTGCGCGACCAGGCGCTGGTGGAGGGCGCGGTCGCGGAAGCCGCCCCGGCAGGGGTGAAGGTGGCCGAGCTGGCGGCGGTGCAGTTCTCGGGCGACGCGCACGCCGCCGCGATGGACTTGAGCCTCGCCGACGGGCGCTTTGCCCCGGATGTCCTTGAGGTGGCCGCGCGGCGCGCGGTTGACGCCTGGGCGGAGGCGGTGGACGGCTCGGACGCGCAGCTGCGGACGCTGGCTACGCCGGGAGCGGTCAGCGAGCTGCTTCACCCCGGCGATCCGAGCGGCTCAAGCCGCCTGGTGGTCCGCGGCCCACAGGTGATGCGGATCCGCATCGTGGCGCTCGCCGCCGACGCCGATCCGCCGACGATGACCGTCGACGTGGACCTGCGCGGGCGGCGCTACATCGAGGATCGCGACACCACGAAGGTGCTGGCGGGGAGCGCGGCGCGGCCGGTGGGCTTCACCGAGCGCTGGACGCTGGCACTGAGCGGCGATGACGCGCAGCCCTGGCGGATCGTCGCGGTCAAGACACCGACGGTCGCGGCCTGAGTCTCGTTTTGCCGGAGCCCGCGGAGCAGCTGGGCACTACGCGGCGACTGTATCCTCGCTGCGCAGCAACGCCTCGCCAGTGAGTTCGGTGCGCGCCCGGTCGCGGATCCGGCGCACGGCGAGCGCACCCGCGAGCGCCGCCGCAAAGCACGCGGCCGCGCCCAGGCCGAGCCCCACGCGGGCGCCGTAGGCGCCCATCACCGCGCCCACGATCGGGCCGCCGACCGGGGTCGAGCCCTGGAAGGCGACGAACCACAGCGACATCACGCGCCCCCGCATCTCCGGCGCCGCGCTGAGCTGGATGGTCGCGTTGGCCTGCGACATGAACGAGATGCTCGCGGCGCCGACCAACACCAGCGCGAGCAGCTCGAAGATCAGCGTGGGGGCGACCGTGGCCAGGACCATCGCCGCGCCAAAGGCGAGGCAGGACGCGACCAGCGCCCTGATCCCGGTCCGGCCGCGGCTGGCCACCACCAGGCCGGAGATGACCGCGCCGAGCCCCATCGAGGCGGTCATGAAGCCGTAGGCGGCCGAGCCCGCGTGCAGGCCGTGCTGGGCCATGTACGGCAGCGAGACCTGGAACTCATAGGTCAGGCAGCCGACGATCGCCATCATTGCGAGCGGGACCGCCAGCCGGGGCACGCTGCGCACGTAGCGCAGGCCATCGCGCAGCTGGCCCTTCGCTCGCGGGGTCGGAGTGACCGGCTCCAGCTGGCTTGGGTCCATCCGCAGCAGCGAGCTGATCACGGCGATGAAGCTGACCGCGTTGAGCAGAAAGCACCAGCCGCTGCCAAAGGCGGCGATCATCAGGCCGCCGATGCCGGGACCGACCACGCGCGCGACGTTGACCATCGTCGAGTTGAGGCTGACGGCGTTGCGCAGGTGCTCGCCGCCGACCAGCTCGAGCATGAAGGACTGGCGGGCGGGACCCTCAAAGGCGTTGTTGACCCCGAGCACCACGGCCAGCGCCCCGACCTCCCAGACATGCACCGAGTGGGTGACGGTCAGCAGCCCCAGGGCCAGCGCCTGCAGGCCCATCAGGCTCTGGGCGACGATCGTCGCCTTGCGCTTGTCGACGCGGTCGGCAACCAGCCCGCCGTAGGGGGCCAGCAACAGGACGGGCAGGGTCTGCAGGGCGACGATCAGGCCGAGCGTGGTAGCTGAGTGCGTGAGCGTCAGGACGAGCCACGCCTGCGCCGCCATCTGCATCCAGGTGCCGACCAGCGACACCGACTGGCCGTAGAGGTAGAGCCGGTAGTTGGGAACCGACAGCGCCGCGAAGGTGGTCGCGGAGTAACGCCTGATCGGGCTCACCGGTCCGCCTCGTCCCGATTGGCGGCCTGCGTGCGGCATGGGTTCATGCGCTCCGCGAGTTCCTCGAGCGCCGGTAGCGCCGCCTCCAGCTGCGCCTGCGCGGCCGGCGCCAGCTCGTCTAGCGCGCTCTGCACCGCCTGCGTGCGCTGGGCGCGGATATGCCGCGCCAGACGCTGGCCGGCGGGAGTTGCCTCGATCCAGCCCACGCGTCGGTCGCCGTCGTCATGGCTGCGCGTGAGCAGCCCATCCTGTGCGAGGTTGGCCACCGTCCGCGAAAGCAGCGTGGGGTTGAGGCCCTCCTGCTGGGCCACGTCGGCAAGGCGGACGCGGCCGTTGCGGACCGCGTTGAGCAGCACCGCGGCGCGCGTCGGTGTGAGGTCTGCGGCGCTGCCCGCCGCGGTCGGCCGCAGCGCCAGTGAGAGGTGGCCGAGGGCGATGCGCAGCCGCTGCGCGGTGTCCGTGCCACTGGACGCGGCACCTGCCGCCGCTGCCCGTTTCACCGCCGCTGACTGTGTCATGTAACCACCCGAGCCCATCCGATACTTGCTTGCTGGCAAGCATCATAGCAGCCCGGCTGCAGGCGCGCGCGGGCAGCGCTGCGCTCAGGCGCCTGCCGCCACCGCGACGAGATCGTCCGCAGCCTGGTCGCGGACGTGGTGGAAGTCCCGCTGGCGGATCGCCACGAGTGCGGCGACCATGCCAGCCAGAGTGACGCCCGCGGCCACGAGCAGGATCGTGTTCAGCGCGTCCACATAACTGGCCCTGGCGGCGGCGGCGATCAGGATCTGGGACCGGTGCGGGACTCCGTCCAGTGCCGCGCTGATGCCGCCATTGCTGATCGTGGTTGCGAGCGCGTGCGCGTGCGCTGCCAGCGGCGTATGTGCGAGCTGGGAGACGATCTGCGAGCGGACCATGCTCGTGAGGATCGCACCGAGGCTGGCGACGCCGGTCGCGATCCCAACCTGGCGCAGCGTCGAGTTGATGCCAGATGCCATACCGGCCCGCTGCGCCGACACGACGCCGACCGCGGTCGAGGCGAGCGGCACGTTGACCAGCCCCGTCCCGACCCCGGCCACGATGAAGCCGGGCAGAAAATGAGTCCAGCTGTCAGCGGCCGTCAGGCCGCGCATCAGCAGGAGGCCCGCGGTGACCAGGGCGAAGCCGCCACCGATCAGGTAGCGGATCTGAACCTTGGTCGTCAGCCTCCCCGCGATGCCGGCAACGAGGAATGTCGCGCCCGTCATCGGCAGGAAGCGCACACCCGCGGCCACGGCGGAGTAGCCGAGCAGATCCTGAAAATAGATCACCAGGTAGGTGATCAGCGAGAAGATCGATGCGGACAGGGCCCAAGCGGCCATCAGACCCCCGTTGAAGGTCGGCACGCGCAACAGCCGCAAGTCGAACATCGGCTGGGACACGCGCAGCTCGGTGGCGATGAAGGCCGCCAGCAGCGCCGCCGCCGCCGCGAACGATCCGACCACCTCGAACGAGCCCCAGCCCGCGGCCTGGCTGCGGATCAAGCCGAATACCAGTCCCGTCAGCGCCAGGCTGAAGGTGATGAAGCCGGCCGCGTCCGGACGAGGCGCGCCGGGCAGCCGTGACTCCTCGACACGCAACCGCGTGATCGTGAGCGCCACGATGCCGATCGGGACGTTGACGAAGAAGATCCAGCGCCAGCTGAGGCCGCTGGTGATCGCCCCCCCGAGCACCGGGCCGATGGCGACCGCAATGCCGGTAACGGCGCCAAAGGCGGCAAAGGCCACCCCACGCTCGCGCGGCTCGAAGGCCTGCGCGAGCAGCGCCAGCGAGGTGGCGAACATGATCGCTCCACCGATGCCCTGGAGGGCGCGTGAGAGCGAGAGGAAGAGCGAGCTGGGCGCCAGCCCGCAGAGCGCTGAGCCCAGTGTGAAGATCACGATTCCAACCGCGAACACGAGCCGCCGGCCGGCGAGATCGGCGATCGAGCCGGCAGTGAGCAACAGCGCCGCCAGCGTGAGCGCGTAGGCGTCGATCACCCACTGCAGGTCGGCGAGGCTCGCCTTGAAGGCCCGCTCGATCTGCGGCAGCGCGACGTTGACGATCGTGATGTCCAAGAGCAGCATGAAGACGCCCGTGCAGACGGCGATCAGTGTCCACCACTTGCGGTCCATGGTTGCGCTCCGGTTCTGGCTTCGTTTAACTGAGTCGGCGCTCAGATTATCAGGACGGCCTCGCCGCGGCACGCGAGGGTCGCCGGCGTAAGCAGCTAGTCTGAACCCCCGGAGGCGATGACCACCACCGAGCAGCATTCCAGACGCAGGGGGCGACCGCCCACCGGCGGGCGCGAGGCGATCCTCGAGGCCGCGCTGGTAGTCCTGCGCGAGCAGGGAATCGCGAACCTCACCAGCCGCGAGGTCGCGGCCCGGGCCGGCGTCTCCGACGCGAGCGTCTACTACCACTTCCACGACCGCGCCGGGCTGCTGGCGGCGATCTTCGAATCCGGCATGAAGCCGCTGCTGGTGATGGGCGAGCAGGCCGGGGGCCCAAATGGCCCGCTGGACGTGCTCGAGCGCGCGACGGCGTCATTGGAACAGTTCTTCGACGAGGTGCTGCCGATCATGCACGCCGCCCAGTCCGACCCCGAGCTCAAGGAGGCCGTCGCCCGGTATGTCGAACTCAAGGACCTCGGCCCCCACAAGGGGGTCGCAATCCTGGGCTCATACCTGCGCGCTCAGCAAGAGGCCGGCGTGCTCGCGCCCGGATTCGACCCCGACGCGGTTGCACTGCTGGTGATCGATATGAGCTTCGCCCGGGCGGTGCGGCAGCAGATGCACCTCGCGGGCGAGGAGCGGCTGCCGTCGCGCGAGGCGTTGCTCGATCAGATCTGGCGGCTGATCCAGCCGGCCTGAGAGAGCGCCCGGTCGGGGCCGTTCGGCCAGCGGGCCGACGGCCCCGCAGTACGCATCACAACGAAGCTATGGCCGCGTTGAAGGTCTGCGAGGGCCTCATCGCCGCAGCCACCAGCTCCAGGTCCGGGTGGTAGTAGCCGCCGATGTCGACCGGCTGGCCCTGCACCGCAGCCAGCTCGCTGAGGATCTTGGCCTCGTCGGCCTCGAGACGCCGGGCCAGCGGCGCGAAGCGCTCAGCCAGGGCACTGTCCTCGCGCTGGCCGGCCAGCTCCTGGGCCCAGTAGAGCGACAGGTAGAAGTGGCTGCCACGGTTGTCGAGCTCACCGACCCGTCGCTGCGGCGAGCGGCGCTCGAGCAGGACCCGGCCGGTGGCACGGTCGAGCGTGGTGGCCAGGATCCGGGCGCGGGGGTTCGCGTCCCTGTCGGCCACCAGCTCGAAGGAGACGGCGAGCGCGAGGAACTCGCCGAGCGAGTCCCAGCGCAGGTGGTTCTCGCGCAGAAACTGCTGGACGTGCTTGGGGGCGGAGCCGCCGGCGCCGGTCTCAAACATGCCACCGCCGCCCATCAGCGGCACGACCGAGAGCATCTTCGCGCTGGTGCCCAGCTCGAGAATCGGGAAGAGGTCAGTGAGATAGTCGCGCAGGACGTTGCCGGTGACGGAGATCGTGTCCTGGCCAGCACGGGCCCGAGCCAGCGTGTAACGGGTCGCCTCTGCCACCGGCATGACCTCGATCTGGAGTCCCTCGGTGCCGAGCCTAGCGAGCTCCGGCCGGACCTTCTTGAGCAGTTCGGCGTCGTGCGCCCGGGTCTCGTCCAGCCAGAACACGGCCGGCGCACCGGTCGCGCGGGCCCGCGCGACCGCCAGGGCGACCCAGTCGCGGATCGGCGCGTCCTTGGCCTGGCAGGCACGCCAGATGTCGCCCGCGGCCACCTCGTGCTCGATCAGCGTCGTGGCGGCCGCGTCGACGATCCGGACCACGCCCGGCTGCTCGATCTCAAAGGTCTTATCGTGGGAGCCGTACTCCTCGGCGGCCTGGGCCATCAGGCCGACGTTGGGGGTGGTGCCCATCGTGGCCGGGTCAAAGGCACCGTGGCGCTTGCAGTCCTCGATCGTCTCCGCGTAGAGCGCCGCGTAGCTGTGGTCGGGGATCACGAACTTAGTGTCCTGCTGGCGCCCCTGCGCGTTCCACATCTGCCCCGAGGCGCGGATCGCAGCGGGCATCGAGGCGTCGATGATCACGTCGCTGGGGACGTGCAGGTTGGTGATGCCGCGGTCGGAGTCCACCATCGCGAGTGCGGGCTTGCCGGCGTAGGGGATCTCGGTTCCCGCGGGGAGCGCCCCGAGTCCGTCGTTGGGGTCAAAGCCGGGCGTGTCGGCCAGCTCCGGGAAGAAGGTCGTCACCGCGTGCCCGAAGATGATCGGGTCTGAAACCTTCATCATCGTCGCCTTGAGGTGTACGGAATAGAGCAGCCCGGTTGCCAGTGCGTCGGAGACCTGCTCGGTGAGGAAGGCGCGCAGCGCGGCGACGCGCATGACCGCGCCATCCACGACCTCGCCGGCCAGCACGGGAAAGTCCGGCCGCAGAACCGTCACCGTCCCGTCGGTGGCGACGTGCTCGATGCGGATGCTCGTGTCGGCGGGGATCGTCACCGACAGCTCGGTGTCGCGGAAGTCACCGCTGGTCATGCTCGCCACGTGTGAGCGGGAGCCTGAGGACCAGGCGCCCATGGTGTGCGGATGCTTGCGCGCGTACTCCTTCACCGGCGCCGGTGCCCGGCGGTCAGAGTTACCCTGGCGCAGCACCGGGTTCACCGCGCTGCCCTTGACGCGGTCATAGCGCGCCCGTGTGTCGCGCTCGGCGTCCGAGGCGGGCGCGTCCGGGTAGTCGGGGATCGGGTAGCCATGTGCCTGCAGCTCGGCGATGGCCGCCTTGAGCTGCGGCAGTGAGGCGCTGACGTTTGGCAGCTTGATGATGTTTGCCTCAGGGGTCTGGGCCAGCGCGCCGAGCTCGCTGAGCGAGTCGGGGGCGAGCTGAGCGGCACTCAGCAGGTCTGGAAACTGAGCCAGTATGCGTCCGGCCAGGGAGATGTCACGGGTCTCGACCTCGACGCCGGCGGCGGCGGCGAACGCTTTCAGGATCGGTAGCAGCGACCCGGTGGCGAGCGCCGGCGCCTCGTCGGTATAGGTGTAGATGATCTTCATGCTGGCCCGGACGTTAGTGACTGCGGGCTCAGCGTGTGGTTGCGCCCGCAGCCGCCGGGGGTCGCTGAGCCATGTGGATGGGAGCGAGCCGGGCGTCTGAGCCGGGCGTCTGAGCCGGGCTTCAGAGCCGGGCTTCAGAGCCGGGCTTCAGAGCCGGGCCGCAATGCTGCGGGCCGCCTGTCGGCCGCCGAACAGGCAGCCGCCCAGGAACGTGCCCTCGAGCGCGCTGTAACCGTGCATCCCGCCGCCGCCGAAGCCTGCCACCTCACCGGCCGCCCAGAGACCGGCCAGCTGCTGCCCGTCGGGGCCGAGGACTCGCGCCTCCAGGTCGGTGGCCAGGCCGCCGAGCGTCTTGCGGGTGAGCACGCGCAGGCGCACCGCGATCAGCGGCCCAGCGGCGGGGTCGAGGATGCGGTGCGGCGCGGCCACACGGCTCAGGCGGTCGGGCAGATAGCGGCGGGCCGCGCGGATCGCCATCAGCTGCAGGTCCTTGCCCAGGCCGCTTTCAACGTCACGGTCGCGCGCAAGTATCTGACGTTCGACCAGTTCGCGGTCGAGCAGCGGCTCGTCGGTCAGCCTGTTCATCGCTGCTACCAGCTCCCGCACACTCCCGGCCACGACAAAGTCCTCGCCGTAATCCAGAAACGCCTGCATCGGCGCAGGCACTTCCGGCAACAGCCGCGAGCGCAGCGTCGCCTCTAGGTCCTTGCCCGTGATGTCTGGGTTCTGCTCTGAGCCCGAGAGCGCGAGCTCACGCGCGGCGATCCTCCGGTTGAGCACGAACCATGTGTGCGGCTGACCGCTGGCGCCGATCGCGGCCAGCGTGCCCACGGTGTCAAAGCCGGGGAAGAGCGGCGCGGGCAGACGCCGGCCGGTGGCGTCGAGCCAGATCGCCGAGGGCCCGGGCAGGATGCGGATCCCGTGGTTCTCCCAGACCGGCTTCCAGTTGCGCACGCCCTCGGGGTAGTGCCACATGCGGTCGCGCCCAAGCCAGGCTGATCCCACGCGCTCGGCCGCTTGGAGCATGCGTCCGTCGGTGCTCGCCGGGACGCCCGAGAGCATCTCCGCAGGCGCCGGACCAAGCCGGGCCGGCCAGTACCGGCGCACCAGCTCGAGGTTGCCGCCAATGCCGCCGCTTGCGAGCAACACGGCTCCGGCCCGGGCCTCAAAGTGCCTGATGGCCTCGCGCGAGCTCGGCTGGCCCCGGCCCACCAGTGAGCGCGCGAGGACCGTGCCGCTCACGCCCGTGACCGTCCCGCGCTCGACCACGAGCTCATCGGCGCGGTGGCGGAAGGCGAGCGTCACGAGTCCGCGGGCCGCCGCCTCCCGCGCCCGGCGCTCAAATGGCTCGACGACCGCCGGACCGGTGCCCCAGCTCAAATGGAAGCGCGGCACCGAGTTGCCGGCCCCGAGTGCGGCGCCGCCGCCGCGCTCCGCCCAGCCAGGACTGGGCAGCAGGCGTATCCCCAACGAGCGCAGCCAGTCGCGCTGCTCAGTCGTCGCAAACTCGACGTAGGCGCGCGCGAAGCGGCGCGGGTGCTCGTCCTCGGGGCGGTCGAACTGGGCGCTACCCAGCCAGTCAGACCAGGCGAGGTCGAACGAGTCACGGATCCGGGCGCGGCGCTGCTCAGGTGAGTCGACCAGGAACAGCCCGCCAAGTGACCAGAACGCCTGGCCGCCGAGCGAGGCCTCGGGCTCCTGCTCGAGCAGCAGCACGCTCTTGCCCGCAGCGGCCAGCTCAGCGGTAGCAACGAGTCCGGCCAGGCCGGCGCCGACGATGATCACGTCGGCGTGCAGCTGGGGAGTGTTCACGCCGCCTGAGGCTAACGCGGCTACAGGCCCTGCGGGTGCAGGATGCGGTTGAAGCTCTTCAGGTAGGAGGGACTCGGGGCAGCCATCCGGTGGACCATGTTGGCGCCACCGTCGGCGCTCGAGCCGCCGCTCTCCCACCACTGCCCGTGGATGTCGATGATCACGTGCTCATCGTTGTTGGTCGTGTCCTGGCTGGGTACGAGCCGGGTGAGCTTGAGCGTCTCCCACTGTCCGACCCAGCGTGGCAGCATGATCGAGATCGAGCCGGGCGCGGTCGCGTGCCTGCCGTTGGTCACGTGCACGCCGCGCGCGGCCGTGTTCACAGCCCGCCTGAGCCTGACGATCTTCTTCTTCTTCACCCAGACCTTGAGCGTCGCGATCGTGCGGTCGTAGATGGTCACGTACTTGCCGGGGCCGTTGGCGATACCGGCCGCACCGGGCAGGGTCTGGGTCGTCTCTGGCGAGGTCAGGTAGCCGCCCGCGTGCAGCACCTCTGAGACGAACCCCGAGCAGTCGTAGCCGGCACTGGCGACCCAGGGTGGATTGGTGTGCCCGCCACCCCAGATGTAAGGCAGGCCGTTGAGCAGGCGGGCCTCGCCGAGCATCGCCGCGATCCGTGCCTGGGGCGAGGAGGAGGACGAGACCTTCATGTCGGTTGCGGCCGCGAGCGTCAGCACCGCCTGGCTGGAGACGCCGGTGCCGCTCATCACGGTCGCTGCCGCCGCACCGGGGCTGTTCGCGGCTCCGGCATGGGCCAGCGCCTGAGCCTCGTCCAGGAGCGCGGCGCTAGGGGCGGCGGCGGCGGAGGCGGCCTGGGCGAGCGTGCGCGCGTCGACGGCGACGCTGCCTGAGGTGCTCACCTGCGCGGCCAGGGCCTGCTCCGCCCCTGCCGAAGCGCCCGCGAGCGCCTGGCCAGAGCCGTTCTTGATGTACTCGACGGCGGCGAGCAGGCGCCACGGGATCCGGTAGTCAGCCGCCGCCGCACGGTAGGCGCTCACCAGATATGGGGCTGGCTGATAGCTGCTGGCGCCGTCGGCCAAGCTGACCAGATCACCGAAGCTGAGGACGCGTACCGCCGGTGCGGGGCCAGCACCGGCCGGTGGCTGCGCCGTCGCGACGCGGGCTTCAGCGGTCGGCGGAGCGCTGGCAGCACCCCCCACCGTGGCGGCTGCCAGCGCCGGCCTGGTTACCGCCGTGCGGTGCGAGCGGCCGGCGAGCAGGAAGGCAGCAGCCGCGACGATAGCCACGACCGCGCCGGCGAGCGCGTAGGCAACCGGCGCGCGCAACGGCCCCAGGCCGCGGTGTGCGAGGCCGCCACCGCGGTTCTCCAGGCCGCTGCGCCGGCGGCTCAATTCGAGCCGCGGCACGACCTGAAGGGGCGGCGCCCCGCGCTCAGTCTCCCGGACCGTGGCCATGCTCGCCCTCGCGCGTGTGAACCTCGGCCAGCTGATCGCCGACGCGGACGCCGGTGCGGGCGATCTCCCCCGCCGCCAGCTCGAGGATGTTCCGCGCCCCCTTGACGGCTCGCGCCCGCCACGGCGGGATGTCCTGCGCCAGACCTACCACGCGGAAGTCGCGGTCCATGAACACTGCATCGAACCGGAAGCGCATAAAGGCACTGTGAATCGACGACTCGCCGCGAAACAGCATCCCGTCGCCGGGCGCAAGCGATGCGCGGCCCCACAGGCCGCGCATCCGCGTGAAGACGTTTGACGCCACCTCTGTACGCGCGCAGACGATGGTGTCGGCGCGGCTGCGGTTGACGATCTCAAGCGGCATCGCAGCACGCGGCCAGCTCGCGCTTGAGCACTTTACCGGTCGGGTTGCGCGGCAGCTCGTCGAGGAAAGTGACCTCACGGGGGACCTTGTAGCGGGCGAGATTGTCACGCACATACACCTTTACGTCGTCCGCGGACAGCTCCCTGCCTGCGCGCAGCACGATGAACGCACGCAGGCACTGACCGAACTGCTCGTCGGCGACCCCCACGGCAGCGGCCTCCAGCACCGCGGGGTGCAGGTGCAGCAGATCCTCTACCTCCCGGGGAAAGACGTTCTCGCCACCGGAGATGATCATGTCATCGTCACGGCCGTCGATGAACAGCCGACCGGCAGAGTCGAAGTGCCCCACATCCCCGGAGGCGATGAGGCCGTGGATGCGCTCCTTGTCGCCACCGCCGGTGTAGCCCTCGAAGCGGATCATGTGCCCCACGAAGATGCGGCCGCTCTCGCCGGCTGGCAGGCGCCTGCCCTGCTCGTCGAGGATCTCGACACGAGCACCGCGGACGACTCGCCCGACGCACGCGGGTTCGGCCCGCAGGTCGACCGGGGTGGCGATCGTCGCGTAGGCGATCTCGGTCGAGCCGTAGAGGTTGTAGAGCACCGGGCCGAGGCGCGCGAGCGTCTCGCGGGCAAGCTGCGTGCCGAGCTGTGAGCCGCTCGCATAGACGATCCGCAACGCCGAGAGGTCACGCTGCTGCAAGTGCTCAGGGCCAAGCGCGAGCAGACGCTGGAGCATCACGGGGACCGTCACCCAGGTGGTGACGCGGTTGCGGGCGAGGCTGTCGAGCGTTTCGGCCGCCGCGAAGCGGCGCTGGAGCACGAGCGTGGCGGCGAGGCCGATCTGGATCAGGCCCTGCGTGAACCCGAGCGCATGAAAGAGCGGCGCCGATATCTGCGTGACGTCGCCAGAGCGAAACGGCACCTTGCTGAGCGGCCCGCCGACCGGCGCGAGCGACAGCGGCACATCGCGGCCGGCTCCCTTTGGTGTGCCCGTGGTGCCGCTGGTGAGGAGCACCAGCCGCGGTGCACACGCCGGCTTGGGGGGCGCAGCCGGCGAAGCTGAGGCGATCAGCGCCTGAAGCGTGTCGTGTTGCGCGTCGTCGTCGTGCTCGGTCCACGCCCGCAGGCGCCCCAGGCGCGGCTCGAGGCCGGCGGCGAGCGGCCCGAACTCCTCGTCGTGGACAAACAGGTCAACGCCCTCGCGCACCGCCACCTCTCTTAGCTGCGGCCCTGAGAAGCCGGTGTTCATGAGCACGATCCGGGCACCACACTTGGCGCCGGCAAAGAGCGCCTCGAGCAGGCCGCGGTGGTTGCGGGCCATGATTCCGACTCCGTCACCGGCCGCCAGCCCCGCCGCTCGCCAGGCGTTGGCGAGCGCATTGACGCGCGCATCCAGCTCGCGGTAGCTGACCCCTCCCCGCTCGTCGATCACCGCGAGGCGGTGCGGGTGACGGATGGCGGCAACACTAACGCCGCCGCCGAGCATGCCGTAGTCGGCCAGCGCCTTTACGACCGCCGCGATCCGTCCCGGCGGCTCGACACCGAACATGCCGCTGCGCACGCAACAACGGAAGTAGTGGGCCTCGTTGCCGATCCGGCCGGCGAGCTCACTGGTTCGCTCCAGCCAGTCGCGGCCCTCCGTCATCACCCCCATGAAGCGTGATTATCGAGCGTGCGCCGTCAGCCGGTGGTCGTGGCCGTGGTCGTGACCGAGCCGGTCTTGACGATGCCGTAGGTGACGGTACCCCGGTTGTCGACCTCCACGCAGATGGTCGCGTTGCACGCGATCTGGCTCACGGTCGCCTGCGAGCGCGGCTTCAGCGGCCTGGCGACGCTCCAGAGTCCGCGCACCGGTGTGGTGCTCGTGTACACGTTGGAAGCCGAGTCGGCGGCCACGCAGAAGTTGCGCTCCGGGCAGGCGATGCTGTCGATGACGCCGGCGCCCGGGTCAGGCGGGTCGCTGCCGATCACAGAGTCAGTCCAGGTGGTCGTGCCGGGCGAGGATGAGCCGGTGGCCAGACCCGCGCCCGAGTTCCCGTAGCCGACGCCGACGCACAGCTTGACCGTGGTGCAGGCCAGCGACGCGATCACCGAGCCACCCGAGCTGAGCGAGGTCACCGGCTTCCAGGCACTGGCCCCGCCCGTCGGATCGGTGGTGTAGTAGCCGTCGGTGCCGCCGACCATGCAGAACGTAGCCGAAGCGCAGCTGACCGAGTCGAGCATGACGCCGCTGCCGAGGGGCGTGAGCGTCCAGGCGCTGGCTGGGCCGGTTGGGTCGGTGGTCACCAGGATCTGGCCGTTGGGAGCGTTGTCGACGGCCACGCAGAGCGTGGTTGTCGGGCAGGCGATCGCGGCGATGCCGGCGAAACCCCCACCCGCCTGCGTGGCCGTGTCGATGCGACGCGCGTGGCTCCACGAGCCGGCTCCGGCGAGCGGCGCCGTTGTGTGCATCACCTGGCCATGCGCGTCCACAGCCACGCAGAGCGTGATCGACGGGCACGAGACGCCGGTGATAGCAAGGGGGGAATCGATCACCTCACGGTGCCAGAACGCGGCCGAGCGGGCTGGATGTACGGACACGAACACCTCGCCACGCACGTCACCGGCGACACACAAGAGCGCTTTGCTAGTGGCCACCGTCGGTGCGCAGCCGATCGAGACCAGGCCGCCGCCACGGTTGGCGTTGTCGATCAGCACCGAGCGGTTCCACCTGATCGTATGGGTCGCAGCGTGGGCTGCGGCGGCCAGCAGCATGAACGAGCTGAGCGCGCTGATCAGCGCGAGCAATCGCAGTGGCCGAATCGAACTTGAGCGCATGGACGGCAAGGGTGGGTAGTTTCTAGCAGCCGGATTGACGCGAGTCGGCAGCAAAGCGTGCAGACCGCCGAACACGAACCGCCGGCCGCGAACGGGAGCGCCCGGCTGCAAGCTCAAACCCCAGCGTGGCGCGAAGGTTGCGCTCAAGGGACGAGCACGATCTTGCCCGGCGGGTGGCCGCCATCGAGCAGCGCGTAGGCGTCGCGGACCTGCGCAAGCGGGAACACGGCCGCGATCGGCAGCTCCAGCCTCCCCGCCGCCAGCAGCGCCACGATCTCCCGGGCGTCATCAGGGCCGGCGCCGGACGGCTGCCCCTGCGCCCGGGCTCCGAGCCGCAGCGCGGCATCAGACTCGACGATCGTGTTGACCCGCCGCGGGTCGATGCCAAGCTCGACGCCGAGCTCGACGTAGCCGTGCCCGGCGGTGTCGATCAGCGCGCTCGGGTGGCCATCCGCGGCAGCCTGCGCCAGCGCCGCTGCCAGGCGCTGCCTGAGCCCGTCGCCGTGCGCAACGGGAGTGATGCCGTGCGAGCGCAGCCACGCGTGGCTGCGCTCGCTCGCCACGCCGACCACCGCCGCCCCGCGTTCGCGCGCGAGCTGGGCGGCGAGGCTGCCCACGCCCCCTGAGGCTCCGGCGACCACCACCACATCGCCCGCCGCCACCGTGACCGCGCCCACCGCCGCGGCAGCCGTGGTGGCTACGGTCCACAGCCCGCCCGCCACCTCCCAGGGCAGCGCCGGCGGCCGGCGCAGCAATTTCGTCTCTGAGGCCAGCGCAAGCTCGGCCTGGCTGCCGCGTCGCACGCTCGTGCCAAGAACCTCATCACCGATGGCAAACGCGCTCACACCGGCCCCCACCCGCTCGACCACGCCGGCCAGATCGTTGCCCTGCGCGGCCGGGAAGTGCAGGCGGATCTGAGCGTCAAACAGCCCCCGGCGCAGCTTGCTCTCAAAGGGATTGATACCGGCCGCGCGCACGCGCACGAGCAGCTCTCCCGGGCCGGGCTCGGGGGTGTCGACCTCGACCACGTCCAGCACCTCGACCCCTCCGTAACGCTCGAATCTGACCGCGCGCGGCATCGTCGTCTCCCTCGCTCTGGCGTCCCGTCCGCCCAACCACACTCTGGCAGATCCAGGTTGGGCGGGACCGAGACGCCGGGTCAGTCCCCGGCGTGCTCTGCCGTCAGCAGCGTGCGCGCCTCAAGCGACGCCACCGCCGCGATCAGGAGCGCCACCACACGGTCGGCCCACCACCAGCCAAAGGCGTGAAACAGTGCCAGCCCGACCAGGGCCAGGCCCGCCGTGCCCGCCCCGATCGCGCTCAGCGTGCTGTCGCCCCGCAGCGCGTGGCTCGAGAGCCGCTCGGCAGTGTGGCGTTTGAGGTAGGCAAGCGGAGCCAGGACGACGATTGAGACGGCGGCAACCACGACCGTGAGCGCGCTCGACCCGGGGTGACTGCCCGCCAGCAATGCGCTGACCGATTCGTAGGCCAGCACCGCAGCGATGGTGACCAGGGCAGCAGCGACCGCCAGGCCCGCAAGCTCCTCGACCCGCTCGGCGCGATGGGGGTTCGCACGCTCGCTGCTGAAACGCCACACCAGCACGACCGAGCCGGTCACATCGGCGAGCACCGACATGCCCGCCGCGAGCACCCCGAGACTGTGGTCGGCCAGCCCCGACCCGACCGACACAGCACCCGCCGCGAGGCCGAAACCGATCGAGGCCCAGGAGAGCCTGAGCGCACGCTCGAGCAGGGCCCCGCGGCTGTGTGCCGAGCTTCCCGCGGCGCTCGGACGGGCGCGACCGCCACGAGCGCCGTCGCTCACGCCAATGCGAACTCCCGCTGCGCCCCAGCCAGCACCGTGTGCATGCGCTCAACGATATCGTCCAGCACCTGATCGTCTGAGATCAGCGGTGGCGCGATCTGCAGAACCGAGTCGCCGCGATCGTCGGCGCGCGCGATCAGCCCGGCTTTGAACAGCGCCGGGGGCATGTAGCCGCGCAGCAGCCGCTCGCGCTCATCGGCGTCAAAGCGCCCGCCGTGCTCGTCCCGGACAAGCTCGACCGCCCAGAAGAAACCGGCCCCGCGGACGTCGCCGACGATCGGGAGATCCTCCTTGAGCTGCTCGAGCCGGGCACGCAGGCCGTCCTCGCGCGCGTGGACGTTCTCGAGCACGCCCTCACGCTCAAAGATCTCGAGGTTCTTGAGCGCGATCGCCGCGCAGAGCGGGTGCCCGCCGAAGGTGATCCCGTGCATCAGCGTGCGCTTGTCCTCATAAAGCGGCGCCGCCACCTTGCCGGAGACGAGCACCGCACCCATCGGGGCGTAGGCCGAGGTCAGGCCCTTGGCGACCGTGATCAGGTCGGGGATGGTGTCGTAACGGGTCACGCCAAAGTACTCACCCAGACGGCCGAAGCCGGTGATCACCTCGTCGGCGTGCAGCAGGATCCCGTAGCGGTCGGCGATCCGCCGCAGCCCCTGCCAGTAGCCTGGCGGCGGCACCAGGCAGCCGCCCGCGTTCTGCACCGGCTCGGCGATGATCACCGCGATCGTGTCGGGCCCCTCCTCGATGATCACGTCCTCGATCTCTGAGAGCAGCTTGGCGGTGAGCGCCTCACCCGCGAGCTCGGAGCGATAAGCGTTGGTGTTGAAGACGTGCCGCGTGTAGATCGCCGGCTCACCGAAGGGCTCCTTGTAGCCCGGCACGCCGGTGAACGAGAGCGCGCCGAGCGTCACGCCGTGGTAGGCGATGTTGCGCGCGATCGCCTTGAGCCGCTGCGGCTCGCCGTTGGCGAGGTGGTAGTGACGCGCGATCTTCCAGGCCGCCTCGACCGCCTCCGAGCCGCCGGAGGTGAAGAACACGCGATCGATGCCCTCGGGCGCGAGCCCGGCCAGGCGGTCGGCCAGCTCAAGCGCCGGCGGGTGCGCCGTGCCCCACATCGTGTTGAAGGCGAGCTGCTGGAGCTGACCCGCCGCCACCGTACCCATCTCCTCACCGTAGGAGTAGCCGATCTGCGCGCAGAAGAGGCTCGAGAGCCCATCCACATAGCGGTTGCCGTGGGTGTCGAAGACGTAGGCGCCCTCACCCCGCTCGACGACCATCAGCTCACTGCCGCCGGGGGCGAAGTTGCCGTTGCGCGTGAAGTGCAGAAGCGCTGAGCCCTGCGCGTAGGTACCTGCCTGTGGAGCCATTGGCTGCCTCCGAATCTGCTCGCCTCGAGATCTAACCGATAGCCGACTCTATAGAGCATCAGCGCCCGGCGCAGCGGGCCGCGGGCCGCATTTCCTACGCGGCGGCCAAGTGCCGCGCCCGCTCAGGACGGTGCGGCACACAAAACGTCCAGCCCGCGGAGCGCCGCGGCGGCGAGCTGCGCGCAGCTGACTTCGGGGGACCGAACAAGCACGGCCCCAGCGGGGTCGCTACGTTTCGGCCGCCATGAAATTAGAGGAGGCGATCCACACCCGCCGCACGCACAAGGTCTTTGGCAGCGAGCCGGTCGCGCGCGAACTGCTCGACGAGCTCTTCGAGCTCGCCCGGTGGGCGCCCAACCACCACGTCACCAACCCGTGGCGCTTCCGTGTCCTCGGCCCACGCTCGCTGGCGGCCCTGAAGGAGGCCGCCGGTCCGGACGCGGCGCGTAAGCTCGACCGTGCGCCGACGCTCGTGGCCGTCACGCAGGTCCGCGACGAGGACCCCGTGCAGGACGAGGACGACCTCTGTGCCGTCGCCTGCGCGGCCTACATCGTGCTGCTCGCCGCCCACGGACGCGGCCTGGTGGGCTACTGGCGCTCGCCCGGCGTGCTGCGCACGCAGGCCGGGCGGGATGCGTGCGACATCGGCGCCGGCGAGCGGTTCGTCGGACTGCTGCACCTGGGTTCTGCGCGCCAACCGGCGAAGGTCAAGGAGCGCGCGCCGGTGCAGAGCTTCACGACCTACCTCGACTGAGCTAATCGCCGTCCCTGCTGTCGCTAGCGGCGCACACGACCGGCTCGGCTCCGCTTGTGATCACGAGGGTCGCGCCCCGCTTGGGCGCGACCCTCGGCACGGCGTCCCGGTCGACCCGCCGGAGCGTCACACCGAACACCTCCGCGAGCTCCACAGCGTTCAGGGACACGCGGTCTGCGTGTTGGCGCGCGTCGTCGAGCCGGCGGCCACTCAGCTCGACCGACACGCTGAGCCCCTGGGCGGTGGCGGCCTGTACGCACTCGAGCGCCGCGCCGTCAACTGTCGAGCCGATGTGCAGGTGGCTGGCCCCCGCGACGGCCGCGAGCGCGGCGGCCGACGCCCGCTCGGGACGCAGGGCTGGCTCACGGTGCCTGACGATGCGCTTGTCGGCGCCCGCGATCCAGCAGCAGGCTCTTGAGGTGCCCGCCTCGCGACAACCTCCACGCCCGCGCAGCCAACGCCTGAGCGACCGAGCCGGCACAGGCAGGCGCGGCCCTCTGTGTCGGCGCCGACGGCGCCGATCAGCTCCACCCGGTCCACCAGCGGCGCGAGCCAGGTGGCGGTGTTGGCGGCCGACCCTCCAAGCCCCGCGTGCACGGCCTCCGCGTCGAGCTTCTCGTGGGGCCCGGGCGAGCGCTCGAGCAGCCAGATCTCGTCCCAGTTGATGCTCCCGCAGACCGCGACCGTGGCCACCACCCGCGCAGGCTTTCTGAAGCGCGGCGCCACACGGGAACCGCTCAGCTGGCCTAGGCTTGGTGGTGGCAATGTCTGAGCGCAGCCGCGTAGCACCGTTCCGGCGCCTGGTCGGAGCGACGGGACTCTCGCGGATCGGCGACGCGATCCGGATCTTCGCGCTCACGCTGTGGGTCTACGCCCACACGGGCCACTCCGGGCCGGCGATCGCCGCGCTGACGCTCGCTCAGGCCCTTCCTGCGGTGGCGGTCGGCGTCGCCGCGGGCGCGCTGGTGGACCGGCACTCGCGCCGGCGGATCCTGACACGGGCGGCGGGCGCCGAGTGCATGGTGACCTGCCTGCTGATCCTCGCCGTGGTGCTCGGCAACGTGGTGTTGGCCTTAGCGCTGGTGGCAGTAGGCACGGCGCTGGACACGCTCGAGACGATCGTCGCCCGGACTTGGCTGCCGTCTCTGGTGGAGCCTGAGCGCCTGCAGTCAGCGAACGCGCAGTGGGAGGTCACAGAGCAGGTGGCATTCCTGTTCGGTCCGGCCGCAGCGGCGGTGCTCTACGCCACCGTGGGGGTGGCGCCCGCGCTGCTGATCGATGCCGCGAGCTTCATCGCGCTCGGGGCGATCGCCGCCACGATCCCGCTGCGCCTCGCGCGGGTCGCGGCGCGGCCGCCGGTCGCTGAGCCGGAGGCCGTTGACCGCGTCCCACGTAGTGGCGAGTCCGGTGGCACGTCCACAGCCGGCGTGATCGCCGGCCTGCGGTACATCGCCGCGCGACCTGCGCTGGGCCTGCTGATGGGCTCGGCGGGCCTTGCTGCGCTCGCGGCCGGGATCAACAACACGGTCATGATCTTCTTCGTCACCGAGGCGCTCAAACGCAGGCCTGAGCTGCTGGCAGCGCTGCCGACGGCCAACGGGATCGCCCAGATCGCCGCCGGTGGTGCCGTCATCGCCCTGGCCAGGCGCCAGCCGCTGCACCTCACGCTGCGGGCCGGGGCCGCGCTGATGGCGACCGGGGCGCTGATGATCGCCGTCGCCCCGTCGCTCACCATCCTGGTGCTCGGCGTGGTCATCACCTCGCTCGGCAACGCACCGCTGAACATCGGGCTGATGACCTTCGAGCAGCAGACCGTCGAGGTCGGCATGCTCGGCCGGGTCAGAGGCGCACAGCAGTCGCTCGGCAACGGCAGCTTCGCTTTGGGCAGCATCCTCGTCGGCGCCCTGGTCGCCACCAGCGGCCCGCGCAGCCTGCTGTTCGTGTCCTTGGGCGCGAACTTGCTGATGTGGTTGTTGCTCGAGGCCGGCCCGGTGCGTTCGCTTCGGTGAGGGAGGGGTTTCCGTCCCCCAGGGACGGAAACCCCTCCCTCACCGGGCCCAGCCGCACAGCAGTAGCGCTTGATACAGCTTTTGACTAGGATGTAGCAGTACATGCAGCAAGCCACCGCCACAACCGGGCAGCTCTCTGACCTCTTCGCCCAAGCGCGCCTCACGCCGGTGCAGCGGCGGATCGCCGCGCACATAGTGCAGCGCGGCCCGCAGGCGGCCTTCTGCTCGAGCATCGAGCTGGCCGAGCAGGTGGGCGTCAGCCAGCCGTCGGTCACACGCCTGGCAACGGCGCTCGGATACGCCGGCTTCAGCGACCTGCAGCGGGCGATCCGGGCGCTCGTCCTGGAGGAGCGGGCGCCCAGCAGGGCGCCCGCTGATGCAGAGAACAAGCTGCAGCACGCCGTGGGCCACGCGATCGACGCACTGGCGGTCCTGCGCCGCCAGCTGGCCGACCCAGACGCACTCGAGCACGCCGCGCAGGCGCTCGCCCAGACACCGGTGCTGCCCGTCCACGGCAGCCGCAGCGCCGCGCCGCTGGCGGCGCAGTTTGAGTTCTTCGCCGCCAAGATCCACCCGGATGTGCGCCTGCTGACGGGCTCGCGCACCGAGCTGCTGGACGGGCTCGAGCGCGCCGCCGCGGGCGGCGCGACAGCGCTCCTGGCGCTCGCGCTGCCGCGCTACCCGCGCGAACTGGCCGAGCTGCTCGAAGCGGCGCGCGAGCGTGACATCGAGGTGGTGCTGCTCACCGACTCGCCGCTCTCCCCGCTCGCCGCCCTGGCGACCAGCACGCTGTGGGCGCCGGTCAGCTCGGACCTGGTTTTCGACGCGGCCGTGGCGCCGCTGCAGCTGGTGACGGTCCTGCTCGAGGTGCTCGCCGACGCGCGGCCGGCGCGCACGCGCGAGCGGCTCGAGCGCTTCGACGCCTGGGCCGACGCCCACGACTACTTCACTCCGGCATGAACGCCGCCGAGCGGGCCTATGCGCAGGACCGGTTCGAGCAGCTGTTCGGCGAGCTCAGTGCGATCGGGCTGGCCGCCGACGGGTCGACGACGCGGCTTGCCTGGACAACGGAGGCTGCCGCCGCGGCGCAGTGGTTTGAAAGTACCGCCCGGGCGCTCGGGCTCGCGCCGGAGCGCGACCGCAACGGCAACCAGTGGGCCTGGCTGGGCGAGCCCGGCCCGGGGGCGATCGTGACCGGCAGCCACTCAGACAGCGTGCGCGAGGGCGGGCGCTTCGATGGCGCGCTGGGGGTGGTTGCCGGGTTCGTGGCGGTTGAGCTGCTCGCCCGCCGTGGCGGCACGCGCCGCCCGCTGGCGGTGGTCTCGTTCGCCGACGAGGAGGGCGGGCGCTTTGACACGCCGACCTTCGGCAGCCGCCTGCTGACCGGCGCGCTCGAGCTCGCGAGCGTGAGCGGGCGCCGCGACCGCGACGGCGTGACGCTGCGGGCGGCGCTCGAGCGGGCTGGTCTTGACGTAGACGGCATGGGCGCCGACCCGGAGCGGCTCGAGCAGATCGCCGCGCTGGTGGAGCTCCACATCGAGCAGGACACGCTGCTCGGGCGCCTTGACGCGCCGCTCGCGCTCGGTACCCAGATCCTGCCGCACGGGCGCTGGCGCTTTGAGTTGCGCGGCGAGGCGGGCCACGCCGGCACCACCCCGATCCAGGAGCGCCGCGATCCGATGCAGGCGCTAGCCGCCGCGATAACCATGGCGCGCCAGGCGGCGGTCGAGCTGGGCGCACTGGCCACTGTCGGCAAGCTAGAGGTCTCGCCGGGCGCCACCAACGCGATCCCCGAGCGGGTGACCCTGTGGCTCGACGTCCGCGCCGAGCAGGAGGCGGCGATCGAGGCGGTACTCGAGCGGACCACCGCGGCTGCGCAGGCTGCCGCAGCGGCAAACCGGGTCGAGCTCGAGATCCGCCGCGAGTCGTTCACCAACGCGGTGCGCTTCTCGCCGCGGCTGCGCGAGCGCGTGGCGGCGGTGCTCGCGGCCCACGGGATCGCGGATGTGCCGATGGCGACCGGCGCAGGTCACGACGCGGGCGCACTGGCTGACGCGATCCCGACGGCGATGCTGTTCGTGCGCAGCGCCAACGGCGCGAGCCATTCCCCGCGGGAGCTCGCGAGCGTAGAGGATTGCCTGACCGGCATCGGCGCGCTCACCGAGGTGCTCGCCGAGCTTGCAAACGAGGAGACGGGAGTGGACGGGGATGGCTGATGAGACGGTCTTGATCGGGGGCGAGACGCTCACGCCCCAGGATGTCGCGCGCGTCGCGCGCGAGGATGCGCCGGTGGCGATCCACCCGCGGGCGCTCGAGCGGATCGATCGCGCCTTCACACAGATCCAGAGCCTGTCTGAGTCTGGCAACCCGGTCTACGGGGTCTCGACCGGCTTCGGGGCGCTGTCGACGACCCGCATCCCGCGCGAGCAGTGGACGGCGCTTCAGCATTCGCTGGTGCGCTCGCACGCGGCCGGCATGGGCGCGCCGGTCGAGCGCGAGGTCGTGCGCGCGATGATGCTGCTGCGCGCCCGCACGCTCGCCCTCGGGCACTCGGGCGTGCACCGGCGCACGATCGAGCAGATCCTGGCGCTGCTCAACGCCGGCCTCACCCCGGTGGTCCCCGAGCACGGCTCGCTGGGCGCGAGCGGCGATCTGGCGCCGCTGGCTCACTTCTCCCTGGCCTTGCTTGGCCAGGGAGAAGTAACGGACGCTGGCGGTCGTACGCTGCCCGCGGCACAGGCGCTGGCGGCGGCCGGGCTCGAGCCGCTCGCACTCGGGCCGAAGGAGGGCCTATCCCTGATCAACGGCACCGACGGGATGCTCGGGATGCTGGCACTGGCGCTGCTCGATCTGGAGCTGTTGTGCCGGACCGCGGACGTGGCGGCAGCGATGAGCGTCGAGGCGCTGCTCGGCACCGACACAGCCTTTGACCCCGCCGTGCAGGCACTGCGCCCACACGCCGGGCAGGCGACGAGCGCCGCCAATCTCACGCGGCTGATGGCGGGCTCCGCGATCGTCGCCTCCCACCGCGAAAACGACGACCGTGTCCAGGACGCCTACTCGATGCGCTGCGCGCCCCAGGTGGTGGGGGCGGCGCGTGACGTGCTCGCCTACGCCCGCGGCGTTGCCGAGATAGAGCTCGCCTCGGCGGTGGATAACCCGAGCGTGCTCGACGACGGGCGGCTGGTATCGAACGGCAACTTCCACGGCATCCCGCTCGGCTTCGCGGCCGACTTCCTGGCGATCGCCGCGGCCGAGATCGGCGCGATCTCCGAGCGCCGCGTCGACCGGCTGCTCGACGTGACCCGCTCGATGGGCCTGCCGGCCTTCCTCGCTCAGAGTCCGGGCCTGGACTCCGGGCTGATGATCGCCCAGTACACCGCGGCGGCGCTGGTGGCTGAGAACCGGCGGCTGGCGGCGCCCGCGAGCGTCGACTCGATCCCCACCTCCGGGATGCAGGAGGACCACGTCTCGATGGGCTGGAGCGCGGCGCGCAAGCTGCGCCGCAGCCTGCACAACCTGACCCGCATCCTGGCTGTAGAGCTGCTCTGCTCAGCGCGGGCGCTGGAGCTGCGGGCGCCGCTTGCGAGCGCCCCGGCGACCGCGGCGGTGACGGCGCTGATCGACCCGCGGCCGGGGCCGGACCGCAGCCCCGCGCCGGAGCTCGAGCGGGTCGCGGGACTGATTGAAAGCGGCGCGGCGCTGGCGGCGGCAGAGCAGGTGATCGGGGGGCTCGAGTGAGCGGCGCGAGCGGCACGGCGCTCGCGCTGGCCGGTGCCAGCGAGGTCCTGCGCCTGCCCGCCGGCGCCGAGACGCTCGAGCGGCTGGCACAGAGCCGCGCCGGCGAGCTGACGCTGGAGCCGGGCGATGTGGTGATCGACGGCGGGCTGATCGCCGGCTTTCAGGCCGACTCGGGGTGCGCGCGCGTCGACTGCCGCGGCCTGACGCTGCTGCCCGGCCTCGTCGACTGCCACACGCACCTGCCGTTCGCCGGCTGGCGGGCAGATGAGTACGCGCTCAAGGTGGCCGGCGCGCCGTATGAGGAGATCGCGCGCGCGGGTGGTGGGATTCGCGCGAGCGCCCGCGCGTTGGCCGCCGCGAGCGACCTGCGGGTGCTCGAGCAGGCACGGGCACTGGCGGGCGAGATGCTCCGTCACGGCACCACCACCTTTGAGTGCAAGAGCGGCTACGGGCTCTCGGCCGACGGAGAGCTTCGGGCGCTGCGACTCGCCGGGGAGCTGATCTCGAGCGTTCCGCAGGTGGGCACGGTCACGGCGCTGCTCGCACACGCGGTGCCCGACGGCTACAGCGCTTCGGACTGGATGGACGAGGTTGAAGGGATGCTCGGCACCCTCCGGGCGCAGACGGCCGCCGACACGCTCGACATCTTCGTCGAGTCGGTCGCGTTCTCAAACGACGACCTGGTGCGCATGGGCCGGCTGGCCCGCGCGCACGGCCTGACGCTGCGCGCGCACGTAGAGCAGCTCGAGAGCCACGGCTCGGTGCCGGTCGCGGTCGCGGCCGGGGCGCGCTCGGTCGACCACCTCTCCTGCATGCCGGCCGACGACATTCCGGCGCTGGCCGGAGCTGACTGCGCCGCCGTGCTGCTCCCCGGCGCCGAGTTCATCGGCTCAGAGCACACGCCGCCCGCTCGTGAGCTGGCCGACGCCGGCGTGGTCTGCGCCCTGGCCACGGACCTCAACCCCGGCACCTCCCCGATCGTCTCGCTACCGCTGATCGCCGGCCTGGCGGTGCGCCGTTACGGCTGGACGGTGAAGGAGGCGCTGCTCGCGCTGACGCTGAACGCCGCCTGGGTGCTCGGGCGCTCGCACGAGCTGGGTGCGCTCACGGTCGGCCGGCGCGCCGACGTGCTGCTGCTCGATTGCCCGGCGAGCCACGTTCCCTACCGCTTCGGGCACAACCCGGTCGCAGCGGTGCTCATCGCCGGGCGGCCGATGTGGGTGCGCAACGACCACCGCTGGCGCTTTGCGGAGGCGGGGCTGTGAGCGACAACAGGCCGCTGATCCCGGCGATGGCCAACGTCCACTCACACGCCTTCCAGCGCGACATGCGCGGCGCCGCCGAGCGGCTCAGCGCGAGCGCAGCGGGCGATGACTTCTGGAGCTGGCGCCAGGCGATGTTCCAGACGGTGGCCGCGCTTGACCCTGACTCGATGCATGAGGTTGCGCTGGCCTCCTACCGCGAGATGGCGGCCGCTGGCTACGGCACCGTCGGCGAGTTTCACTATGTCCACCACCAGGCCGACGGGACCCCCTACGACGACCCGAACGCGATGGCGATCGCCGTGGCGCAGGCGGCGAGCGAGGTGGGGATCGAGCTTGTGCTGCTGCCCGCCGCCTACCACCGCAACGGCTTCGCTGGCGGCGCGGACGTCGCGCCCGACCCGGGCCAGCGGCGCTTCTGCGACCCCGACGTGGAGACGTTCCTAGCGCGGGTCGATGCCCTGCGCGCGTGGGCGAGCGGCCGTGAATCGGTTCACGTCGGGATCGCAGCGCACTCGGTGCGAGCGGTGCCCGCGTCCTGGCTTCAGGCGATCGCCGCCTACGCCGAGCAGCACGCCCTGGTGCGCCACGTGCATGCCCAGGAGCAGCCGCGCGAGATCGAGCAGTGCCTGGCCGAGCACGGCTGCTCGCCGATCGAGCTGCTCGAGCGCAGCGGCTTCCTCGGGCCGCGCACGACGGTCGTGCATGCGATCCACGTCAGCGACGCTGACGTGGATCGCCTCGCCCGCTCCCAGACGATCGTCGCCGCCTGCCCCACCACCGAGGCCAACCTCGGCGACGGCTTCTTCCCCGCCATCCGCTACCGCGACGCCGGGGTACGCATAGCGATCGGCTCGGACTCAAACGTCCGCATCGACCCCTTCGAGGAGACCCGCGAGCTGGAGGGCATTGCCCGCCGCCTCAGCGTCTCGCGCCACGGCCTGCTGGCCACGACCGGTGACCTGTGGGGCGAGCTTGCCCGCAACGGTGCCGCGAGCCTCGGCGTCAAGGCTGGTAAGCGGTTGTTCGAGGTCGATATGTCACACCCCTCGATCCGCGGCATCGCGGAGTCCGACCTGCACTACGCGCTGGCGACCTGCGCCGAGTCCGGGGTCATCGCGCTCAGGGCAGCTCACCGGCCTCGGTGACGCGGGTGACCTGAGCCAGGCGGCCGGCGGGCGCGCGGCGCTGGGGAGCGCTCGCCGCCAGCCCGGCCCGCTCCAGGCGCCGGCGGGCCTCCTCGATCCGGGCGGCGGGGACGTTGCGGCCAAAGAGCGCCGCCTGCTCGGTCAGCGTCAGGCCGGCCGGCCCGGCCGCCTGCAGGCCGGCCAGCAGCCGGCGGCTGACACCGTCTCCGGGCTGATCACCGAAGATCCTGACGGCCGACGCGCGCGTGTAGCGCCACATCGCGAGCGCGGCGTCGATGTGTGCGGGCCCGACCTGCGAGGCGCGCTCAGCGAGCGCGTAGATCAGTGACATGCGCAGCACGTGGCGGGCGCTGCGGGCGACTGCGATGCCCAGCAGCCCGTCCGGGTCGTCCTCGGCGAGCCGCTCGTAGACGTCGCGCCAGAGCCGCTCGGCGGCCGGGGTGCGCTGCATCTGCCCGGGGCTGCGGGCGGCGGCCGCCGCCTGCGCCAGCGCCCGGCCGTGGCGGAGGTTCAGCTCGGGTGGGACGTTGCCCTCATCCGGCAGGATCCGCTGGCGCTGGATCACCGCGTAGACGAAGCGGTTCACGAAGCTCGCGGACGCGTCGGCACCGCTCAGCCGTGGCCGCAGCTGGTCGATCGTCGCGTGGCCGATCAAGCCCACGTGATGCTGAGCTGCCACGAGCCGCCGCCCCTGGCCGGGGAGCTCGATCGGCGCCCCGTCCCAGGCGTTGCGCAACACCCAGGCCAGCGGCGAGCTTGGTCGCGACGCGATCGCCAGAGCGCGCGTGATACCGGGCTCGAACACCAACAGCCGCGGGTCTGAGAGCACCGAACGGCGCGGCGTCAGCGCGTCGAGCAGCGGCCGGCCGGTGCCAAGGCCGGTGAGCACGCGCTGGCGCGCCAGGTGCGGGTCGATCACCTCCAGCAGGTCACGCGTGAGCGCCCAGGAGAGGCCGCGGTTTGACTTGGGACTCTCGGCCACAAGCAGCGTGAACAGGCGGGCGTTCTGCGGCCGGTTGGCGGCCATCATGTAGCGACCGGGGCCGGCGGCCACGCCGAACGCGACCAGGGCGCTCAGCATCAGGGCCGCCGGATCGGCCTCGGTGTGGGCACCGGCCTCGCTGACCCAGGCGCCCAGCGGGCCGCTGAGTGCGGCGGGCTCGAGCGGCAGCTCCCGGTCGGGTGCTGTGCCGAAAGCCGCCGCGGCGCTCACGTGAGTATCCGTTGCTTGGGCGCGGCGCCGGCAACACGCGCGAGACGCGATGTATCCGGGTCACCGTCATGTTCGCGAAGGAAGGCGACGCCGACCAGGTCGGCGACCGCATCGAGACCGCGGCACTCACCCGGCGCGACGCGCGGGAGGATCAGCGTGGTGGCGCCCACCGCGGCCGCGCCGCCATCGGCCTCCGCGTCGTTGCCCACCATCAGCACGCGCTGTGGCGGCACGCCGAGGCGATCACAGGCGCGCAGGAAGAGCTCGGGGTCGGGCTTCGCGCTGCCGTGCTGCCAGGAGAGCACCCAAGCGTCCACCAGGTGCGCGAGCCCCGCCTGCGCGTAGCCCTCGCTGATATCCCAGCCGGTGTTGGAGACGATCCCGATCCGGATCCCGCTGCGCTTGAGCGCGAGCAGCACCGGGCGGGTGTCGGGGTAGGGGAGCATCGTGTGCACGCTGGTCTTATGGTGCGCGTAGAACAGCTCGGGCATTCCGGGCGCGATCTCGGCGAGTGGCCCGTACTGGCTCACGTAGTAGCTGCGGTGCGCCTCGCGCGAGGCGTTGCGCCGCAGCCGGTTCGCGAACCCGCCCGCGTTCTCCTGCCGAACCTTGGCCCACGTGCGCCGGGCATGCTCCTCGGTGAGCTCAAGCCCGCGGGAACGCGCCAGCTCGATCAGCGAGGCGACCGGGTCGGAGCGGTAAAACAGCGTCTCGCCGTTGTCAAACAGCACGGCGTCAAAGCGGCGGGCACCACCTTCCGGCCACTGGCGGGCCACGGGTGCCAGCAGCACTCTCAAAACCGCCCACCGCCGTGGCTGATCACCAGCGCGGTGCCGACCACCAGCAACACCCCGCAGACCAGCGCAACCCGGTCAGCGCGGCTCAGCGCCACGACTCGGTAGGTGGTGCGCCGGCTGGTCACGCCCAGCGCCCGCGAGTCGGCCACAAGCGCCATCTGCCGGCAGCCGCGCAGCGATCCAACCAGGATCGGAACGGTCAGCAGCGGGAGCGCCTGCAGCAGCCGCCGCGCGTAATCCACGAGCTCGCGCGGACGCCACCAGCGGTCCGGGTGGGTGAAGTCGTAGCCGCGGACCTCAGCGGCACGCATCACCATGC
>JAJYHG010000018.1 GCA_021784895.1 Actinomycetes bacterium
GAGCACATCGTGCAGGCCGGCGGCGAGTTGCTCGGGGTCATAGGCGCAGGCTGCCAGGGCCGCGTCGAGCCTGACCTCCACCCCGAGCGGCGCGCACGCAGTCCGTGCTGTCTCAGCAGCACGGCGCTTGGGGCTCGACAGGCAAAGCTGTGGCTTCACGCCCAGCTGGGCGAGCGCCAGCCCGGCCAGCCGCGCCTGCTCGAACCCGCGAGGAGTGAGCGGACGAGCCTCGTCCGGGTGGCCGTCAGCTGCATCGGCATGGCGTAACAACCACAGCATGGCGTTAGAAGACTACGACGCGGACGCTTGCGCGCCACATGTTTGCGTGCGCGGCAGTGCGGTGGCCGAGCGTGCGGCTCACCCGATCACCAGCGGCCTTCCGAACGTGCGTTCAAAGGCGTCGCCGTCACCGTAGCGCTCGACGCTCCAGCGGGGCAGCATCAGGTCACCCTCGGCACGCAGGTGCAGGGCCACGCCGTCACCGTTGGTTTCCAGCCGGACCTCGCTGACGGACTGGTCGCGGCCGCGCTCCAGGTGCTCGGCCAGCCGCAGGATCACCGCGCAACGCTCGAGCATCTCCTCGTCTCCCGGCTGCGCCAGCCGCGCCCACTCGCCGAGCTTGGGGACACCTTTGCGGTGGTAGCGCGTCATCTGTGCGATCAGCGCCCGCTCCCGCGGGTCGAATCCGGGCAGCTCGGCGCTCGCGATCAGATAGCGCGAGTGCTTGTGGTGGTCACCGTAGGAGATCGTCATGCCGACGTCGTGCAGCATCGCGGCGGCCCACAACAGCTCCGCCTCGCCGTTGCGTGCCACGATCAGGCCACCGCGCGCGAGTGATGCGTGCATCTGCAGCGCCAGCTGCGCTACGTGCTCGCTGTGCGGCAGGTCGGCCTCGTACTGCACGGCGAGATTGCGCACCGCCGCCCGGCGGACATCGCCGAAGCGTGGCTCCTGCTCGCTGAGGATCGTGCGGGCCAGGAAGATGCCGTCGCGCACGCCGGCCTCGGTCGCCTCGATCGCAGCAAAGCCGCCGACTGCGACGACGGTCTGCAGCGTCACCGCGGCCGCCAGGATGATGTCGGCGCGCCCGGGCTTGATCCCCGGGATCGTGCGCCGCTCGGCGACCGGGAGGGCCGCGAGGCGCTCGACCAGCGCGTCGAGCGCCTCGCGGCCGATCAGCACCCCCTGGATGCCGATGTCAGTGCCGCCGGGGCCGCCGCCGGTCTGCGCCCGCTGCGCTGCCGCTGCGAGGTTGCGCACAGAGCCGCCCATGCCGATCAGCCGCCCGCCGCGTCCCGGCAGCCAGCCGGCACGGCTGAGCTCCGCCGTTACGTGGCCGCGCAGCCGTTGAAGATCCTTGCGGCGCGCCGCACGGCCCGCGCCCGCCGCGGGCAGAAACGATTCGGTCATGCGCACCGCGCCCACAGGGAACGAGGCGTGGGCGTGCTCGCGCCGCTCCTGGACGTGGGTCAGCTGCATGCTGCCACCGCCGATGTCCAGGACGACACCGTCGGTGAGCGTGGTGCTGTTGACGGCGGCGACGTAACCGTAGTGCGCCTCGGCGCTGGGGGAGAGGACCTCCACCTGGTATCCGGTGGCCGCACGCACCCGTTCGAGGAACTGCTCGCGGTTGGTCGCGTCGCGGACCGCGCTGGTCGCGAAGACGTGCACGTCGGCATCCGCCAGGCGGCTGGCGTGGCAGAACCTGGAAAAGACGGCCAGCGTCTCCAGGCCGCGGGCGATCGCGCGCTCGCCGAGCGCGCCGGTGGCCTGCAGGCCGGCTCCGATCCGGACGGCTTCGTAGAGCTCGTCGGTCTGCTTCCACCAGGTGTGCTGATCGCTGCTCGCGTAGCTGTAGACCACCAGGCGCCAGGAGTTCGAGCCGAGGTCGATCACCGCCACCTGACGCGGCTCGCTGCCGGCGGCCGCGGCCGCGCGGGTGGTTCTCCAGCTCATGCAGACGATGATCCCGTCTGGGCCGGACGGCGTGACCGGGCCGGGGTGCGGCCTCAGGCGGCGGGCTGGTCGAGCGCTGGGGGCTCGCCGCGCAGGAAGCGGATCCCGGTGAGCACCGCGAGCACCGTCATGCAGACGGCGCTGCCCACACACCACTCGCAGATCGCGTGGATCGAGAAGAGCTCACGGTAGGTGAGATAGCCGCTGAAGCCGAAGCCGATCAGCGCGATGCAGAAGCCGAGGCCGCGACCGAGCTCACCGTTGATGCGCTCCGTCACCAGGTAAGAGGAGAAGAGGCCGAGGTAGCCGATCAGCCCGAGCAGCGCGACGGGCACGCCGTCGATCTCGGCCCACACCGACGACTGCACCGTTTCGCAGCTCGAGTGCCCGTTGTGCGCGCCCAGGCAGACGAGCGCGCCGAAGCCCTGGTAGTGGACGTAGGTCAAATACGCGGCGTCGAGGCAACCGATCGTCGTGAACACGAGGATCGCGGTCATCAGAGCGCTGCGGCGGCTGCCGGCCCGGCCGGCAGCCGTGAGCACCGAGGCAGGCGCTGTGCTCACGAAACCGCCTTTACCGCGGCGGCCAGCTCGCTGTAGGTGAGGATGCCCGAGCCGAGCGAGGCTGTGCCCTTGGGGCCGCTGATCGTGAACGAGGGCGTGGCGTTGAACTTGTAGGTCGATATGCCCGTCGTCTGGCTCGAGTCGACCTGGCTGACGAGCACCTTACTGCTCACGCCCGCCTGCCACTTGCCGAGATTAAGCCGCGGTATCTGCTCGGCGATGCCGTTGATGAACTTGCGCGTGGCATAACCGGAGTCCTCGGCGCCCTGCTGGCGGTAGAAGAGCTCGATGTAGTACCAGGCCAGGTTCTGCCGGCCCGCCGAGTACGCGGCGGACTGCTGGACGTTGAAGGTACCCATCCCGCCGGTGGGGTCGGCCGGGTTGCAGGTGGCGGTGCACAGCGACTCGTAGTGGACCTTGGCGATGCCGGCCCGGACGTCTTTGGCGATGAACTCGGGCAGGCCGCCGCCGCCAACGCCGAGGGTGAAGTCCCGGCAGATCGGGCACTGCAGGTCACCCCAGTAGTTGAGCGTCACCTTTGCGCTCGGACGCCCCAGCGTCGTGCCGCTCTGCGGGATCCCGCCAATCTCAGCGTTGACCGTCTTGTAGACCGCGCTGGCGGCGCTGCCGTGCTTGAGACCCGAGCTGCCGCCGCTCGACAGTACGATCGCTACGGCCACGACAATCGCGGCGAGCGCCGTGACCGCCACGGACACCTGCAGCCGGCGGGCTCGCTGCGCCTGGGCGGCTGCCTGCTGCTCCTTGGCGATGCGCGTGGCGCGCGCCTGTTCCTTCTGCTCTTTGCGTGATGCCATGGCCGCGACATTACAGATTGCTTATAAGAGCTTGCTCAGAGGCCCGGCTCGCGGCTGCGGGCGGGCTGTAGGGCTGCAGTTTGCGTGCAAATGCGTGTGAAGATCCTGTGACCAGCGGCGCTCGGGACGGCTGTCGCTCCGCGCCACCATTTATGCTCCTCACATGTCGCCGCAAGCAATGGAAGCGCTGGTGGGGAACCCCGCGGCACACGCCGCTCAGCGCGCCAACAACCGGTTGCGCCTCGCGGTCATCGACCGCGACCCTGGGTTCACGCAGGTTCTAGCTCACCGTCTCGACGCGCTCGGCTGGGATATGCGCGCGCTGTCGAGCGCGGTCACAGTCGACGCGCTGGTGGGTATGCGCCTCACCGCGCTGGTCGTCGACCTGGCCGTGCTGGGCCCGGGGAGCTGGGAGTACCTGGACCGCGTCTGCGGCCGTCTGCCGGGGCTTGCGGTGATTGTCTGCACCGGTCCGTCGTCGGTGGCCCAGCGTGTGCGCGGACTGCGCATCGGGGCTGACGCCTGGATGACAAAGCCGTGTCACGCTGAGGAGCTGATCTGCGTGGTGGAGGCGGCGATCCGCCGCCACCGCCGCAGTGAGATGCCGGCGGTGGTTGAGTCGAGCACGATCGCTGAGATCACGATCCGGCCCGACCTCTACCAGGCCTACGCCCACGGCGCGAGCCTCGAGCTCACCGCGCGCGAGTTCGAGATCCTGCAGCTGCTCTCGCAGTCAGACCGTGTGCTGCGCCGCGAAGAGATCTACGAGCGCGTCTGGGGCTACGCGATGGCCCACGGCGACCGGTCGGTGGACGTGTTCGTGCGCAAGCTGCGCCAGAAGTTGCGGGCGGCCTCACCGGGCTGGAGCTACATCCACACGCACTTCGGCGTGGGCTACCGGCTCAAGGCGGAGCCCGACGACGGCGAGTCAAGCGCGGAGCGCGAGCCGGAGCAGGCGCGCGAGCCGGGCCAGTCGCAGGAGCCAGGACCGCTTCAGCGCACGGTGAGCCCGCCCAGGGACCGGGTCGCGGTCTGACCGCGCTCGAGCGCCCTCGGTCACAGACAATTCACAGCGCCTTCACGGTGGGGTAACCGTCACCAGCGACTGGTGCGTGAGCATTCGGCCATGCCGAGTGGCACCTCTGAACGCAGTGAGCTGCTCACGGTCGGGCCGCTGCAGGTCGGGCCGCTGCAGGTCGCGCCGTCCGAGCAGCTTGCGCGGGCCGGCGGCCGCACGCTCAACCTCTCACGGCGTGAGCTGCTGCTCTTGACCGCGCTCGCAAGCCGTGCCGACCGGATCGTCTCGCGCGAGCAGCTCTGCGAGCTGGTCTGGGATCACCCGCTGCGCCCCGGGGACCGCTCGGTGGACGTCTACGTGCGCAAGCTGCGGGTCAAGCTCGAGGCGGCGATGCCGGAGTGGTCGTTTATCCACACACATTTCGGCTTTGGTTACCGGCTCGCTGCCGAGCCGCGGCGGCCAGTGGCATGATGACCCTGGGGAGCGAGAGCGCAGACGACGATGGCAGAGACCGACCGCCCGGCCACGGGCCGCACCACGCAGCACCCGGCATGGTTCCGTGAGGAGCTGGGCCACCTCGAGGACCAGGTGCTCGGCGGGCTGGACCTCGTGGTCTCGCAGCTCGACCGGGCGCTGGAGGCGATCAACTACCAGGACGTGGAGCTGGCGGCGATGGTCGCCGCCGATGACCATCGCATCGACGGCCGCTACGTGGAGGTGCACCAGGGGGTGCTCTCGCTGCTCGGGCGCCAGGCTCTGTTCCTCGACGACCTGCGGCTGACCTCGGCGCTGCTGCACAGCATCCGCTGCGTGGAGCGGATGGGCGACCAGTGCGCGAACATGGCCAAGCTGGTGCCGCTCTCGGGCTATGAGGCGCCCAAGGACCAGACGATCCTCGAGTGGATCGAGCGGATGGGGATCGCCGTGCGCCAGGAGATACTGCAGGTGCGCGACGCCTTCCACATGCGCCACCTCGAGCTCGCACGCGACCTCGTCCGCCAGGACCAGGAGGTCAACCGCCTCAACCGCGACATCTTCCGGCGGGCGGTGGATGTCGGCGACGACCCCGAGGTGCGCGAGTGGGCCATGTTCATGGTGCTGGTGGCGCGCTGCCTGGAGCGGATCGGCGACAACACCGTCGACATCGCCGAGCAGACGGTGTTCATCGTCACGGGCCTGTACCGGCAGTTCGCCCAGTTCCACGACGACGTGGCCTGAGCGCGGTTCACCGGCCTCCGCGCGCGGCCTGCAGCGGGCGGCTGGGGACGGTCGGCAGCATCAGCTTGAACACCGCCCCGCCGCCGCTGGCGTTCGCAGCCGTTACGCTGCCGCCGTGCTGCGCGGCTGCCTGGCTGACGATCGCGAGCCCCAAGCCGCTTCCCTGGCGGGCGCGTGAGCTGGCGCCGCGGTAGAAGCGGTCGAAGATGTGGGGGAGGTCTGCCTCTGAGATCCCGTCACCGTGGTCGCGGACGGTGACCCCGGTGCCGTCGACCGTCACCTCGACCGGGCCGCCGTGACCGGCGTGCAGCGCGGCGTTGTCGAGCAGGTTGTTGAGCGCGCGCGCCAGGCGCTCCGGGTCGCCGCGCACAACGACCGGCTCCAGGCGCTCGGTGAACTCGACCTGGGGCGTGTTCCGGCGGGCACGGTCGAGTGCCTCCTCGGCCAGCGTGTCGAGCTGCACGTCGACCATGTCGGCCGGTGGCGTGTCGCCGCGGGCGACCTCGATCAGGTCGGAGACGAGGTTTGAGAGTTCCTCGCTCTGCTCGACCACGTCGCGCAGCAGACGGTCGCGGTCCTCGCCGTCGAGCTCGGCGCCGGAGAGCAGCACCTCGATGTTGGTGCGCAGGCTGGTGACCGGCGTGCGCAGCTCATGCGAGGCGTCGGCGACCAGCTGGCGCTGGGCGCTCACGGACGCATCGAGCGCCGCCCGTGAGTGCTCGAGGCGCACGAGCATCTCGTTGAAGCTGGAGGCCAGCAGGCCGACCTCATCGTCCTCGCGCACAGCGATGCGCTGGCTGAGGTCGTCGGTCTCACCGATCAGCTGGGCGGTCGCGGTGACCTCAGCCAGCGGGCGCAGGGCCCGGCGCGTGGCCATGCGCGCGAGCAGCGCGGCGAGCCCGACGACCGTGAAGAACAGCAGCACCAGGATCAGCCGCAGGCTCGAGAGCACACTCTGAACCGGGCCCAGCGGGCGCGCGAACTCGACCGCGACCGGGATCGGGGCGCCAAGGCCCGGGTAGGCGTCGGCGTGCACGGCGTAGGTACGCAGCGCAAAGCCGTTGCGGGTGGTGGCGGTGGCCAGGACGGCGCCTCGGGTGCCCCTGGCTACGGCGATGCTTGCGGCTGTGCTCGGCCAGGAGAGGCCGCCCTGGAACGAGTAGGTGCGCCCGGCCGTGTTGACGAGCTCGATATACGGCGCGTTGGCGCCGCCGTTGGCGGAGTTGCTGGGCAGGCGGGTGTGCTTGTGGATGGGCAGGCCGCGCGCCTCAAACAGCTGCCCCTGGGCGATCAGCTCTGAGTCGAGCTGCGCGATCAGCTTGCCGCGCACGATGAAGTAGCTGGCGCTCACGGCCAGCGCCACCGCGACGGCAACCGTTACCGCGGCCAGCAGGCCTATGCGCCGCTGCAGGGACATGCGCGTGCTTCAGTCTCGCAGCACGTAGCCGATCCCGCGCACGGTGTGCAGCAGCCGCGACTCGCCGGCACTTTCAGTCTTGCGGCGCAGGTAGCCGATGTAGACCCCCAGGGCGTTCGAGGTGGGCCCGAAGTCATATCCCCAGACGTTCTCGAAGATCGTCGAGCGCGTCAGCACCTGGCGCGGGTGCTTCATGAACAGCTCCAGCAGCAGGAACTCGGTCTTTGAGAGTTCGACCAGGCGCTCACCGCGGTAGACCTGGTGCGCCACCGGGTCGAGCACCAGGTCTGAGAAGCGCAGCGTCTCGGCGCCCTCGCCGTCCTCGCCGGTGCGCCGCAGCAGCGCCCGCAGTCGCGCCTGCAGCTCACGCAGCGCGAAGGGCTTGACCAGATAGTCGTCGGCGCCGACGTCGAGTCCCAGGACGCGGTCGTCGATCGCGTCGCGCGCGGTCAGCATCAGCACTGGTGTCCGGTCGCCGGCCGCCCGCATCCGCCGGCAGACCTCGAGCCCATCGACGCCGGGCATCGTCACGTCCAGCACCACCGCGTCGACCGGCCGCTCGGCGAGGCGGTCGAGCGCCTGCTCGCCGTCCTGGGCGAGCTCCACCTCGTACTTGTCGAGCCGCAGCGCGCGCTCGAGCGCCCGCCTCACCGCGGGCTCGTCGTCAACCACCAGTACCTGTGTCATCGCGCTTTAGATCATCGTCGCCGCGTATGAGTGTTTTCGAAGAAGCCCGCTACGAGATCAGCGGGTGAAAGCTGCCGCTCAAAAACACCAGCGCGCCGCCGTCGCGCAGGCCGGAGAGCTCGAGCACCTCGCCGAGCACCAGCCAGTGATCACCGGCCTCGTAGTGCTGATAGATGCGGCAGTCGATCCAGGCGGCGACATCGGCCAGCACCGGTGAGCCGGTGGCGGGCGCGGGTGTGAAGGACAGGCCGGCGAACTTGTCGCCGCCGGAAACGGCGAATGCGCGCGCCAGCTGCTGCTGGCCCTCGGCCAGGACGTTGGCGCAGAAGCTGCCTCCGGACTCGATCGCCGGCCAGCTCGTGGACGTCCTGGCGACACACACGGCGACCAGCGGCGGCTCGAGCGAGACCGACATGAACGAGCCCACGACCAGGCCGCTCGGGCGCTGCGGGTCACCGCCGGTGATCACCACCACGCCGGTCGGCAGGCGGCCGAGCACGGAGCGGAAGTTCTCCGAGTGGGGCTTGGTCAGCTCCGAGGCGTCGGCCACGACTGGAGGCTATCCCACTCCCAGCCACACCAGCAGTGGGGCATGATCGGACGGTTTGAAGCCCTTGCGGAAGTCCCGGTCGATGCCGCATGCCATCAGGCCGCCCTGGAGCTCTGAGCCGACCAGCGCCAGGTCGATGCGCATGCCGATGTTCTTGTGGAAGCTGCCCGCGCGGTAATCCCACCAGGTGAACTGCTCCTCTCCGGGGTGCAGGTGACGGAAGGCGTCGACCAGCGAGCCCTGTTCGAGCAGCTCTGTGAGCGCCAGGCGCTCGGGCTCGCTGACGTGGGTGGCACCCACGTAAGCGGCGTGGTCGCGTAGGTCGAGGTCGGCGGGAGCGACGTTGAAGTCCCCGCCGAGCACGAGGCCGCGGGCTCCGGTTTCGCTACGGATCGCCGCGGCCCGCTTGGCCGCGGCGGCCATGAACGCGAGCTTGCGCCGGTACTCCGGGCTCTCCAGCGAGCGGCCGTTGGGCACGTAGACGCTGACGAAGCGCGTGCCTGCGACGGTCGCCTCGCACCAGCGGGCCTCGGCCGGGACCGGGTCGCCGGGAAGGCGGGTGAGCGGTGCCTGCGCCTGCAGCGGCTCGCGCACCAGAAGCGCGACCCCGGCCCACTGGCCGCCGGAGTGGTGGATCGCCGTGTAGCCGCTGTGCTCGATCTCCTCGTGCGGGAAGTTGTCAGCCGAGCACTTGGTCTCCTGCAGCGCAACCACGTCGGGCTGGTGGGCGGCGAGCAGCTCGAGCACGCGCGGCAGGCGTGCGCGCAGCGAGTTGACGTTCCAGCTCACAAACAGCACGCCCCCGGAGGTTAGGGCTCCGCTCGGGCGGCCTGCGCGATGGGTGAACGGCGAGCGCTCCAGGCTGGCACGTTTCCGCGATCGTCTCTAGGATCATGGCTTCGATGGACCAGATCCAGATGCGCAACCGTCTGCTCGTCGCCACCGGGATGTGGCGGGAGACGATCGCTGAGCCACTCCCCAAGATGCCGCCGGGCGACCCTGCGAGCCAGATCGAACAGTTCGAGCTGCAGCTGGTCGAGCGCCTGTGTGCGCTCGCCACTCCGGAGAGCGCGCGTGAGATCGCCGACCGCACCTGGGACCTGGTGCACGACCGGCCTGACTCGGACCCGGTCAAGCAGCGCGTGGTCGCCTGCCACGAGGCGCTGGCGCGGATGACGCACCTCGGCGACTGAGGGCTCAGCCGGCGAGCGAGGGTGCCTCTGAGGCGGGTGCGGGCGCGGGCGCGGCGATGCCGGCCGCGGCGTAGGCGTCCTGCATGTCCAGCGTCTCGCTGGCGAGCAGCTCGGTCACGAGGTCGTCCAGCGCTGTGCGGTGCTCGCGCAGCAGCGTGAGCACCTCTGCGTGGGCCTGATCGACGATCCGGTGCACCTCTTCGTCAACCAGCTGCTGCGTCCGCTCGGACGTCTCAGATACGCCCGGCAGCAGCATGCTCGTGCCTTCCTGGGGCAGCACCGCGATGGGGCCGATGGCATTGCTCATCCCCCAGCGGCCGACCATGAAGCGAGCGATTCGCGTGAGGTGCTGGATGTCTGACTCGGCACCGGTGGTGAGGTCGCCGTAGACGATCTCCTCGGCGCAGCGGCCGCCGAGCGCGACCTTGATCTGCGCCAGCAGGTGGCGCTGGTCGAGGTTGAAGCGGTCGGCGTCCGGGGCGGAGAAGGTCACGCCGAGTGCCTGGCCGCGCGGGATGATCGAGACCTTGCGCACCGGGTCAGCGCCCGGCGTGAGCATCCCCACCACCGCGTGTCCCGCCTCGTGGCAGGCGGTCCGCCGCCGGTCCTCGTCGCTGATCACGACGCTGCGGGCGGCGCCGAGCACGATCCGCTCGAGCGCGTCGCTGAGGTCTTGCTGATTTACGGCGGGGTGGTTGCGCTTGGCGGCCAGCAGGGCACTCTCGTTGACGAGGTTGGCGAGGTCGGCACCGACCATGCCGGGGGTTGTGGAGGCGATCTGGCCGAGGTCGATCTCCTCGCTGAGCGGGACCGACCGCGTGTGCACTCGCAGGATCGCCTCGCGGCCCACCCGGTCGGGCGGCTGCACCACCACGCGGCGGTCGAAGCGGCCGGGGCGCAGCAGCGCCTGGTCGAGGATCTCGGGCCGGTTGGTCGCCCCGAGCACGATCACCCCCGTGCGCGCGTCAAAGCCATCCATCTCGGTCAGGATCTGGTTGAGCGTCTGCTCGCGCTCGTCGTGTCCGCCACCGATGTTGGGTCCGCCCGAGGCGCGCGAGCGCCCGACGGCGTCGAGCTCGTCGACGAAGATGATCGCTGGTGCTGCCTCCTTGGCCTGGGCAAAGAGGTCACGCACGCGCGAGGCGCCGACGCCGACGATCATCTCCACGAACTCGGAGGCCGACATCTGAAAGAAGGGCACGCCCGCCTCGCCGGCTACGGCCCGGGCCAGCAGCGTCTTGCCGGTGCCGGGCGGCCCGCTGAGCAGCACCCCGCGCGGGATCTTCGCTCCCAGGGCCAGGTACTTGTCGGGGCTGCGCAGGAAGTCGACAATCTCGTAGAGCTCGTCCTTGGCTTCGTCGATCCCGGCCACGTCGTCGAAGGTCACCGGCTGGTCGATCGCCTCCACCCGGCGCGCGCGCGAGCGCCCAAACGACATCAGCCCGCCGGCGCCGCCGGCCGAGGCGGCACGCCGCATGATGAAGACGAACAGCAGCACGAGCAGGAGCGTGGGGCCGAATCCAAACAGCACGCTCTCCACAAATGACGGTCCCTGGTTGGGGTTCTGAGCGTCGATCATGGGGGCGTCCTTGGCCAGCAGCCCCTGGAGCGCCGAGTTGTTGGCAAACGCCGGGATCTGGGTTGAGAATGCGGTTGTGGGCGCGACAGCCAGGTCGCCGGCGGGGTAGCGAAGCGCCTTGCGGAAGGTGCCGTCGATCGCCAGCGAGGTGGAGTCGATCGAAGCGACGTTGTGGGCGCGCAGCTGGGCGATGAACGTCGGCGAGTACGGGATCCGTACCCGCTGCGGCGTGAGTGCCGCCGAGGTAACCGCGAAGTTCACGGCGAGCAGCACCCCGAAGATCGCGGCGAGCACCAGCCACTGGTTGCGCGGGCCGGGGCCGTTCGGCCTGCCCGAGCGCATGCTGCTGCCAGATCCACGGGGCGCGGGCGGCTGACCGGGACCCCAGCCCGGTGCCGGCGCTGGCCGGCGCCCCGGGGCGCCGCGGGTGGTTCCCTGCTGGGTGCCAGGCTGGCGGCCAGGCTGGAGGCGGTTGCCGGCCTGGCCGCCCGGGCGCAACCAGTTGCCAGGCGGCCGCCGGGGCCCGCGATCGTTGTCCTGCTGGTTGGCCATCCCTCAGCATTCTCGCAAGCACAGGCAAATTTCCGGTTAGGGCGCCTGCAGAGCCTCGGCATCCGGCTGCGGCGTCAGGCGGACTCGGCTTCGCGTTCAGGCGGACTCGATGCGCGCCCGGAACGCCAGCGAGCCCTCCACGGTCGCGCCGCTCGAGCCTGCGCGCTGGGCGAGCACGCGGTCTGAGGTGACGACCCGAACCGCGTGTGGCTGGCTGTCTGCATCGAGCAGGCGCATGATCTCATCGTCGGCGGCGTTGGCCTTGGGGCGGGGGGCGTGGCGGACCTCGATCACGCTGGAGTAGATCGGCGGTGACGGCTTGCGCTCGAACACGACCGTGACGTCATCACCAGTGGCAGCGGCCCAGCGCTCGAGCTGATCGACGAGCGCCAGCATGGCCGCGTCGCGGTCGCGCCACCAGCGGTCGGGCCGGGTCCCGATCAGGTTCATTCCATCTACGAGCCAGCGCATACGCCGCAATTGTGATGGTCAGGCAGGCGCGAGGGTGGGCGCCCCGTGTTGAGGCAGATGGTCGTGAAGAACTCGTAACTCCTGGCTTAAGGACTCGTAATGACGGCCGCGGCCTGCTAGCGTGCGCGCCGTAAGGTCGCCGTCAGCGGCGACACAGAGTAGGTGCAGGCACCGGTGGTCGGGAGAGACGTCCTCGCGGTAGAAGCACTGATACAGGAGGACTCTCCAATGCCGACAGGAACTGTCAAGTGGTTCAGCGACGAGAAGGGCTTCGGCTTCATCACGCCCGATGAGGGCAGCCGCGACCTCTTCGTCCACCACAGCTCGATCGCCGCCGACGGCTACCGCTCGCTCTCCGAGGGTGCCAAGGTCTCCTACGAAGAGGAGCCCGGACCCAAGGGCCCGAAGGCGATCAACGTCACGAAGCTCTGATCTGGGCGATCAGGATTTGACCGCGGGCCGCTGAGCACACCGGTGCTCAGCGGCCCGCTTGCGGGTGTGGGCGCGGCCCGTTTGCGTGCGCCGCCGGATCGTGGGGCAGCAGGCGTCACATCCGTGTTGAGATCGTGTTATGCTGCCCGCCAGCACAACCAGCCGAATCCATTTCCGTCACGGCGGAGAGGGAGCGGGGGAACCAGTTGTTTGAGCCGCAATAGCGGCTCTCGGGGCGAATCGCCACAACCAATGTGGCGTAGCGCGACCTCTTTCAGCGCGAGCCCGACAGCTAACCCCGTAGGCGTGAGAAAGAGAAAGGGTTGGTTTGTCGTACATCAGAGCTGTGAGAGGGTGGCGCCGGATCGCAGCAACCACCGTCCTGTGCATGGCGCTAGGCGCCGCCCCCGCTGCCGCCGCGGGAGGCTCTGGCGGGACTGGCCTCGGCGGGTCGACGACTACGACCACCACCACCACGTCGGGCACGACACCGGCGAGCACAACGCAGACGAGCACCGTCTCCACGGCTGTGCCGAAGCGCTCCCGCCCCAAGCGCAGGCGCAGTGGCGACCGCGGGCTGCTCTCGCGGGTGCTCGGCAGCCGCATGCTCGCGCTGGGGATGGCAGGACCCGACGTGACCGTGCTCCAGCGCGACCTCACGGCGCTCAACTTCAAGGTCCCGGCCAGCGGCCGCTTCAACGCGCAGACGCTCCGGCGCCTGAAGCAGTTCCAGCGCCACTACGGGCTGGCTGTCGACGGGGTCGCCGGGCCAGACACGATCGGTGAGCTCAAGCGCCTGCTGAGCCGCAAGCTGCACATAGCCCAATCGGCGCTGCAGGCTGAGGACCTGGCCGCCGGCGTGGCGGTGACCGCCACCAGCTCTGATCAGCCACTGCCGGCCGGCGATTCCGGCCTGACCGGTGGCGTCGGCCTGGGCACCACGACCGGCTCGGATAGCACCTCAGGCACCCAGCCGAGCACTGCGCTCCACGCCACCCTGATCGACGGGATCGCGGTGCCGGCCCCGGGCACCCCGCCAGCGATCGTGACCATGCTGGACGCGGCCAACAGCATCGCCTTTGACCCCTACATCTACGGTGGCGGCCACGCGTCGTTCATCTCGCCCGGCTATGACTGCTCGGGCTCGGTCAGCTTCGTGCTCCACGCCGGCGGGCTGCTGGCCACGCCGCTCGATTCCGAGCAGTTCATGCAGTACGGACTCCCGGGCCGGGGTACGTGGATCACGATCTACACCAACGGCCCCACCCACGCCTACATGGAGA
>JAJYHG010000050.1 GCA_021784895.1 Actinomycetes bacterium
GCCCTGGCGCTCGAGCGCGAGCAGGCGGCCGCTTGTCGCGGCGGTCACCGCGGCCGCGCGCGGGTATGGCACGCGGGCAGCCGGCGGCTCGTAAAAGGCGCCCGGTGTGTCCGCGACCGGCTCCCGCGGCGCGCGCTTTGACTCGACGAAGACCGCGAAGATCCCGCCGCGCACGCCGCCTGCGCGCATCCGCGGCAGATCGAGGTGCCCGCCCTCACGGCCGTCTGCCAGCCGCGCGTGATCGGGGCGCGTGAGCGCGTCGTTGTGGCCGTCAAATACCGGGTACTGCTCGGTGGTGGTACTCGCCATCAGGACAGCTTGGCAGACACGTGGATCAGCAGCCGCCGAGGGTGCGGCAGGCGGCGACGTGCTCGGCGTTGCCTGACAGCATCGCGCGGGCGAGCTCGAGCATCTCTCTCGCGCGCTCATCGGCGAGGCGGTAGTACACGGTGCGGTGCGCGCGGCGTGTGGTCACGAACCCGCACCAGCGCAGGCAAGCGAGGTGCGCTGAGGTGCGCGGCTGGCTCGAGTTGACCTGCGCGACGATCTCACTGACGGAGAGCTCGCCGTCGGCCAGCAGCTCGAGGATGTGAAGCCTGGTTGCGTCGCCGAACGCCCGGAAGTACTTGGCCAGCAGCTGGCGCTCGGTGGGCTGGCGGGGTAGGCGAAACGGAGCCGCATCGAGCAGCGTCGCGGTCGTGGGAGAACTCGCTGGTGTGGTGCTCGGAACCGTCTGGGTTGACATCGCGGCTATCGTATACGAAGTTACGCATATGAACAACAGCTGCAGGAGGACGACAGATGGCGGATGTCGAGCTGGTGATCGAGGGAATGACCTGCGCGGATTGCGCCGTGCACGTGCGCCACGGGCTCGAGCGAGCGGGCGCGCAGGCGGTGAACATCGACTGGCGCGCCGGTGCCGGAACGATCGCCGCGGGCGGACCGAGCCAGGAGGAGATGAACCGCGCGCTGGCCGGCACCCACTACCGCGTCGCGGGGGTGCGTGAGCCGGCAGACGCCGACGGCCCCTCATCAGATGGCGGCCAGTACGACTACGACCTGATCGTGCTCGGCTCCGGGGGCGGGGCCTTTGCCGGCGCGATCCGCGCCCGCGACCTCGGCCACAGCGTGCTGATGGTGGAGATGGGCACGATCGGCGGGACCTGTGTGAACATCGGCTGCATCCCCTCAAAGAGCCTGCTGGTCTCCTCGCTTCAGCACGGCGCAGACGCGGATGCTCTGCGCCACGCGGTCTCGGTCAAGGCGGCGCTCGTGGAGCGCCTGCGACAGGAGAAGTACATCGATCTGATCGACGAGTACGGCATCGAGCTGCGCGCCGGGACCGCGCAGGTGACCGGCCCGCACACCGTGGAGGTGGACGGTCAGATGGTCTCGGGCCGCGCGATCCTGATCGCCGCCGGCGCGCGGCCGGCGATCCCAGAGATCGAGGGCCTGCAAGCCGCCGGCTACCTCACCTCGACCTCGGCGCTCGAGGTGCTCGAGCCGCCAACGCGTCTGGCGGTGATCGGCTCAAACTCCGTCGGTCTCGAGCTCGGCCAGATGTTCGGGAACTTCGGCACCCACGTGACGTTCATCTCCCGTCGGGCGCTCACCCCGCGCTCCGAGCCCGAGGTCTCCGAGATGATCCGGCGGGTGCTGGAAGACCAGGGCCACAGCGTGCTCGAGCACGCCCACACGCGGCGCGTGCGCTCAGAGGATGGGGAGAAGGTGCTCGAGATCGAGGTTGGCGGCGAGGTCCAGGAGCTGCGGGTCGATGAGATCCTGGTGGCGACCGGTCGCCAGCCGAACACCGAGCGCCTCGGCCTCGAGGCGGTCGGTGTTGAGACCGACGCAAGCGGCGCGATCCTGGTCGACGCCCACCAGCGCACGAGCATCGCGTCGATCTACGGCGCCGGGGATGTGACCAGCCAGCCGCGGTTTGTCTATGTCGCGGCCGCCGGCGGCGCCGCCGCCGCGCAGAACGCGCTCGACGGCGCCGATCAGCGCCTGGACTTCGCAAACCTGCCGCAGATCATCTTCACCAGCCCGCAGATCGCGCTGGCCGGCCTCACCGAAGAGCGGGCGCGCGCGCAGGGCTTCGAGGTGCAAACGACGATCCTGCCGCTCGAGGCGATCCCGCGGGCGCTCGTCAACGGCGACACCAGCGGGCTGTTCAAGCTCGTGGCCGAAGCTGACACCGGGCGGCTGCTCGGCGCGAGCATCATCGCCGACGCCGCCGGCGAGGTGATCCAGACCGCTGTGCTGGCGATCAAGGCGGGCATGACCGTGACCGACCTGGCCTCGAGCTGGGCGCCATACCTGACGATGGCCGAAGGGCTCAAGCTCGCAGCCCAGACCTTCGGCCGGGACGTCTCAAAGCTCTCCTGCTGCGCGGCCTGAGCCAGCATCCTGCGCCGACCGGGCGATCGCGGCCGTCGGCAGGGCGCCGGCGGCGACGAGCGCGGCGATCACCGGCCACAGCGCCAGCGCCCCGGCGCTGGCCAGCCCGCCGGTCACCGACGGTCCCGCGGCCCTCCCGAGCCCCGCGCCCAGCGAGTAGACCGACAGGTACTTGCCGCGGTGCTCGGGATCGGCCAGGGCGTAGGTCACGATCCAGTTGGCGGCCGAGGCGAACATCTCAGCCGCCGTCATCAGCGCTGCGCCTGCGCAGAGCAGAACGGTGGCGGCTGCGGCGCCGACGAAGTGTGCGGCCAGGAAGGCGCCGCCCGCGCCGGTCATCGCAACCGCGGCTTGGACCAGCGCGCGGGGCGCCTGCGCGAGCGCGCGCACGCCGCGGGCGACACGCACCTGCGCCACCACCACGAGCGCCGTGTTG
>JAJYHG010000172.1 GCA_021784895.1 Actinomycetes bacterium
CTTCACCGGCAGCGCGCCGAGCCGCAGCTGCGTGGCCAGCTGATCGGCGGTGGTGGTGGTGAAGCCGCCGAAGATCTCACTGCCGCCGGAGGCCGGGATGCCCTCGGGGAACTGCTTGTAGTCGATCGACGGGACGCTCACGAGCTGGTTGTCGAGCGCGATTGCAAAGTGCTGGTTCAGCGCCTGGCCGGGCGGGCTGTCGAGCGACGCGCGCGTCGCGATCTGGCCGGTCACGTTCTGGAAGGCGTTCGCTCCCTTGCCCTTGAAGCCGAAGGTGACGTCAGGGGCGCCTGTCTGAGTGGTGCTCGCCAGGGGGTTTGAGATCTCATCGCCGGTCAGCGCCACACGGTCGCGGATCACGTAGTAGCCGGCGTTCGGTGAGCCGTACCTGGGCCAGTGCGAGTAGCTGGCGGGCTGCGCCTGCAGCACCTGCGTGCCCTGCTTGACCTCGAGCACCTGGGTGCCCACCACCTCGGCATGGGTGAGGCCCGACTCGAGCTCCTTGACGGCCGTGGCGGACGGCGTTTCGGCCGGCACTCCCAGGGGTCCGGCGATCAGGCAGTGGACACCCTTGTGCACCTTGGTGCCCTGCGCGGCCGCGGCGGCGGCGCAGGCCGCGCTGCCCGGCGCGCCGAACAGGAAGTATTGATTGCCCGAGCCGGAGGTGGCCTTCGCATCCGCGTAGAAGGGCTGCTTGGAGGCGAGCTTGACCGCCTGGTAGAACCCCATCGCCCCCGCTGCGCTGCTGTTGCCCCCGGGCGCGACGGTCCCACCACCCTGGCTCAGCGCGATCGCGGCGGCGTTCTGGCTCAGGATCCCGTTGGCCGCCGGCTGGCCGGCGGGCGTAAGTACATTGCCCTCCCAGTCGTAGAAGAACAGCTGCGAGGTCTTACCGACCAGCGCCTCCGCCTGCGCCACGTTGGTGACGTCCGGCAGCTGCACGTCAATCAGGTTCTTGCCCTCGGTGGTGATCTGCGGCTGCGACACACCCAGCTGGTTGACGCGGTTGTTGAGCACGGCGACCGCGCGGCTCATGGCAGCGGGGTTGATCACCGGGGTCTGAGATGTCGGTGTCGCCTTGTAGGTGAGCTCGACGCCACCCTTCAGGTCGAGGCCGAGCCGGGTTGGCCGCGTCACGATGAAGACGACGGACGCGGCGATCAGCCCGGCCACGAGCAGCAGAACGAATCCGTGGCGTTGGCGGTCGGTCATCGCAGAGAACTGATGCTAGAAGAGGTTCGCCCGCAAAGCTGTTAGGGCTGCGTCAATGCCCGTTTGACGGCGTCAGCACAACCAGCACGCCACCCTCGTCGTCATCGTAGGCGGGGAAGATGTCGGCGACCGCATGCGCCCGCTCGGGCCCGGCGTTGACCACAACCGGCTTACCGCTCACGCGCACCTCCCACTCGAGCGCGGTGGCGACGTGGTCCACACCATCCTCGAAGGCGAGCCCGAGCACCGCCGCGATCGGCTGGCCGATCGCAGCCTCGGTGCGCAGACCGGTGAGCTCGAATGATCCGCGGCCACAGTCAACGATCCGCCCCTCTGCATCACAGGCAAAGAACGCCGCCGCCGGCGCGGGGTAGTAGTCGTCGAGCAGCTCGAACAGGTAGGCGAAGCCGCACTTCTCGCAGCCACGCGCCTCGCGCCTGAAGCCGTTGTTGCGGTCGGTGCCCATCGAGCGGTTGCCGCAGTGCGGGCAGATGAAGTAATGCTCGCGCGCCATGTCGCGCCCAGGATAGTCAGTCGGGCGCACAGGCCCGTCACCAGTGCTCACAGCAGTCCGAGCTGGGCCGCCGGCGGCTCGATGCCGAGATGCGCAAAGGCGCGGGCCGTCGCTGCACGGCCGCGCGGGGTCCGCTCGATCAGGCCGAGCTGCAGCAGGTAGGGCTCGTACACATCTTCCAGTGTGTGCTGCTCCTCGCCGACCGCGGCGGCCAGCGTCGAGAGCCCCACTGGCCCGCCGCCGAACTTCGCACAGATAGTGCGCAGGATCTCGCGGTCGAGCCGGTCGAGCCCCGCCTGGTCGACTTCCAGCAGATCGAGCGCCGCTGCTGCGACCGCGGCGGTCACCACCCCGCCGCTACGCACCTCCGCATAATCGCGCACGCGCCGCAGGAGCCGGTTTGCCACGCGCGGCGTGCCGCGGGAGCGCGAAGCCACGGCGAGCGCTCCCCCATCCTCGATCTCGACCCCCAGCAACCGCGCCGAGCGGCGCACGATCCGCGCCAGCTCGACCTGCTGGTAGTGCTCGAGCCGGTGCTGGATGCCGAAGCGGTCGCGCAGCGGGGTGCTGAGCAGCCCGGTGCGGGTGGTCGCGCCGATCAGCGTGAACGCCGGCAGGTCGATCGTCACCACCCGCGCTCCCGCCCCCTGCCCCACGGTGATCGGCAGGCAGTGGTCCTCCATCGCCGGGTAGAAAGTCTCCTCGAGCGCGCGCGGCAGGCGGTGGATCTCATCGACAAAGAACACCGCGCGGGGCTCGAGCGCGGTCAGGAACGCCGCCACGTCACCCTTACGCTCGAGCGCCGGCCCGGCGGTCTGCACGAACGCCACGCCCAGCTCGGCCGCGACGATCTGCGCCAGCGAGGTCTTGCCGAGCCCCGGCGGACCGGCGAACAACACGTGGTCGAGCGCCTCCTCGCGGCTCTGGGCGGCGGCGATCGAGACTGCCAGCTGGTCCTTGAGCGTCTCCTGCCCGATGAAGTCCTCGAGCCGCCGCGGCCGCAGCGAACGCTCGACGTCGTCCTCGGGGAGCGCTTCTGAACGCAGCAGCGTCATCGCCGGGCCGCCCGCAGCGCCTCGGAGATCAGTTCCTCCGGTGTCTCACCGG
>JAJYHG010000282.1 GCA_021784895.1 Actinomycetes bacterium
CGGCACCGGCTATCACCTGGCCGGGTCCTGCCGCATGGGCAGCGACGCGCAGGCCGTGGTCGGCCCGGATCTGCGGGTGCGCGGCATCCCGGGACTGCGCATCTGCGATGCCGCCGTCATGCCGAGCCTCGTGTCCGGAAACACCAATGCGACCGTCATCATGATCGCCGAGAAGGCCGCCGATCTGATCACCCGGGGCACTGCCGGCTGAGCGCGGCCGCGGCGCGCGCCGCTCACACCCCCGCGAGGAACAGCGCGACCGTGCAGGCGAGTCCGCCGAGCCACAGCCACGAGCGCAGCGTCGCGCGATCGGTGAGATAACAGATCAAATACGCCACGCGCAGCCCGATGAAGGCGAGCGCGAGCGCATCGACGCGCCCCTGCGGGGCGTGCAGCGTCTGCGCCACGAGCACCGCGACCGCGAACGGCGCAAACGCCTCGAAGGAGTTGAGCTGGAAGGCGTGCGCCCGCTTCGGCCAGCCCTCGAGCGTCGCGAGCCACGAGCGCGGGTCGCGGTTGGCGGCGGCGGGCATGTGGCCGCCCGCCTTGGCGAGCACCGTGCCCACGTACGGCAGGAAAGCGGCCGTCAGCACACACCAGAGCGCCGCAGTCATCGAGCCTCCCCGAAGCGGCACGCGGGGCCGCGACTGTCCACCGGGTGCAGCCAGCGGCTGCCCCGCCGGGTGGATCCTGCGCCGCACGGCTGCGCCGGCCGGCGTCGGACCCGCGCCGACGGCGGCAGTATAGCGCAGGGCGGCCGGCGGCCGGCAGCGGGCACTCAATAATGGAACCGGTAGCGCAGCTCGGCGTAGACCTGCAGCGGATTGTTCCAGTGCACGCCCCCGAAGGTCAGGCTGTTGTCGGTGAGCAGGTGGCGGTTGGTGAGGTTCAGGCCCGTGACCGACAGCTGCAGGTTGCGGCTGAAGTTGCGCCCGACGGTGAGATCGAGGATCGCGTAGCTCGGCAGGTGGCTCGGCTGGTAGGTGGGCGGGATGCCGAGGCCGTTCGCGAGGCCCGAATCGACCGAGAGGTTGGTGCCGAGGAAATACCCGCGCGGCAGATCGAGGTTGTAGCCGACGCTGAGCGTATTGCGCTGGTCGTGATCGAGCGCCACGTAATTCCCGCAGGCGGTGCCGGGCACCACCAGCCCGCCGCTGATCGCCCCGAAGCACTGCGCGGTCTGGTTGGAGTAGGCGAGGTGCACCTGGCCGTAGCGCCAGAACGCCGGCGAGCGCAGCGTCAGCTCGCGGCCGCGGATCAGCGCCCCCTGGTCCGTGATGGGCAGGTAGATGTTGGACTCTCCGATCGGGTTGTGATCGAAGAAGTTGTGCGACTGGGTGACGAAGTAGTCCGCGTGAACGGTCCAGCCGGCGAGCGGAATGGTCACGCCGAACTGCCGTTCCCGGTCGCGCTCCCCGCGCAGCGGCAGAAAGCGGCTGTTGTTCGCCGAGGCATAGTTCACCAGCGGGCCGGACAGCGACTCGAGCGGCGGCGCCTGGTAGTACTTGCCGTAGAAGGCGCTGAACACCCAGTCGAGCTTCGGCACGCGCACGGTCATGCCGTAGCGCGGATCGGTGGCGCTCTCGGTGACCAGGCCCCGGAAGTGCGAGTAGCGCACGCCCGCCGACAGGTGCACCCAGTGCGAGAGCGCGTAGGTGTCCTGCACCCAGGCATCGAGCAGTCCCCCGGTCGGGTTCTCGAGCTCACTCAGCGGCGCCGCGCCGTTGCTGAAGGCGAGGTTGAAGTCGGCGTGATCCTGCTGCGCGAAGCCGTACACGCCCACGTCCAGGTGATTGTGGCTGAAGTGCAGGCGCAGACTCTCCTCGCCGCCCTCGTACTGCGAGCTGTGGTGGAAGGTGGTGATCGAGGGGAAGTCGCGCGCGCCACCGTCGTAGGCCGCGCTCTCGAAGTGATACATCAGCGAGCTGGTGAGCACCAGGTCGCGGTTGAAGGTGTGCACCCAGGAGAGCAGCGCGTAGTTGTCCTGCTCCTTCTGCGTATCGCCGAGCTGGCCGACGCACTGCGGGTCGTCGAGGATCGCCTGCGAGCCGGCGGTGCAGTTCGGGATCTGGTACTGGTCCTGGCGCAGCTGCGCGACGAACCGCAGCTCGTCGTTCGCGCTCGGGACGTACTGCAGGTTGGTGAACACGCCGTAGCCGTGCGTGCGGTCGTGCACCACCTGCGCCTCGGGGGTCTGCAGGCCGAGAGCGCTGCGGTTGCCCTCGAGGCTCGCGTAGTAGGCGAAATGCCCCGAATGGCTGGCGACGCTCAGGTAATCATCGGTCTGGCCGAAATTCCCGGCGGTGAGCCCGAGCACCGCCTGGCGTTTGCGGCCGAAGCCGGTCTTCGGGATGACGTTGAAGATCCCGTAGGTGCGATCTCCCTCGCTGGCATTGTAGCCGCCCTGCTCGATGCCGAGCGTCTGGATGTCCTGCGGGTCGACCGCCGGTCCGAGGTTCTCCGCGATGTTGGTGTTCGGGATCTCGATGCCGTCGATCAGCCAGCTCGTCTGGTGACCGCCGCGGATGTGCAGCATGTCGTGGGCTTCGTAGGCGCCCGGCACGTAGTCGGTGATCATGGCGAGGCTGTTGGCGTTGATCGCGCCGGGGGTGGCCTCGATGTCCTGCTGGCTGACGAGCGTGATCGGGGTCACCGAGGCGACGATCGGCTGGCGGTGGCCGCGGATGGTGATGCGCGTGAGCCCGGAGCGGCGCAGCAGCTGAAACCGCGGCGCGGGGAAGTACCCGGACTGCACCGTGAGCGGCTCGCTCTGCGGCGCATAGCCGTGCCGGCTCACCGTGAGCCGGTACTGACCGATCGACACCGTGGGG
>JAJYHG010000260.1 GCA_021784895.1 Actinomycetes bacterium
AGCCGCCGGCGCGGCGGCGGCAAACGGGGCGCTGCTTTCCTTCTTGCAGGAGCGCTGGAAGGGCCAGTGGCCGATCCTCCACGGCGACCAGCTGCGCCAGGCCCGCTTTGACGAGTGGGTCTTCCAAGGGCTGCTGGATGCTGGCCATCTGCCCGGTGGCCCGCTGGCCACCGGGCAGGCATCGGCCGTCACCGCCGCCGACCGGGGCCCCGCGTGAGGCGCCGGCGCTACGACGTGGTGGTGATCGGCGCGGGCACCGCCGGCCTGGTCGCGGCGACACGGCTCGCGCAGGCGGGCGCCGGGGTCTGCGTGGTCGCCAGGGGGTTCGGCTCGACCCATCTCGCCGCGGGCACGATCGATGTGCTCGGCTACGCGCCCGAGCGCGTCGAGCGCCCGCTCGACGGCCTCTCGCGACTGATCGCCGCCCAGCCCGAGCACCCCTACTCGCGGATCGGCTCAGGCGCCGTGAGCGCCGCGCTCGAATGGTTCGCCACGACCGTAGCCAGCGGCGTACTGCCCGGCTACACCTACGTCGGGGGAATCGAGCGCAACCTGCTGCTGCCCACGGCACTCGGCGTGCTCAAACCTTCGGCGCTGGTGCCGGCGAGCTTCGCCGCCGGGGATGCGCACGCGCTGCGCCGGGTGGCGGTCGCCGGCATCACTGCGCTGCGCGACTTCCACGCTGGGCTGTGCGCTGAGAACCTGCGCGCGGCCGGTCTCGACGCGCACCCCGTTACGCTCGCGCTCGAGCTCGACCGCGCTGACACGGGCACACTGGGGCTGGCACGCCGCCTCGACGACGCGCAGTGGCGCGCCGGTTTCTGCGCCCGTCTGGCGCCGCTGGTGGGGGGCTTCGACCAGGTCGGGCTGCCGGCGATCCTCGGCCTGCGCGAGCCCCACGCCGTGTGGCGCGACTGCGAGCAGCGCCTCGGCTGCGCCGTCTTTGAGATCCCGGCGCTGCCGCCGTCGGTGCCGGGCATGCGCCTGTTCGAGCTGCTCGCCGGGGCGTTGCGAGCCGCCGGGGGGACGGTGGCGATCGGGGCGGGCGTCGTCGGCCACCGGCGGGACGGCGGACGCGCCGGCGGCCGGGTGCTCTCGGTGCAGGCCGACACCGCCGGCTCGCCGACGAGCTATGAAGCCGACGCCTTTGTCCTGGCGAGCGGTGGCGTGCATTCCGGCGCGATCGCGCTCGACTCACACTGGCAGGCGCACGAACTAGTGCTCGGCCTGCCGCTCGCAGGCCTGCCCGGCCCCGGAGAGCCGCGCTTTGCGCCCGGCTACTTCGACGAGCAGCCGTTCGCGCGGGTCGGCGTCGCGGTCGATGAGCGGCTGCGCGCGCTGGGCGCCTCAAACGTCGTGGTCGCAGGCGCCTCGCTGCCCGGCGCCGTGCCGTGGCGCGAGGGCTCGGGCGAGGGGATCGCGCTGGCCAGCGGCTACCACGCCGCCGCGGTGCTCGCCGCCGAGCTGGGGGCAGGGGTCGCGGCGTGAGGGAGATGGCCGAGCTCGAGGCGCTGCGCGCTTCGCTTGACCACTGCGTCAAGTGCACGATCTGTGAGACCGCCTGCCCGGTCGCCGCGGTCACGCCGCTGTTCCCGGGGCCCAAGTACGCGGGGCCGCAGGCCGAGCGCTTCCGCGTGGCTGGCGAGGTCAGCGTCGATCGGTCGGTGGACTACTGCTCGGGCTGCGGGATCTGCTCGCAGGTCTGTCCGCAGGGGGTGAAGGTCGCGGAGCTGAACGCCCAGGCGCGCCGGGCGCTGAAGGCCCGGGACGGCGTGCCGCTGCGCGACCGGCTGATCACCCGCCCGACCTGGCTCGGCCGCGCTGGCACGCCGGTCGCGCCGCTCGCGAACTGGACGCTGCGCTCCCGGCCGCTGCGGATCCTGGCGCAACGGCTGCTCGGCGTGCATCGCGACGCGCCCGCGCCCCGCTTCGCCGGGCGCCGGTTCTCCACCTGGTTTTGGAAGCGCCGTCGAGCGGCCGGTCAGCGGACCGGCCGCCGCATCGTCTACTTCCACGGCTGCGGAACCGAGTACTACGAACCCTGGGAGGGCGAGCGCGTGGTGGCGGTACTCGAGCACAACGGCTTTGAGGTGGTCGTGCCCAAGCAGGGGTGCTGCGGCCTGCCGCTGCAGTCGAGCGGCCTGTTCGAGGATGCCCGGCGGGCCGTGCGCCGGCTCGCGCGGGCGCTTGAGCCCGAGCTCAGCGACGCGCAGACGGTCATCGTCGGCAACGCCAGCAGCTGCACCCTGATGCTCAAGCGCGAGGCGCGTGAGATCCTCTCACTCGAGGACGACCCGGTGCTGCGCCGTGTCGCCGCGCGCACCTACGACATCTGCGAGCTGCTGCTCGAGCTCCACCAGCGCGGCGAGCTGCGCACCGACTTCAGGCCCCTTCCCGAGCGCGTCGCCTACCACGCCCCCTGCCAGCAGCAGGGGCACTGGATCGGCAAGCCGGCGCTCGCGCTGCTGGCGCTGATCCCGCAGCTGGAGGTCTGCGAGCTGACCGCCCGCTGCTGCGGGATCGCGGGCACCTACGGGCTCAAGGCCGAGAAGTATGAGATCGCAATGGCGGTCGGGCGCGACCTGTTCGCCCAGGCCGGCGCCTCGGGTGCCGGCGCCGTCGCCTGCGACAGCGAGACCTGCCGCTGGCAGATCACCCACGGCAGCGGCCTGCCCGCGGCGCACCCGATCGACTACCTGTACCGCGCCTACGGGCTTGGCGGCGGCTGAGCCTGCCGCGTCGGCGCAGTAGGCTGCGCATCATGGCCTCCGTCAGCTTCCCCGCGCTGCGCTCCTCCCGCGCTCTGGCGGCTGGGACCGGCGTGCGGATC
>JAJYHG010000114.1 GCA_021784895.1 Actinomycetes bacterium
GCGGCGGCTGCGGCCGCCGGGTCGACGACCCGCAGGCCGTGGCCCTGTGCCTTGGCGACGCTCGCCGAGGCGGGGCGCAGCCCGACCACCACCTCCACGCCGGAGTCCTTCAGGTTGTTGGCGTGGGCGTGGCCCTGAGAGCCGTAGCCGATGATCGCGACGGTCTTGCCGTCGAGCAGGTGGAGGTCAGCGTCGTTGTCGTAGAACATGCGCCGCAGGCTAGCGGAGCCGGGGCGCGGTGGCTAATCGGCCACCCTGCGCCACATCAAGCGGCTGCCACCGCTGAGCTCGGCCTGCCAGGCCGGCAAAGGTCGAGCCCCGCGAGGTCGTCGCCGGCCGGGATCAGTAGGTCCAGACGAGGCTCTTCTGGCCGCCGGCCAGAGCGCGGTACTGCCCACGCCTCAGCGTCTTGCTGGTGAAGTCGAACACCGCGCCCGCGCGGCGGCGGAAGCTGGCGACCGTGCGCCAGCCGTGGTCTCTGAACTGCACCCTCACAAGGCCGGTAACAGGCGTGATCCCCCAGGCCTGCGCGGCGGTGCCCTGGCGCATCACCACCAGCGGAAAGTGGTAGGCGGTGAAGGATGGCTTCGGTTTGCCCCCGTAGAAGTAGACGCCCGAGGCGTAGTTGATCGTGTACGGCGGCGCCTGGTCGCGCATCAGATACCACAGCGTCACGCTCACACCCTCGTGCCAGAAGATGTAGAACGACTGCTCGAGCCAGCGCGCCTGGGTGGCCATCGACGGCGTGCCGGGCAGCGTGTTGGGCGGGTTTGACTCGTAGCCGAACTCCGTCACCCAGAGCGGCTTTGGCCGATGCGGCAGAAGCGTGTGGCGGGCTAGCGCCGCCGTCACCACGCGCGTCAGCCGCCCGAGGTCGGGCGCCGAGGCATCGAGCGGTGAGACCGCTGGCGTCGTCGGCGAAAACGCCTCATAGGGGTCGGAGGCCAGCACATCAAAGTGCGCCCCGCCACCCGCGCACGGCGCCCGCCGCAGCGCCGGCGTCAGGCACAGCAGGTTCTCCAGGAACGTGACCGGGTGCGTGCGCTGAAGCCCGGTGAAGGGGGCGTCGCCGTAGCTCTCGAGGCCCGAGCTCAGCACCACGGCCCCCGGGTCGCCGGCCTTCACGCCGGCGTAGAAGTCGTTCAGCATCGCCCGGTACATCAGCGCCCCGGTGTTCACCGCCCGCCCCCGGATACGCGTCCACTGCGGCGAGAGGTGGATGTTCAGGTTCGCCTCTGCCCAGGCCTGGATGTAGCGCACGCGCGGCAGCATCTTGCCGGGCTCAGCGGGGTTGGGGTAGTGGCCCGAATAGCGAGTGGCAAGCGCCTGCCCGAGCGCGCCAAAGGCCTTGGCGTCGGGCTTGTAACCACCGGTCGCCTCCAGGGCGGCGCTGCCGCCCGCGCCCTCCGCCCACTGGGGCGCGTCGGTCACCAGCAGCACCGGCGTGAGGCCCGCCGAAACGATCTCCTGCACCCGCTGGTCCAGAGAGCTGAAGTCAAACTGAGGCGCGGCCGGATTGGTGAGGCTCGCTCCGGGTGCCGGCGCATTGGGCTCAATCCCGGTCCAGTCCACCTCTATCTGCACGATCTTGGCGCCCGTCTTGCGCGTGTTTGCAAGCCACGTCTGGGTGCTCACGCCGTCCTGGGTGCCGTCGAACCAGACGTCGTCGACAAAGCCGCGCGTGAACGTGCCCGCGTGCACGGCCACCGTGCGCGTCCGAGCGGCGTGCCCGGCGTGCCCGGCGTGCGCGGCGTGCGCGGCCCGGACGCCGACGCCGAGCAGCGCTACCGGCGCAACCAGCGCGACGCAGAACAGCAACACCCACCGCCGGGCCGCAGGCGTCAGGGAAGCACCAGGCAGACGGTCCATCAGCAAGCAGCGCTCAGGCGAGCGCGACCGCGGCTAGCGTGCTCCCCGGCAGCTCGATGGCGCCGGCGTCATCCACATACTCGACCGCCGCCCGCAGCAGGTGCTCACGCAGGCGGTCGCGCTGCTCACCCCCGAGATCCTTCCAGACGGCGGCAAACTGGCTCGCGTGGTCGTAGGTATCAGCAATCCACTCGCTCACGTTGGGGTAGCGGCGAACGATCGTGATCGGCTCGGTGTCGATGTCACTGAACCCGGCCGTCGCGAGCAGCTCCTCGAGCAGGCCGGGGTGCGATAGCGCGAACATCCCGGGCCCGCCCTGGGGCGGCGGTTCGGCGTGCCCCAGCTCGACCAGCGCACCGGAGATGATCGTCGCCCAGGGGTTTGACTGCGGCAGGTCCCAGACGGCCAGCGCGAGCCTTCCACCAGGCTTGAGGATCCGCCGGCACTCACGCAGCGCCGCGGCTGGATCCAGCACGAGCATCAGCCCCCAGCGGCAGAGCACCGCATCGGCGCTCGCGGCCGGCAGGTCGATCCACTCGAGCTGCAGCTGCTTGAACTCGACATTGGTGATGCCGTGCTCGGCGGCGCGCTCGCGAGCGACCGCGAGCATACCGGCGGCCGCGTCGCTAGAGATCAGCCCGCCGCCGGGCGCGACCAGCCTGGCCGCCATAAACCCAGTATCCCCCGGACCAGCGGCCAGCTCGACCACCTGCTGGCCGGGCTCCAGCGCCGCGCGCCTGACCATCCACTCCGACACGGGCAGCGCGAACAGCTGCATCCGGTCGGCTTGGCGCCCCCAGCCAGGCGCAGCCGCGTCCCAGGCGTCCAGCATCCGCTCGCGCTGGTTGCCCAGCTCCTCCTGCACCATGATCGCCTCAGCTTAGCTGGCGGCGCAGCAGCTTGCCGGAGGTGGTGCGCGGCAGGCGGTCGGTGAAGCTGATCTCCT
>JAJYHG010000183.1 GCA_021784895.1 Actinomycetes bacterium
CCCAAGTCTCAGCTCGGCTCCGAGCTCCTCAATCATCTGCGCCTCGGCTGGGATCGGCTCGTTCAGCTGACGGTAGGGTGCAATCGCATAGCGGACCAGGCCACCCGGCTCCGCGCGCCCGTCGTAAACGGTCACCGCAAACCCCTGGGTGGCGAGCTCGCCCGCGCACACCAGGCCGGCCGGCCCGGCACCGACTATGGCGATACTGCCGGTCATTGGTGAGGCGATCCGACGCCAGTCGCTGCCCCGCTCCAGGCCCCAGTCGGCGGCGTGACGATGCAGCAGACCGATGGCAATGGGCCGGCGACTCTCCCGTTTGAGCACGCACCCGGACTCACACAGCAGCTCAACGGGACAGCAACGGGCACAGGTGCCGCTGAGCAGGTTGGCAGCAAAAACGGTCGTGGCCGCTGACGCCATGTCGTCTCGTGCGATCGCGCCGACGAACTCCGGGATGTCCACATCGGCCGGGCATGCGATCACACAGGGCGCCGGCGACTCGGGTACGCCACACAGCAGGCAGCGCTCAGCTTCCGCACGGGCGAGGTAGTCGTCCAGCGGTGGCCTTATCTCCTCCACCACCCCCGCGGCGAGCTCGGCTGCGCTCTGTTTGACTCGCGTCTCGTACACCGTTGCGACCCTCTGTCAAGGCTGCCACGGTGCCCCGGGGCGAACATCGGTAGAGATCGCGGATCGTTCGCCTCGCTCCCGCATCAGGAGCGCGGCTTCATACCTTGATCTTTGCGGCGCATCCGGCTTGCAGGCCGCGTGGATGTTCGCTCTACGCCGGGTCGGCGCCCCGCAGCAGTTGAGCCAGCCGCAGCGCGCTGCGCAGCTCCAGCTGGCGCTCACTTGTTCGCCGGCCGAGCAGCTCCTCGGTGCGGTGCACGCGATAAGCGACCGTATTCTCGTGGACGCCCAGCCGGCGCGCGGCCTTCACAAAGCTGGACTCCTCCTCGAGAAACACCTCGAGCGTGGCTGCCAGACGGCGTCCCGTGTCCGAGCCATCCAGCAGCGGGCCGATTTCGTCGGCGACGAAGCGCCGCGCCTCCTCCAGGTCCTGGATCATCAGTGATTCAAGTGCGACGCCGGCGTAGCCGGTGGGAGTGCCCGAACACCGCTCCCTGAGCGCGGCCACGCGCCGGGCCATCAGCGCCTCTTTGTACGTGCGCCGGAAGCCCTCCAACCCGCGAGCAGCACGCCCGAACGCGATCCGCACCCCTCCCCGTGCTTTCGGCAGCGCGCTCAGCTCAATCTCCTGCGAGCCGATCGCCACCCAGCCGGCGAACGTGCTACCGATCGGCAGCAGGAGCGCACTCGAACCGCCGATGGCGTCCGCGATCTCGGCAGCGAACCGGTCCATCTCGCCGTAGTCCAGCCCGTCATGCGTGGCCTCTGGGGTGCTGCCGGTGCCGTCATCGCGCCAGATCACAAAGGCCAGATGGCGCGCGTCGAGCCGGTAGCGGAGCCGGCCCGATGCCTGGGTCACATCGACGTTGGTGCCAGCCAGTATCGATCGCACCTCCTCGGAGCGCATTGCCATCGCGCCGCGGATCCAGCGCTCGTGCTCAGCGCCATAGGTCAGCCCGAGCGGCGTGTTGATGGTCGCGATGTAGGAGAAGAGCCAGTCGTTGACAAAGCCGATCGCGTCCGCCAGCTCGTCTGCCGTGTGAGCGCGAGCATGCAGCCGCTCGAGCCACTGGCGGGAGTAGGCGTGCTCGCCCTCGCGGTAGGCGCGGGTGAGCAGCTCGAAGCTCAGGCCCTCGTGCACGTAAGAGCGTGCGTAGGAGAGCGCCTCCTCGGGAGCGTTGAACTCGGTCGGGGAGGAGCGCTCGGCGATCTTGGTCGTGATCAGGCCCACATTGGCCCGGCAGCTCTGCCGGGTGGCCAGATACATGCCGTCCTGCAGGCCGGGGCAGTGTTCGTGTATCGCGTCGGCGACGACTGTCGCACTGTCATCAAGGCGCGCGCTCATGTCGAGCGCGGCCTCGTGAATCAGCCTCCGCACCGTATGGGGAGGCATCGTCTCCTGCCGCGTTGCTGTGTCCACGCGCTCTCCTGCCCTGATCTGCAGTAGCTCTCTCCCAGCTGGCCAAGCTAAGCACGAGCTTCCAAGAGCGTCAAGCGCCTCGCCCGCCGGTTCTCGCAGCAGCCTTACGTGAAACCACCGGGCGGCGCGCCACGTGGGCACGCCGCCCCTGCCAGCACGTGGTTCCTACCGGTCCTACGGACAGCTCACCAACACCGAGAACGGCTCGTTAGTGAGGTTTGTGCCCGAGAATGTGTTGACGGTTATCTGCGAACTCGAAACCGTGCTGGCGTAGGCCGATTCGACCCCGCTGCTAGCTGAACCACCGTTCCCGACTGTGACGAAGATCGTGCAGGTAAGGAGGTTCGTCGACCCGCTGCTCGCAAGCGTATAAACGCCCGTCGAGGTCTGCACGTTCGCACCATTCGTAAAGTCGGTTCCAGCGGTAACTGTCAGTGTGCCGGCAGCGTCCGCATATGCGGCATCCGTTAGGCCTACGCCAGCAGCACCGGTGGCGCCGGTCGCGCCCTGCGGGCCGATAGCGCCCTGAATACCCATCGGGCCGGTAGCACCAGTAGCCCCCATCGGGCCGGTAGCACCAGTAGCCCCCATCGGGCCGGTAGCACCAGTAGCACCCATCGGGCCGATAGCACCCTGAACACCCTGCGGGCCAGCAGCACCCACTGCTCCCTGGGCGCCCGTGGGTCCCTGCGGACCCGCGGCGCCGGTTGCACCGTGCACCCCCTGGAGTCCGCGGAAGCCTCGTGGCCCACGG
>JAJYHG010000138.1 GCA_021784895.1 Actinomycetes bacterium
GTACCGTTGGCCGAGTTCTCTGACGACCGGCTCCCAGCTCGCGCCGCTGCCCGTGAAGCCGTGCAGCAGCACGATCACGGGCATATCCGAAGCTCCGCCAACGTTCGCCATGCACGCATCATGACCGCTACCGCCACCGACGCCTACCTCGCGATCGGCGCGCTGGTCGATGAGCTGGTCCGCTGCGGGATGGAGCACGCCTGCACCAGCCCCGGCTCGCGCAACACGCCGATCGTGCTCTCGCTCGCCCGCGACGAGCGCCTTGCGTGCTGGTCACACATCGACGAGCGCGCCGCGGGCTTCTTCGCGCTCGGCGCCGCCAAGGCCTCGGGCAGGCCGGTAGCGGTCACCTGCACCTCCGGCACCGCCGCCGCGAACCTGCTGCCGGCGGTGGTCGAGGCCCGTCACGCCGGGGTGCCGCTGATCGTGCTGACCGCCGACCGACCGCCGGAGCTGCGCGACGTCGGCGCCGGGCAGACCATCGACCAGCTCAAGCTCTATGGCGACGCGGTCAAGTGGTTCTTTGAGCTGGGCGTGCCCGAGGCGGGCGACGAGCGGCTGCGCTGGGTGCGCGCGCTGGCCTGCCGCGCGTACTGGACCGCGTTGTCGGGGCGGCCCGGACCGGTGCATCTGAACCTGCCGCTGCGTGAGCCGCTGGTGCTGGAGGAGCCGCTGGCGGCCGAGCTGGTGCGCTCCGGCGGGCGCCCGGATGGCCGGCCGTGGCTGAGCCAGCCCGCGGTCGCTGCTTCGCCCACGGCTGCGCCGCCACTGGTGCCGGCCGCGGCCGTCGCGGATGCCGCCGCCCAGCGACCGGGCCGGGTGGTGCTGGTTGCCGGTGAGCTCGGCGGCAGCAAGGACGCCGAGGCTGCGCGTGCGCTCGGCGGGCGACTGGCGGCGTTCGCGGCGCAGGCCCGGATTCCGCTGCTGGCCGACCCGCTTTCGGGCGCGCGCAGCGGCCGGGCAGCAGTCGCGCACTATGACCTGATCCTGCGAGACCCCGGCACCGCGGACAGCCTGCGCCCAGATGCGGTGTGGCGGATCGGTGAGCTGCCGACCTCCAAGCCGCTGCGGGCATGGCTCGCCTCACTCGGCGACGCCGAGCACGTGCTGCTTGCCCCGGACGATCGCTGGAGTGACCCCGCCGCGCGCGTCACGAAGCGGATCGTCGCGCCGCCAGAGGCGCTGCTCGAACTGCTCGAGCGCGCTGAGCTAACGGGCCCTGAGGGCTGGCTCGAGCGCTGGGCCGCCGCTGACAGCGCCGTCGCGCACGCGATCGCCGCACCGTTGCGCGACGCCGGCCTCAGCGAGCCGGCCGCGGTCACGGCGCTCGCCCAGTTCCTACCGCCAACCGTGACGCTGCTGGTTGGCTCATCAATGCCGATCCGTGACGTGGAGGAGTTCTTCCCCGCGCTCAACGAGCCGCCACGGGTCATCTCAAACCGCGGCGCCAACGGCATCGACGGCACCGTCTCCACCGCCTTCGGTGTGGCCGCCACCGGCGCCGAGGTGGTGCTCGTGCTCGGCGACGTCACGCTCGCACACGACATCGGCGGCCTGCTCGCCGCCCGGCGGCTGGGGTTGAAGCTCACGATCCTGCTGCTCAACAACTCAGGCGGCGGGATCTTCAACTTCCTGCCAGTCGCAACCCAGGGCGACGCCTTCCAGCGCCACATCGCCACCCCCACCGGCCTTCACTTCGCACACGCGGCGGCGCTCTACGGCCTTGATCACACTCAGGTCAGCAGCGGCGATGAGCTCGTTGAGGCACTGTTCAGCGCGCTCGCCGGATCCGCCAGCACCCTGATAGAGGTCCACACCGAGCGCCAGGCCAACCGCGAGCTGCACGCCGAAGTCGAGACCGCAGCCAGCCGGTCCCTCGACGACCACGGAAGCACCGGCGCCGCCGACCCGGTCAGTAGATGACGTTCAAGCGCGGTCATGAGCGAAGCTCGTCGAGCCGGGCGCACCAGCGCCTGCCAGAGGCCCCATCCACACGGTGCGCAGCACTCCTGTGGCGCTTGCCACCACTCCGGTCAGCGTCCATGCGACCCGGATCACGTCTGACGAGCAACCAGTGAGCAGCGATTCCGGGCTGCCGCTCTGCCCGAGTTCCGCACGACGTAGGCTCTCCAGCAGAGGAAAGCGAGCGCCCAGCGTTCTCGCGGACGCTGGGCTGGCCGCGCCGGCGTCGCTGGCCCTGTTTGCTTGCTCGACCCACAAGTTGCCCGCCGTGTCCAGGCGGCGGTCTGGCTGCCCCGGTCGAAGATCTGCGACTGCCAACTTCGAGAGCACTGCGCGGCCGACTGGCGTGGTCAGGCCGCACCGACCGCTTGATCTACACCACACGCTAGCTGCAGCCAGGTCGGCCTGTCCAGCGAAGCTCGGACGAGATGTCAGGCTGGAATCCGCACTCTCGACCGCACCGCGTTCCACACGACTAACAGCACGCCTCCAGCCACTACGAGCCATCCAAGACCATGACTGTCCTTCACGACCGAGACGGTGCCGTCGGCATGCACGAGAGCGACTGGTCGTCCCTCGGCTCTGTACCGACGCTTCAGTTCGCCGACGTTCTCGGCCTCCGCGGCGACGACTGCCGCTCTCTCGGGGATGCCCGGCGCGGAGGTCGCGTCGATCGCCCCCATAAATACCTCCCACGCACGATCCTCAGCAGCGCTGTCTCGGTCTACCGTAGCCATGCTTCGATCATCTCACTTCCGCTCGCCCTGATCTGAGCGATCGCGTAATCAAGTCCCGCCTGGATGCTTGGATGCCCCAGAACCTCCGACGGTAGCTTGTGCTCCCCATTGTATCGGTGCATATGGTGTTCGCCATGAGCGGCAACATAGTCGTAGAGCCGCACCGTCTTGAACTTGTTGCCGATAAAGACGCGCAAAGATACGGCGTAGCCGACAAGTTGAGGATCTAGCACGAGACGCACAAGCAGGTCAGCGTCGTGCCTGCCGGGAAGAGGTCTGGAATGCTCGCGCTCTGTTGGCACGTGTGCAGCCTACCGGCGTGGTCGGGCGCCACTTCCAAGACGCCGCCGCCACCGATCGAGCTTCGGTCGCGCGCGAGTTCGACGATCCGCAAGCGTTGGAGACGCGCCTGCACCCCGCGGTGCGCGGAATCCTCGGCCCAGAGAAAGACCGGCCTGCCGGGTGGCGCTAATCGACGGCAGCCTGCCGTTTGAGACCCGATCAGCATCGGCGATCGACTCAGCTCGCTATCACGCCTGGTGTTCACCGATTGGTCTTGGCGAATGCGCGGCCTGGCATCAACGCTCAATGCTTGTGGCCGCTGCGGCTCGCGCTCTGGGCGCCATCACCTGACGCCGGGCTCACCTAAGTCACGCCGCAGGTGCAGCACTATGCCACGGCTCTGCTCGACGTCAAGCATGAACCCTTGCGCCATCAAGGAAGCAAGCATCTCGGTGATAGGCCGGAGGCCCGTCCGCCACGGATGAGTCTCCACACAAATGGCCCGTACCCCAGGCATCTCAGTCCGCAGGAGCTCAACTTCGGCGCCTTCGATGTCCACCACGAGGTACGTGCAGGCTCGGCAGGCGGTGGTGAAATCGCAGGTGGGCGCGTCGACTGCATGGCCGCTGTGAGAGGGTTTCAGGCTCGACCCTGGGAAATCTGGCTCGAGGTAGAAGCGCACTGTCGCCTCGCTCGGGGCGCCGCTGTATAACCGCGTTTTCGACCGTCGCTACGCAGCCATTGTGCGTTACTGTGTCACGCGCGACGGCCACTATGTCCGGGTTCCCGTCGAACGCGCGGACTTCCCGGGCAATGCGAGCAGCAACGGTCGTGATGTAGCCGGCGCCGCAGCCAAGCTCGAGGACTGTGTCCTCCGGGCGCAGCGTGGCTAGGAGCACATCGTGTTCGTTGCGTTCGTACCACCCTTGATAGATGGCCCTTCTTACTGGTGCCGTCGCCCAGGGACCGAGCTCGAGTTCGACACCATTGAGGCGCACGGTACTTGGCTGCCGTACCACCAGAACCAAGCGCCGCAGCGTGCGGCGGAGGCGCCGGCGAAACTCGGGCCACGCCCGCCTCAGCTCCGTGACGGCTGCCATCGAGCAAGAAGTTTCCATGACCCTTGCCGCACGCTGACCGTCGCGACCTCAGCCGCAGAGAACCGGCAAGAGCGCCTGCAGCTTGACCTCGGTCTCGGCGAGCTCCTCGGCCGGAACCGAGTCGTCCACGATGCCGCAGCCGGCGTAGCAGGCGGCGTCGCGGCCGCGCAGCAGGGCGCAGCGCAGGGTTACACAGAACTCGCCATCCCCGGCTGTGTCGGTCCAGCCGATCGTGCCCGCATACCAGCCGCGGTCGAGGCCCTCCAGGGCCGGGATCAGGTGCCTGGCCACCGCGTCGGGCTCGCCGCCGACCGCCGGTGTCGGGTGCAGCGCCCCGGCGAGCGTGAGCGCGCCGGCGGCGTGGCCCAGCTGTGCGCGGATCGGTATCGCCAGGTGCTGAATGTTTGCAACCTTGATCAGCACCGGGTCTGGCGCGACCGTCACCCAGAGCGCGTGGGGAGCCAGCGACTTGGCGATCCGCTGCGCGACAACGGCATTCTCATGCCGGTTCTTCTGGCTTCGCAGCAGGCTCTCGCCGAGGTGATCATCCACCGCCGGGTCGGCACTGCGCCGCGTCGAGCCAGCAAGCGCCACGGTGCTCGCGCGCATTCCCGCGCGGCGCACGAGCAGCTCGGGGGTGGCACCGATGAAGGCAGCGTCCTCACGCCCGACGGCGTAGACGAAGCACTCTGGAAAGCCTGCACGCAGGACGGCGAAGATCGCCGCCGGGTCGTGTGGCTGCGGTGCCTGTACGTGCACCTCGCGGGCCAGCACCACTTTCTCCAGTTCCCCGGCCCGGATGCGTTCCACGGCACGGGCCACCGCTTCCTCGTAGTGGGCGGCTGGCATCGGGCTGTGCACGGTGAAGTGCCCCGTGGGCGCGGGGTCGAGCAGCGGCAGCGGGCGCTCCCTGAGCGCCGCGAGCGCTCCGAGCAGCCGTGCGAGCACAGTCTCATGGTCGTCGCCCGGCGACACCAGAGCGTTGCAGGTGACCCAGGTGCTCGCCCCGCGGCGGGCGAACCACAGCTGCGGAACGCTCAGAGAGGCGGGGCCGAAGCCGCTCCAGGCTGGGCTGCGGCCACCATCGTCAGCGAACGCGAAGCCCGCGGTCGCGACCAGCCCAGAACCGGGCGGGCCACCAGCGGGGTCTGCCAGGGCCCGGCTGCTCAGCTCGCGCCAGTGGTCCTCGAGCGTCGCGAAGCGTCCGGGCCCGGCGGCGTCCAAGGCGAGCGCTGTTCCCAGGCCCGCGTGCGCTGTGAGCTCACGGGCCGGCTGCTCAAGGCAGAACCAGGGTTCGCCGCCCGTGCGTGAGGCGAGCACGATCGCGGATGGATCGTGCTCGCCGTCCAGCGCTTCGCTCACGCTCACCAGCACCGGCTGGCCGCGCCGGGCTCTGCGCGCGGCGCGCTCGAGCCTGGCGCCAAGGCGCACAAGCGCCCGCTCTGAGAGCCAGCCGGATGTCTCGGTGACGCTCAGCAGGTCTCAGGTTTCGCTGCGGCCACGGGCGATCGCAATCTCACCGGTGCGTGCCATCTCGACCAGCCCGAATGGCCGTACGAGCCGCTCAAAGGCGTCGATCTTCTCCTGCGTTCCGGTCACCTCGGCCACCAGCGTGCGCTTGCTCACATCGACGATCTTCGCGCGGAAGATCTCGCACACCTGCATCACCTCGGCCCGGTTGCCGCCATCGGAGGAGATCTTGAACAGCGCGAGCTCTCGAGCCATCGTCTCGGTCGGCTCCAGGTCGCGGATCTTCAGCACGTTGATCAGCTTGTGCAGCTGCTTTGTCACCTGGTCGATCGACTGCACGGCGCCGTCGAGCGTGAGCGTGATGCGCGAGATCGTCTCGTCGTCGGTCGGTCCGACGGCGAGCGTGTCGATGTTGAAGCCGCGCCGCGCGAACAGGCCCGTGATACGGGTCAGGACACCCGGCTTGTTCTCGACGAGGATCGAGAGGATGTGCTTGCGGCCGGTGCGGAAGCTACCAGCCGCCTCGAGCTCCGCGAGCGAGAGGATCTCTTTGGTTCCTGGTTCACCCATCGCCTGCCCCCTAACCAACCATGTCGCGCGCCGCCTGGCCGGGCGCGATCATCGGGTACACGTTCTCCTCGGCCGCGACGCGGACGTCGGCCACAACCGGGCCCTCGGTCGCCAGCGCCTGGCGCATGTCCTCAACCAGCGTGTGCTTGTCGGTGAAGCGCATGCCGGTGGCGCCGTAAGCCTCCGCCAGCTTGACGAAGTCCGGGTACTGGCCGGTGTCGACGTGGCTGTAGCGGCGGTCCCAGAAGAGCTCCTGCCACTGGCGCACCATGCCCAGGTAGCCGTTGTTCATGATGAAGACCTTCACGTCAATCCCGTTCTGGGCACAGGTCGCGAGCTCCTGGGTGTTCATCTGGAATGAGCCGTCGCCGGTGATGCACACAACCATCTCCTCAGGCCGGCCAACCTTCGCACCCATCGCGGCCGGCAGCCCAAACCCCATCGTCCCAAGTCCCCCAGAGTTGATCCACTGGCGTGGGCGGCCGAAGTGGTAGTGCTGAGCCGCCCACATCTGGTGCTGGCCGACATCACTGCAAACCACCGCGTCGCCCTGCGTGGCCTCGTACAGAGCCTGGACCATGTACTGCGGCTTGATCTCGGCGTCGGTGCTGTCGGTGAACGTGAGCGGGTGGCGCTCGCGCCAGGATTCGATCCGGTGCCACCACTCGTCAAGGCGCTTCGCGTCGGGTTCGAGCGCGCGGTACTCAGCCGTGAGCTTGGGCAAGATCTTCTTGGCGTAGCCGACAATCGGGATGTGAGCGGGGACGTTCTTTGAGATCTCCGCGGGGTCGACGTCGATGTGGACGAACTTAGCGTGCGGGGCGAACTCCGAGAGCTTGGCGGTGACGCGATCATCGAAACGGGCTCCGATCGCGACGATCAGGTCGGCCTCGTCGATCGCGTAGTTCGCGGTCCGCGTGCCGTGCATGCCGAGCATCCCCAGCCACTGCGGGTGGGTCCCGGGAAAGGCGCCGAGGCCCATGACCGTGCAGGTCACTGGCAGCCGGTCAGAGGTGGCGAACTCGACCAGCTCCTCGGCTGCGCTCACACTGCCGCCGCCAGCGTAGATCACCGGCCTGCTCGCGTTGGCGAGCGCCTTGGCCGCCAGCCGGATCTGCTTGTGGTTGCCGTCGGTGGTGGGCTGGTAGCCAGGCAGGTGCACGTCCGTGATCGGTTCATACGGGATGTCCGCCCGGCTGAGATCGGTCGGGATGTCAACCACCACCGGTCCCGGTCGGCCGGTGCGGGCGATGTGGAAGGCTTCGTGGATCGCACGCGGAAGCTCCAGCGGGTGCTGGATCAGCATGCTGTGCTTGACGATCGGCATCGTGATCCCGATCGTGTCGGCCTCCTGGAAGCCGTCAGTACCAAGCAGCTCGGTGCGCACCTGCCCGGTCAGGAACACCACCGGGACAGAGTCCATCATCGCGTCGCAGATCGGGGTCACCAGGTTCGTGGCACCGGGACCGCTGGTGCCAAGCGCCACGCCGACGCGTCCGGTGGCCTTGGCGTATCCCTCCGCGGCGTGACCGCCACCGGCCTCGTGGCGGACCAGGATGTGGCGGATCCCAGCGTCGTGGAAGGCGTCGTATGTCGGGAGGTTCGCGCCGCCTGGCAGGCCAAATACCACCTCGACACCCTCTGCTTTAAGACATTCCATCAGTGCGTCGACTGCACGCATGCGCTCGCCTCCTTTCCAAAGCTCGCGTTTCAGGCGCGGACGGCCGCGCCGGGGGCCACGGAGTCTAGTGCCTGACGGCGTGCCCGCCCAACCACGCTGTCCGGCACCCCAGCCGAGCGCGAATCAGCCGGCGGGCGGGCCGATTCGCTGCGCGTCGGGGGCGATCGCGACCTCGGGGAACTCGAGCTCACAGCCGCAACGCATGCAGACGGCGTCGTAGAGCTTGAGGACCCGGTGACAGCGCGGGCACTCACGCCTCAGCTCCTGGTTCTCATAGCGGTACAGCAGCGCGGTCAGCAGGCCGATGAACGGTACGCAGAACGAAACCAGGAACCAGATCGTGAACGAACTCCCCTTCACGCGGCCGACGTAGCCGCCAGCCAGCCCGAAGCAGAACAGGATCACCAGCAGGCCGAGCCCGTAGCCGGTCACAGCCTGCCCTCAGAGAAGCTCTTTGGCCGCCCAGATGACCGCGACGATCACGGCGATCACAGCGACCACCCCAAACACCGCGGCCAAGAGCCCGGCGATGATGTGCAGCACCAGATACGCTGCCACCACCACAACCAGCGCCGCGCCTGCCTTGCGCACAATCGGCGACCGGGGACGGCTACGTTCGATCTGACGTGCCATAGCCTGATCATAGCGTCGGCGTGACCGGCAGATGCGAACATCCAACCTGGCACGGATTACGGACGCGAAGCGCGGCTTGAGTTCTGCCCGACCGATGCGGAGGTCGTCGCATCTCCAGCCGCTAACCGCTGCTGACCGCCCTTCCCGACATCAAGCGGGGTGGCCGCATGAACGGCGACACTGGCCTTCAGGCCAGCGCTCAGGGGCGCCGGCTGTCCGTGAGCGTGTGCGGGGCGGTGCGAGGCTGGACGTGCACGCGCGCGAGGCGGTAGCGGCGCAGCGGCAGCGGCGCAGCGGCGGAACTGCCGGAGCGGGCGTCCGGTACCAGCAGGACCCTTGATCTTGCGGGAGGTGTCGTCATGCGCAGATGGTCGCGCCCGCAGGGAGCCTGCGCACTGGCCCTGCGTCCAAGGTTGACGCTGGCCGCCCGGCCCGCGGTACAGAGCCGCACAGCCCCTAGGGGAGGGCCCAGGCCGTACAAGCGTCCAGCTTCGCGCCCGGTGGATGGCCGTTAGAGGAGGTGCGCCCGATGCCAGGGACATGCTCAGAAACAGCCTCCGCGCCGCACGCGCCGGCCGCCTGGTGCTCGTGCTCGCAGCCGCAGCCGCGGCGTTCGCGCTGCAGTCCGGGCCGGCTCTGGCGTGGGTTCTCGCCTCGTCGCACACGCCGGCGCGGGTGGTAGCGACACGCCCGGACGCCGCCGCACCGGCGGCTGGTGGTAGCGCCCACGTCGCTACGGCCCTGCCGACTCAGGGGATCTTCGACAGCTGTGCGCTGAGCAGCTCGCTGTCGACCTGTGAGCAGGACCTGCTCCAGATCCACCAGGCCGGGATGCAGGTGGCGGTTCTCAGCGTGCAGGGGGACTCACTCGCCCAGATCTCGGCCTACGCCGCATACGCGCAGAGCATCGGCATGTCGGTTATGTGGGAGATCAACGACCCGGGCTTCTGGGGAGGCGCCTGGATCGGGGCAAGCGCCGCCGCCGACTGGAGCCAGTTCAGCCAAGCCTGCGGATGCACCGCAACCAGCCAGATCCTCAACTACATGATCGGCTGGCTTTCGGCCCTGCCCGCGACCTACGGGTACTACGCCGCCGATGACTCGACGCTCAACCCGGGCCAGGTCGCCGGCCTGACGCAGTACGTCGACGCGATCAAGGCTGCCGACCCCCGCCACATGGTGATGGTCGGCTCAAACGAGGGCCAGGGCACAACCTACTACCCGACCGGCGCGACGATCGGTAACGAGATCTACCCGGAGACGACCACTTCCCTGCTTCCCTACGGACCGAACATCGCCATGTGGCAGGCGATCCAGCAGGGCGTCGCCCAGGACGCGCACGCGGCCGCCCGGGCGGGGACGGGTTCGGCCTTCATCCTCCAGGCGTTCACCTTCGGGGACAACATCTGGGATGGCGAGGCCACCGGCGTCTGTACTGCAAGCATGAGCCAAGCGCAGTGCGCGTCGCTGCTCCTGTACCCCTCGGCGGGCGTTCAGCTGGAGCTGCGAAACCAGGTGCTCGCCTATGCACATCCACAGCTGATCCTCTGGTACACGTTCAGTGAGGCTTCGCAGGGCAGCCGCTGGGCCGGCTTGAGCAGCGTCGTGCAGGCGCCGTATCCGGTCGCCGGGCAGGCCGCCCGTGCCGGGCACTCCCACCGCGCTGCGGCGCTGCTTCGCGGCCGGGGTCGCTGAGCGCGAGGCTCCCCGCCAGACCCGCGGCGAGCTTCTCCGCCCGGCTATTCGATCCAGACTGCGGTGCCGATCCCGACCAGCGGCTTGAGCTTGACGATGTTCACGTCCCTCAATCGCACGCAGCCGTGCGACGGGTAACCGGGAATCAGCCACGGCGCGTTGGTGCCATGGATTCCCACGATCGAGCCGTCCGGGAACTGCGTGTCGTTTGAGTAGTCGGTCGTGCCGAACGCCCACGGGCCGTAGAACGCATCAGTGGAGGTGAAGCCCTCGTCGATCCAGAAGTGGCCGGGAGGCGTGCTCCAGCCCATCGCTGGGTTTCCTGTCCCGACCGGAGAGGTGAAGATGAGCTTGCCCCGCCGGTAGGCCCACAATCTGTGCTTGTCGCGCTTGACGATGATCAGCGTGTCCGCGGTGCGCACGGGACCAAGCCAGGAGCGCTTCACCCAGCCGGTCTGGCCGTTCGGGCGCATCGGAACGTCGATGTGCTCCCAGAGCGTGTGCCCGACGCGGCGCGCAGCGATGAACCTGTAGGTCTGCAGAGCCTCGAGGTCGGGCGTGTAGAAGCTGAGGTCCTTGACGACCTCTGAGTGAACCGTCGGGCGACGGTAAACGGGCTTCTGCACGAGCGCCACCGCGTAATGCGTGAGCACGTCGTAGGGATTGCGCTTGGCTGGCGGCTTGCGGCGCGGGGCGCTCACCGGCGTCGTGGTGGCCGGAGTGGTGGTCGTAGTCGTCACCGGCGTGGTGGTCGTCGGCGTGGTGGTCGTCGGCGTCGTAGTCGTCGGCGTGGTGGTCACCGGCGTCGTGGTGGTCGTCGTGGTGGTCGTGGTGGTCGACGTCCCTGCCGCCCGTGCGCCACCCACCGCCGTGAGAGACCCGGCCGCGGCAAGCGCCACGGCCAGCACAACCGCGAGGGCCGCGCGCCTGCGCGTGCGACCCTCGCTTACGTCGTCGGGAGCGCCCCCAACTGCTGGCGCCGCACGCATATCAGCCCGTGAAGACCGGAGTCGAAACGCACACCGAGAAGCGCAGCGTCCTGCTCGCCGAACGTCCCTTCACATCCGTCACCCGCACGGACAGCGCATGGCCGCCCGAGCCGAGCCCGAGCGTCGGCACGCGCAGGTTGCTGACCGTCCACCTGGTCGGGCCGCGGCCCTTGAAGACGATCCTGCGGATGATCTTCGTCCCCATACGGACCACGATCATGCGGATCCCGGCGTTGGAGGTGAAGTGGAGCATCGGCAACGTGTAGCGGATCCCAGTGTTCACACACTTGGGACTCGGCGCCTTGTTGCTGATCCTGGGCGCCGTGCATGCCGGCGTGTACGTGGTCCCACACCTCGCGTGCAACACGTGCGTGCCCGAATGCGTGCCAGCGCGTGTTCCAGCGGCCATGGCCACGCCCGCGGTTCCGGCTATAAACGCAACTACGAGCACGACCGTGGAGATGGCTTTGCGCAATTTCACAACCCCCTGCAATGGAGTCCTCAACGCCGCTTGCACCTGCAAGAGGCCGAACCTCGCGCACTCTACCATCCGGCTCTCCGTAAATGCGCAGGTTTAACGCCCCATGAATGAGGCCGCGGCCGCGCCGCACTCGCTCGGCCCGCAGTCACTGGCGCAGGCCAACGCGCGCTGGCGCTGGCCAGAGAACGCCGCCATCTTCATCCTCGCGCTCGCGTTGAGCGTCTACCTGGCCCTGACAGGCGGCGGCTACGACATCGTCGCGCGCAGCGAGATAGGCCTGGTGGTCTGGTGGTCTCTGCTGCTCGGGATCCTGATCGGCGCGCTGCCCAGAGCCCAGGTTCCGCGTGCCGCCTGGATCGCCGTGGCGCTGCTGGCGGGATTCCTGGTCTGGACGTGGATCGGCCTGTCGTGGACGACCAGCCACGAGCGCACACTGGCGCAGGTCTGCCGGCTTTCCACCTATCTGGGCGTGCTCCTGATCGGCCTGTGCGTCGTGCGCGAGCACAACGTCCGCGCGCTGATCGCGGGCCTGGCGTGCGGGATCGCGGTGGTCAGCTTTGTGGCAGTCCTCTCCAAGCTCACCCCGAGCCTCTTCCCAGCCAACACTGCCGCGAGCTTTTACGCGACTGCCCGGCTGAGCTATCCGTTCGACTACGCCGACGGGGTCGGTGAGTACGCCGCACTCGGGATCCCGCTGGTTCTGCTCATGGCCACGGGCGCGCGCAGCCTGCTTGTGCGGGCACTCGGCGCCGCGATGCTGCTCCCCGTGCTGCTGTGCCTGGCTATGACCGTATCGCGCGGCGGCATCCTGGCGGCGGCCGTGGGCGGGATCGCGTTCCTGGCGCTCGTCCCCGACCGCATCCCGCGCCTGCCGTCGTTCGCAGTCAGCGGGGCCGGCATCGGGGTGCTGATGCTCGCCCTGCTTCACCGCCCGGCGCTGCGCGACTCACTCGCCGTTGCCCCGGCGGCGCAGCGCCACTCGATGCTCATCATCCTCTGCGCCGTGATGGCGGGCGTGGCGGCCGCCCAGGTGATCCTGCAACTGGCGATGCGTCACTTCGCCCGCCCGCGCTGGCTGCAGGTCTCCCGCCGCGGCGCCCAGCGGGTGAGCGCCGCGATCCTCGTCGCCGTGCTGGCGGTGGTGGCCGTCGGCGTTGGCGGCGGCACAGCCGGGCGGCTGTGGTCGCAGTTCAAGCAGTGGCAGCCGGCCAAGAGCACCAACCAGTACAACCGCCTGCTGTCGGTGGCAGGCAGCCACCGCTACCAGTACTGGCAGGTCGCCTGGCGCGCGTTCACCAGCAGCCCGCTGCACGGAATCGGCCCAGGAACATACCGCTACTACTGGGAAGCGCACACGACCCCCGCCCACGCCGAGTTTATCCTGAACGCGCACTCGCTGTGGTTTGAGACGCTCGCCGAGACCGGCATCGTCGGCTGGGCGTTGCTCGCCGGCTTCTTCGCCGCGGTCGTGTGGTTCGGCATCGTGCGCTCGCTGCGCAGCGCCGGCGCCGCTGAGCGCGCCGTGATCGCCACGTGCACGGCTGCGGTGCTGGCCTTTATGGCCGCCGCGTCGTTTGACTGGATCTGGCAGATCGGGGTCGTGCCGATGGTGATGATGCTGCTCGCGGCGGGGACCTTCACAGCCTCGCCGGAGGCTGCTGTCAAGCCCGCGGCCAGCGGGCCGCGGGCTTGGTGGGCGATCTCACGCCGTCTCATCTTCGCCGCAGGTGCCCTGCTCGCGATGGCGTTGATCGCGGTGCCGCTGATCAGCACCATCGAGGTGCGCGCGAGCCAGGCGGCAGCCCGCACCGGCAGGCTAAAGCGGGCCCTGGCGGACGCAAACGTGGCGGCGAGTGTGGAGCCGGGGGCGGCGTCGCCATATCTGCAGCGGGCGCTGGTGTTCGAGCAGGCCGGTGACACCAACGCCGCCGCCCGCGAGATCAGCGCGGCGATCGCCCGCGAGCCGG
>JAJYHG010000102.1 GCA_021784895.1 Actinomycetes bacterium
TGAGCTCGGCCAGCAGCCCCCCCAGGGCCGGCCCCGGGGTGATACCCAGCTGGCGCGCTAGCTCGTCACCGGCGACGGGCGAGCGTGGCCGCTGCCGATGCCAGGCGAGCGCATCCGGCAGCAGCTCACAAGCAAGCTCGAGGTGCGAGGAGACCGCGCGCTCGGCGTTGCGGCCACGGGTCGCAAGACGGTCGGCGACGCTCAGCACGATGACGTCCACCACTACCGGCTCGCATCGCTGGAGATAGTGGTAGACCGTCCGTCGCGCAAGCGGGCGCTCGTGCACCAGGAAGCCCAGGCGCAGGTGCTGGCGCGTGAGCGCCGCCACGAACGTCGTCAGCCGCTCACTGGCGCGCAGCCGCGTCAGGATCTTTGTCGCAAGCTCGCCACCGCGCAGGTCGTGCTCGAAGAAGGTCGGGCGCCCCTCGGCGGTGACGGCGCGGGTGAGCGGCTTGGCGATGTCATGCATGAGCGCACCGAAGCCGAGCGCCTGGCCGCGGCTCAGTTCGTTGGCGAGTGGCTCCGCCAGCACGGCGGCAAGCGCCGGCCCGAGGTCGTCGAACCGTGCGGCCGGGTCGCGCACCAGGCTGGTCACTTCCCGCAGGGTCGCAAGTGTGTGCTCGTAGACGTCGAGGTGGTGGTAGTCGCTCTGCTCGACGCCACGCAGCGCATCCAGTTCCGGGAGCACAACCGCGGTCGCGCCAACGCGGCACGCCAGCTCGATCCCATCCGCCGCGCCGGGGCTCGAGAGGATCAGGCGCAGCTCATTGAATACGCGCTCGGCGGCCACCGTGGCGAGGCCCGGCGCCGCCGCCGTGGCCAGCCGCTGCGTCTCACGCTCCGGCGTGAAGCCGAGCGCAGCGGCCATCCGGGCCAGGCGCAGCACGCGCAGCGGGTCGGCGCTGAACGACTCCGGCCCGACGCCGCGCAGGCGCCGCGCGGCGATGTCAGCGACCCCGCCATAGGGGTCGACCAGCGTCCCGCCGCCCGGCGTCAGCTCACGTGCGATCGCGTTGACCGTGAGGTCCCGCCGCCGCAGATCCTGCTCTAGCGTCTCCCCCATCAGCGGCGTCAGGTCGATCTGCCAGTCACCGGCATGCGAGCGCACACGCCAGGCGCCGAACTCCGCCGACAGCGGGAAGGCGTGTCCGCCCGCGCGCCGGCCGAGGTCTTTGGCCAGCGCGCCGGCATCACCCTCCACGGCGACGTCATAGTCGGGGGTCGAATGCCCGAGCAGCCCGTCACGCACCGCTCCGCCAACGAGCCAGACGCGGCCATGGCCAAGCGCGATCTCCGCGAGCGCGGCCAGCGGGCCGCGCTCGGCGGCTGCTGGGTCACTCACACGGCCTCCCGTCACAGTGATAGGCACGGGGCACACGGCGAGAGATCGCACAGAAGAGCTCGTAGCTGATCGTGCCGGCGCGCCGCGCTAGCTCCTCAGCGGTCTGGCGCTGGGCGCCGTCGCTGCCGATGATGGTCACTTGCTGGCCGACCTCGACCGGCGCCGCCAGACCGGCCTCCACGGTGATGTTGTCCATGCTTACGATTCCCCGCACCGGGTAACGCCGGCCCCCGATCAGCACCTCGCAATTGTCGCCAAGACCCCGCACGAAGCCGTCGCCGTAGCCGACCGGAAGGGTCGCGATGACACTGTCGCGTGGGGCCACGAACCGCCTGCCGTAGCCGACGCTCTGACCGGCTGCGATTGGCTTCACGGCCGCGACGTAGCTCTTCAGCTCGAGCGCAGGCTCGAGCCCATGGTCAGCAGGGTCGTGGTTCATCGGATCCCCGCCGTAGAGCGCGATCCCAGCCCGGACCATGTCAAAGTGGCTGTCGGGGAGGCGCAGCAGAGCGGCGCTGTTGGCGGCATGAACGGTGAGCTCGCCGGTGGCGAGCGCGCGGGACTCGGCAACGAACGGCTTGAATCGGCGCAACTGGTCTGCGGCGAAGCCGAGATCGTCGTCAGCGGTCGCAAAGTGCGTCATCACGCCGGCGAGCTTCATCCCAGAACCGCCCGCGAGCACCGCCCGCACCGTCGCGAGCGCCCGTTCGGGGTCACGCGTACCGAGCCGGCCGAGCCCGGTGTCGAGCTTCACGTGCACACCGATCGGCCTGTCTGCGCCGGCCACAAGCGGCCTCAGAGCGTCGATGAAGCCGGGTTCCCAGACGATGATCTCCGCGCCGGCCGCCACCGCCAGTGGCAGCTCCTCATCGCTCAGCGCCCCTAGTACGAGGATTGTCGCGTCAAGGCCGGCTCGTCTGAGCTCGGCGGCCTCGGCCGCGGTGGCGACGGCCAGCGTGGTGGCACCCCCACGCAGCGCCGCCCTCGCCGCCGGCGCCGCCCCATGGCCGTAGCCATCAGCCTTGACGACCGCACAGAGCTGGGTGTGCGAGCCGAGACGCGCGCGCAGCCGGGCTGCGTTTCGCTCGATCGCCGCCAGGTTGACCTCGGCGATGACCCGCAGCGACACTCAGCGCTCCTCGATGGCAGCGTCGTCGCCAGCGTCGCGAGCGCGCGGCAGCGCATCGATCACGTCACCTGCGATCACACCCTCGGAGCCTACCCGCGCCGCCGCGATGCGGCCAGCGGTCAAATGCGTGAACACGGCAGCACAGGCAGCGGTGAACGGCTCCAGGCCCTTGGCCATGAAGGCCCCGACGACGCCCGCCAACACGTCCCCGGTACCCGCCGTCGCCAGTGCGGGCGCACCGCCAGGGCTGACCGCGACCATGCCGCCGGGCTCGGCCACGAGCGTGTCATCACCCTTGAGCACCACCACC
>JAJYHG010000267.1 GCA_021784895.1 Actinomycetes bacterium
TGCTCGGACTACCAGAGAAGATCCAGGCCCTGCTGTTCGACATGGACGGTGTGCTCACGCAGACCGCCACGGTCCACGCGCAGGCATGGAAGCAGGCCTTTGACGCCTTCCTGCAACAGCGCGCGCAGCAGACCGGCGATGCGTTCGTGGCCTTTGACGCAGAGTCCGACTACGACGAGTACGTCGACGGCAAACCACGTGAGGATGGCGTGCGCTCCTTTCTGGCGGCCCGCGGCATCGAGTTGCCGGAGGGCAGCCCCGAGGACCCGCCAAGCGTCCGGACTGTGCACGGGCTCGGCAACGACAAGAACGAGCGGATGCTCGCGCTGATCCATGCACACGGCGTGGCGCCCTATCCGGGCTCACTGCGCTACGTGCGTGCCGCGCGGAGCGCCGGGCTGGACGTTGCGGTCGTCTCCTCCAGCACCAACACCCACGAGGTGCTCGCCGCCGCTGGCCTGGACGACCTGTTCGCGACGGTCATCGACGGACATGTCGCTGAGCGGGAGCAGCTGGCCGGCAAGCCGGCCCCTGACACCTTCCTTGCGGCCGCACACAGACTGGATACCCCGCCCGATCGGGCAGCGGTGTTTGAGGACGCGCTCTCGGGCGTGGCGGCCGGACATGCTGGGCACTTCGGTTACGTGGTCGGCGTCGACCGTGTCGGCCAGCGTCAGGCGCTGCTCGAACACGGCGCCGACGTCGTCGTCAGCGACCTGGCGGAGCTGCTGGACTCGTGATCAGCCAATCCACATACCGCATCGAGCCCTGGGCGGTTCGTGAGAGCGAACTCGACCTCGAGCGCCTGGCTCAGGCGGAGTCACTGTTCGCGCTCTCAAACGGACACGTCGGTCTGCGCGGAAACCTTGATGAGGGCGAGCCCAGCGGCCTACCCGGCACCTACCTAGGGGGTTTCTGGGACACGCGCCCGCTCCCCTATGCCGAGGCCGGCTACGGTGACCCTGAGCAGGGACAGATGGTCGTCAACGTCACCGACGGCAAGATCATCCGGTTGCTCGTGGACGACGCGCCCTTCGACGTGCGCTACGGCACGCTCGGACGCCACGAGCGCGTGCTTGACCTCCGCGCTGGCACGTTGCAGCGCGAGCTGGACTGGACCACGCCCGCACACAGCACGGTGTCGGTGCGCTCGACGCGGGTTGTGTCACTGGTGCAGCGCTCCATCGCCGCCATCCGCTATGAGGTGAAGGCCCACGAGCGGCCGGTCCGGGTCGTGGTGCAGTCCGAGCTGGTCGCCAACGAGCGGCTGCCCGACTCAGATCGGGATCCGCGCGCCCAGGGAACGCAGCAGGCAGACCTGCTCGCGGTCGGTCACGACGCCGGCGACCTGCGCGCACTGCTCGTGCACCGCACCGCCGGCAGCAACCTGTACCTCGCCGCCGCGATGGATCACCGACTGCAGGGACCGCTGGGCGCGGTGCACGACGTCGAGGCTGCTGGCGACGTGGCGCGGATGACGGTCAGCGCCAGGCTCGCGCCGGGCGAGTCGCTGGTGCTCGTGAAGTTCCTGGCCTACGGCTGGTCACGCCAGCGCTCCGAGCAGGCGCTCGGCGACCAGGTCATCGCGGCGCTGACGCAGGCAAGGGCAACCGGCTGGGACGGGCTGCTTGCTCAGCAACGCGCATACCTGGACAGCTTCTGGGAGCGTGGTGACGTGGAGGTCGAAGGCGACCCCGAGCTGCAGCAGGCCGTGCGCTTCAGCCTCTTCCACGTCCTGCAGGCGGCGGCACGTGCGCAGCAGCGGGCGATCGCCGCCAAGGGCCTGACCGGATCCGGCTACGACGGCCACGCCTTCTGGGACACCGAGTCATTCGTTTTGCCGCTGCTCACCTACACCCTCCCCCAGGCCGCCGCCGAGGCGCTGCGCTGGCGCCACTCGACGCTCGCGCTTGCCAGCCGACGCGCACGGGAGCTGCGACTCGCCGGCGCCGCCTTCCCGTGGCGCACGATCCAAGGTGAGGAGAGCTCGGGCTACTGGCCCGCGGGGACGGCGGCGTTTCACATCAACGCCGACATCGCCGCCGCGGTTGAGCGCTACACGCACGCCACCGGCGACGATCAGTTTGAGCGGGAGGTGGGCCTCGAGCTGCTGGTGCAGACCGCACGGCTGTGGATCTCACTCGGCCACTTCACCGCTGACGGGCACTTTCGCATCGATGGGGTGACCGGGCCCGACGAGTACAGCGCCGTTGCCGACAACAACGTCTACACCAACCTGATGGCCAAACGCAACCTCGCCGCGGCCGCGGCGGCGGCGGCGCGCCAGCGGGACGCGGCGGCCGCACTGGGTGTCGCAGAGGACGAGCCGGGCGTCTGGCTTGAAGCCGCCGACGCGATGACGATTCCGTTCGATGAGCGCCTTGGGGTTCACTGCCAGGCGGAGGGCTTCACCGACCATGCGCGCTTTGATTTCGCTGGCGCCGGCCCCAAGAGCTACCCGCTGATGCTCCACTTCCCCTACTTTGAGCTCTACCGCAAGCAGGTCGTCAAGCAGGCCGATCTCGTGCTTGCCATGCTCGTCTGCTCAGACGCGTTCACGCCCGAGCAGAAGCTCGCAAACTTCAACTACTACGAGCCGCTGACGGTGCGCGACTCATCGCTTTCAGCCTGTACCCAGGCGGTCATAGCGGCCGAGGTGGGCTACCTGGAGCTGGCCCACGCCTACTTCCGCGAGGCGGCGCTGATGGACCTGGATGACCTCGAGCACAACGTCCGCAACGGGCTTCACATCGCCTCGCTGGCCGGCGCATGGAT
>JAJYHG010000014.1 GCA_021784895.1 Actinomycetes bacterium
TGACTGTGTAAGCGCCTCCGACGACGCCCCGCCGTCTCCTTCGTGGCGGCGGATGTCGACAACCTCGATCACCAGATCGTCGCGGAAGCGCTCGACCCGGCCAGTCACAGAGACGATGTCACCCCGCTCGAACCGCCCCGCGACCAGGTCGGCGTCGCGGAACACGCGCGCCTGGACGCTGCCGGTGCGGTCGCGCAGCTCGAGCGCCAGGTAGGGGCTGCCAGTACGGGTCTTCAGGCGGTCCTTGCGGATACACGCGTAGACGCCGCGGACCTCATCCCCCGCCCTCAGAGTGCCGATCGTCTGCTCAGCCATCACAGCGCCATGATGTACGGTGACTCGGATGCAGCCGCTTAGATGGAGCTACCGCCCCGACCATCTGCGCGCTCCGGCGCTGGTCTGCGGCTTCAAGGGCTGGAACGACGCCGGTGACGCGGCCTCCTCGGCAGTGGCGTTCGTGGGCGGCGCGCTCGGCGCACGCGAGTTCGCGACCATCGACCCGGAGGACTTCTACGACTTCCAGGCGACACGGCCACGGATCAAGCTCAGCGACGCCCAGGCGCGCGTGATCGAATGGCCCGAGGTGCACCTGTACGAGGTTCGCGTTCCGCGCGCGCCACGCGACCTGATCCTCCTGAGCGGCCACGAGCCGTCGTTTCGCTGGCGGACCTTCACCGGCCTGATCGTCGAGCTGGCCGAGGCGATCGGCGTGCAGCTGGTGGTCACACTCGGGGCGCTGCTCGCCGACGTGCCCCACACGCGCCCGGTCTCGGTCACGGGCTTTGCCACCGACCCAACGCTGGTCTCGCGGCTGGGACTGGCGGAATCCACCTACGAAGGCCCGACCGGCATCCTCGGCGTGCTGCACGACGCCTGCCGGGTGGCGGGCCTGCCGTCGGCGAGCCTCTGGGCGGCAGTGCCCCACTACATCGCCGCCTCCCCCAACCCGAAGGCGTCACTGGCGCTGATCCGCAAGCTCGAGGGCCTGGTCGGAGTCGTGGTCGACGCCGGCGAGCTCGAGGCCGGCGCGGCCGAGTACGAGCGCCAGGTCAACCTGGCGGTGGCACACGACCCAGACATCCAGGCCTTTGTCGAGAAGCTCGAAGCCTCAGCCGGCGACGCAGCGCCCGAGAGCTTTGAGCTCCCCTCCGGCGAGGCGATCGAGCGCGAGCTGCAGCGCTTCCTGCGCCAGCGCGACCAGGATCCGCCGCGCTGATGGTGCTGGCGCAGTAGCGACACAGCGGGGCCGCCGGCCCGCTGGCTCGGCGGCCCCGAGCAGCGCGCGTCGCCCACGAGCTCAACGCTCCGCCGCCGGGCACAAGAGCCGGTAATCACACTGCCGGCAGACCCGCACCGCCGGGGTCGGCTCGAACTCCTGCGCCCTGATGCCCTCGGCGACGGCGGTCGCAACCCCGCGGATCCACTCGGTGCGCGCGGCGTCGCTCTCGACCACCGCCTTCTGGTCATCCAGCAAGTAGTGATAGGCGCCGCGGGCGGCTTCGAGCCCCCAGGCCTCGCGGGCGGCGAGCGCGTAGAGCGAAAGCTGCACGTCACCCGCAAGCTGGGCCGCGGATCGGGGCCGGCCGGTCTTGTAGTCGATCAGCTCATGCTCGCCCGAAGGCAGCAGGTCAACCCGGTCGACCCGGCCGCGGACCAGATGCGGGCCGAGCTTGAAGCTGAACTGGCGCTCGAACCAGACCGGGCGACCCTGGTCGGTCCGGGCACGCTCGTGGTAGCGGGTCAGGGCCGTGACTGCCTTCTGGTGCAGCTGGCGCTCCTCGCCCGAGTCACCGAACCCGCCCCGGCGCCAGCCGGCCTCAAGGAGCGTGAGGAGCTCGGCCAGCGGGCCGAGCTCCTCGGTGCCATACGCGTGGTAGCGCTCAAGCACCTGATGGACCGTGATCCCGAAGCGCTGGTGCAGCGTCGGCTCGCGCGGGATCCGGAAGACGCGCGCGAACTTGTAGCGCAGCGGACAGGCACGGTAGGTGTCGATGTCGGTGGCCGAGAGCAGCACGCCGGCGCCGCGCATCGGCAGGAAGCGCTCCAGCGACGGCTCGTCGCGTGCGGCGAGCGCGCGCACGCGACGGCGCACGTCGCGCTCGGCGTCGAGCAGGTAGTCGTCGATCGGAGAGCTTGAGAAGATCTCCCGCTGATCGGCGGTCACCGCCTGCTCGATGCGGGCGTTGATGTCACGCAGCGCCTCGGTGAGGCCGTGGTCAGGGTCGCCTTCGCGGCGCGCGATCAGTGCCGCCACCTTGAGCAGCTCGAGGTAGCGCACCACCGCGTGCGAGATGTCCAGGTCGGTGTCCAGCCGCAGCTCGGCGAGCCTGCCGGCGGCCCTGGTCGTGCCCTCCATCAGCTCGTCGTGCAGCAGCCGGTAGGTGGCGTGCAGCGTCTCCGCAGGCCCGAACAGGTCCTCTTCGAGCGTGACCCACTCCGCTCCCGCCGCCTGGCGGGCGGCCTCGACCTCCTGTAGCGCGGTGGCGGTGGCGGTGGCGGTGGCGGTGGCGGTGGTGGCACCCGCGCGAGTCACGGGGTAGGCGAGCACCACCCGCTGGCGGGCCCGCGTGAGCGCCACGTATAGCCGCTGGCGCAGACGCGAGCGGCGGGCCGCCTCATCGTCTGCGGGCAGCTGTTCCGCGAGCAGCTCGCTGGGGACCGGCTCGCAGTGCAGCGAGGCCGCGTCCTCGAGCGTGGCCGCCAGCCCGAGCACGTAGACGTGGTCTGCCTCGATGCCGCCCGCCTGCTCGATGGCGACCACCTGCACCACCTC
>JAJYHG010000007.1 GCA_021784895.1 Actinomycetes bacterium
TGGCGCCGTCCGCGTTCACGCGGCCACCCGTGCCGCCATGTAGGCGCGCAGCCCGTCATGCCAATCCGGCAGCACCGGCGCACCCGCGCGCTCCGAGCGCAGCACACTGTAGGCGGGGCGCCGCGCGGGGCGCGGGAACGCCGCGGTGCTGCAGGGCCTCACCTCCACGTTCACGTCCGCCTCGCGCATGATCTCGACCGCAAAGTCATACCAGGAGCCCTCACCCGCCGCCGCCACGTGCATGATCCCGCGCTGCGGCTCACCGTCCGCCAGTTCCACCAGCGCCTGCGCAAGGTGGCCCGTGAACGTCGGACAGCCGACCTGGTCGTCAACCACCGTCAGCAGATCGCGCTCGGAGGCGAGGCGCAGCATCGTCGCCGGGAAACAGTGGCCCGCAACCCCGAAGAGCCAGGAGGTGCGCACGATCGTGTGCGTGTCGGGGGCCGCCAGCGCCACCGCCCGCTCGCCGAGCAGCTTGGTGGAGCCATACACCGAGCGCGGGCCGGTCGGGTCAGACTCCAGGTACGGCGTCCCCTTCTCACCGTCAAAGACGTAATCGGTCGAGACGTGCAGCACCCACGCCCCCACCGCCGCGGCGGCCTGCGCGACAAACCCGGCGCCGGCGGCGTTGACGGCGGCAGCCGCGTCCGGATCCGCCTCGGCGCCGTCGACGTTGGTGTAGGCGGCGCAGTTGATCACCGCATCGGGGCGCTCCCGCACTACCGCGTCGAGCACCGCCTCGCGCACGCTCACATCGAGCCGGTCCCTGCCAAGCCCGACGACCTCGTGGCCGCGAGCGCTGGCCGCGGCCACGACATCTGTGGCGAGCATGCCGCCCGCACCGGTGATCAGGAGCCTCATCGCCCGCAAGCGTAGTGCTGTACAGAGCGCCGGACTTGTACAACTGGCCATCCGCAGACCCCTACCGATTAGCCTTTGGCGTATGGCCGCACACTCCAGGCGCGCCTAAGCTGGCGCCAAGCATGCTCGCCGAGACCCTGACCGACGGCTACGCGATCCCGGAGGGTTGCTACGACGAGCTGCTCGGACCCGACGGCCGGGCGCACCCGCACGTGGCCACGCTCGCCCGGGCGCTGGAGCGCCTTGGCCCGGAGGCGCTGCTTGCGGCCGGACGCCGTCGCGACGCGATCTTCATGCAGCAGGGGATCACCTTCGAGGTGGCGGGCTCTGATGGCGAGCGACGCGACCGGCCGTTTCCGCTGGACCTCGTGCCGCGCGTGCTGACCGCCGCCGAGTGGACGGTGATCAAACGCGGGCTGGCGCAGCGCATCCGCGCGCTGAACGCCTTCGTGGACGACGTCTACCACACGCGCGAGATCGTGCGCGCGGGGATCGTGCCGTGGTCGCTGATCGTCACGCGCCCGAGCTTCGCGCGGCCCGTGCACGGGATCCGCGCGCCCGGCGGCGTCTACACGCACGTCTGCGGCTGCGACCTGGTGCGTGGCGGCGACGGCGGCTGGCGCGTGCTGGAGGACAACGTGCGCACCCCGTCAGGGATCTCCTACGTGCTCGAGAACCGCCTGGCGATGACACGCCTGATGCCCGAGCTCTTCGCCGGCCAGCGGGTGCGCCCCGTGGATACCTACCCGTCGCTTTTGCTGGACGCGCTGCAGGCGGTGGCGCCCGCCTCGGAGGGCGAACCGACCGTGGTGCTGTGGACTCCGGGCCCGCTGAACGGGGCCTACTTCGAGCACGCGTTCCTCGCGCGCGAGATGGGGATCGAGCTGGTCGAGGCATCTGATTTGGTGGTGCGCGACGCCACCTGTTACATGCGCACCACCGCCGGCCTCAAGCGGGTGCACACGATCTACCGCCGGCTGGACGACGACTTCATCGACCCGCTCGCCTTCCGCCCCGACTCGGTGCTCGGCGTGCCCGGCCTGGTGCGCGCCTACCGCGCGGGCTCGGTGGCGATCGCCAACGCGATCGGCACCGGGGTCGCCGACGACAAGGCGATCTACCACTACGTGCCGGAGATGATCCGCTTCTACCTGTCTGAGGAGCCGATCCTCGAAAACGTCCCCACCTACCTGCTGAGCGACGAGCAGCTCCGGGGCTGGGTGCTCGAGCGCCTGCACGAGCTGGTCGTCAAGCCGACCTCGGAGTCCGGCGGCAAGGGCGTCTTCATCGGCCCGCAGGCGAGCGCCTCGGAGCTCGAGCACCAGGCCCGCCTGATCCAGGCAAGCCCCGAGCTGTTCATCGCCCAGGAGCTGGTGCACCTCTCGACGGTCCCGACCGAGACCGGTGACGGGCACCTGGCGCCGCGCCACGTCGACCTGCGCCCGTTCGCGCTGTTCGGGGACGAGATCCGCATCGTGCCGGGCGGCCTCACACGGGTGGCGCTCGAGGAGGGCTCGATGATCGTCAACTCATCCCGTGGCGGCGGCTCCAAGGACACCTGGGTGCTCGAGGATGGCGACGCCCCCGAGCCACCGCTACCGGGCCTCGCCGCACGCGAGCCGCCGCGTCTGCCAGACGTGCGCTTCGGCGGCTGGCACGGCCAGGCGCAGCAGCAACAGCAGAGCCGCTCAGGCGGGGTTGCTACGGCCGCTGACCCGCTTGGTCAGCGGCCTGCCTAGATGCTCGCGCGGATCGCCCAGGAGCTGTACTGGCTCGGTCGCGACCTGACGCGCGCCGAGCACACGGCCCGCATGCTCGACGGCGCCTTCCACGCGGACGTCGCCGGCGGTGTTGGCGTGGGCGCAGTGTCCGGCACGATCGCGGCGCGCTCGGGCGTCGCG
>JAJYHG010000253.1 GCA_021784895.1 Actinomycetes bacterium
GAGCTCGGCGCGCTGCAGGTGTCGCTGACGCTTGGCACGCTCGACGAGATCGTCGCTGGCGAGCGGACCGGCTGTGAGCTCGGCGAGGGTGATCGCCGAAATGAGCGGCTCTTCCGGGAGATCCTCAGGCTGGAGATCCCCAAGGTAGATCACGGTATTCGTGTCAAGGAGCCCGACTTGCGGGCGTTCAGCGATTGCCATCAGAGCGAGCCGTCGAGCATTGCGTCGATTTCGGCCTTCATCCGGTCTGGGTCAACCCGTCCAATGCCCCGGCGGCGCGATATCAGCTCCTGGGCCGTTAGGCGCGGCCGCGGCGGCGTGGAGAGCGGACGCAGCTCCGCGACCGGCTTGCCCGCTGAGGTGATGGTGAGCGTCTCCCCTGCTTGTACTCGTGCGAGGACTTGGCTGCCGTTGTTTCGAAGCTCTCGCACAGCGATCGGCGCACTCATGTACGCAAGTGTATCACGCTCGTAGCCGCTGGCGCCGTGCGTCGGCTATGGCACTGCAGCCGGCGACGCTGCCACGAACGTGTGGTCGCTCACAGAAGCGTGCTGTCATTTGAATGACGCTTTGTGTTTGCCGGGAACGAGCTGGCGTCGTTTTCTCGACGGTTCGCACGTCCTCTGATATCACTGCCGTGCCGCGTCGAGCGAGCCGCGAGGTGCTAACCACTCCACGGACTGTCCGGTGATCGCCGCGATGCGGTCGTACTCTTCGTCGTAATGCAGAACTGTCATGCCCGCCGCCTCCGCGGCCGCGGCAATCAGCAGTTCCGGATGGCGGACTGATCGCTGATGAAGCCCACCACGTGCGGCGAGTCCGCCGTACAACGCCAGAGCTCGATCCCAAGCATCCACCTCCAGGCGACACTCCGGTAAGGCGTTGAGCTCTGCGCTGAGGGTCGCGAACTCATCCGCGGTGCGCGCGCTGTAGAGAAGTTCGAGCTTGGCCATGGTACAGACCGCGATCTCCACAGCGACGACTTCCTCGTCGAAGCGCGCCCGGATGGCGCCGCCGACAGCCCGCGTCCAGACCCAGGCGCTCGTGTCGGCAAGTCTCAACGCGTGACCGACCTGGACGCCCGCAGGGCGCCCAGAGCCTCTGGCGTGAGGTCTGGAAAGTCGCGCTGCGCCAAACGCGCCCTTGCGTCACGGTTGACGACTGCTCTCAGCGCCGCGTGGACGGTGTCCGTCGTGCGAGTCGTGCCCAGCACGAGCGCCGCGGCATCGACCAAGTCAGCCTCGAGATTGATGTTCGTACGCTTGATCGCAGCTCGTCCCATGCCGCAACTCTGCACCATTCGTGATGCTCGCGATACACCTGGGACGCCGCGTTCAATCCACACCAAGATATGCATACAGCTCTCCGGCGCTGAGGCGCGGCCGCGCCAGCATCGAGAAGGGCCGCGGCCACGCGATGGCAGCTGGCGTGAGCGCAAGATGTCACTGCGCGGGCCAGGTGGTGTCGCCCGGCGCTAGGACCTTGAGGGCATTAGCTTCAGCAGCCTCGCGCATCCTGACGTCATAGATCAACGCAACGTCGACCTCGAGCCGGAGTGCCGCAGTGATGTGTAGAGCGTCCAGTGACCGCAGGCTCCTTCCGGGCAGCAGGCCGGCGTGCGTGTAAACGGAGCGCGGCAGCGCGTGCAGGGTCACACGGTCGAGGAGAATGGAAACAGCCACACCGGGGATGTCCTCGCGGCAGGCGAGGCGACGCAGTTCCGTTTCGAGCAGATCGGTTCCTACAAGCTCGACATCAGCTCGACCACAGAACTCGCGCAGGACTTCCGATTCCGACTCGCGCTTGAGGAGCTTCGCCGCCGCACTCGTGTCGAGGTACGCCCTCAGCGGTCACCTCGCAGGTCCGCGAGCGCGTCCAGCACGTTCCCCGGTCGGTCGTAGAGCGGCACGGCGTCAAAGCCGCGCGCCGTAGCCGCGCGGGTCACGGGCAGCTCCGGCTCAGTCTCTGAAGCCGGGCTGATCCGGGCGACCACAGAACCGTTGTTAGTGACCAACATCGACTCCCCCGCCGCGACGTCGCGCAATACGGCGCCGGACTCGTTGCGCAGCTGCCGATGCGTGATTGTCCGCATCGCGCAAGTGTAGCACCACCGTAGCACTTGCGCCGCGAACAGGTGTGAGCGCGCAGGTCCGGCGATCGTCAGCTCACGGCGGACGGATCGACAGACCAGCGGCGGGTTGTACGCGAGCGCTGACGCGGCCATGCAGCCGTCGGACGGTGCCGCCGGCGCCTTGGCAGGTTCGAGCAGATCGTCGGTCGCAAGCGGACCCGATGTGAGCTAGGAGAGGTGATTTCGGAGAATGAGGCTTGCACCCCCACGAGCTGTTCGTCGATTGGGAGCTGGACCAGAGGCGGCTCGGCCACCGCCAGCGCTCCTTGGCCGCGTCAGCCTCGTCTTCGTTCGGGTGGTCACGAGCATGAATATCGCAACCGCCGAGCCTCGGCAGCGCGTATCCAAGGCATCCTGTCCCTTTCTCTGGAGGAACTCGCACGATGTCCATTCGTAAGCGCCTCGTCCGTACCATCGCCGTGGTGTGCGCCCTATCTCCGGCCATGCTCGCGCTGGCGCCGGCGGGCGCCAGCGCGAGCGAGCGGCCCCACTTTGGCCGTCCGCAGATACCCACGACATTCGGTTATACGTCGCTGACGCTCAACCCGAGCACCGCCAGCACGCTCACAAAACTCGGCCTCACAGTCACGCCGATCGCGCCGGCCAGCGTGGGCTGGAACGGTGCCGT
>JAJYHG010000270.1 GCA_021784895.1 Actinomycetes bacterium
GGCGTGTCGGCCTCGTGCTGCAGCACCAGAGCCGGGCCGGCGCTCATATCGCGGCTCCCACCGGCTCTCCGAGGCTTCCGCCCTCCTGCGCGAGCGCCGCCTTGAGCTCCGCAAGCAGCGGCGGGGCCTGCAGCTGGCGCCGGTAGAAGGCGAGCCGGCGGGCCGCGCTCACGGCGACCAGGCCGACCACGTGACGCCCGCGCACGCACGCGGCCACGAGCTTCTCGCCCGTGGGGGAGAGCTCGATCAGCTCGGTGCGGTCGGCCAGCGCCGGGCAGCCGAGCGCCTGGATCTTGGCGTCGTACTGGTCAGACCAGAAGTAGGGCGGGGAGGTGTGCGCCGCGCGCTCGTGGTGCTCGAGCAGCGCGTTGCGGCCGGCCAGCTGGCCGTGCTCGGCGGCGGTCGTCCAGTGCTCGACGCGCACGCGCGCGCCGCCCGCCAGCGCCGCCGGTACCGAGGCGATGTCACCGGCCGCGAGGATGTTGGGGTCGTGGCTGCTCGTCAGCGTCGCGTCGCAGGCCACCGCCGGGTCGAGCTCGAGGCCGGTCCCGGTCAGCCACTCGGTGTTGAGAACCGAGCCGAGGGCGAGCAGCACGGTGTCAGCCTCGACGGTGCTCCCGTCGGTGAGCGTCGCCCGCGCCACCCGCGCGTCGTGGTGCTGATCGTGACCGTCGCTGTGCAGCGACTCGATGCCCGCCCCGAGCCGCAGGTCCACGCCGTGATCGCGGTGCATCCGCGCCCAGCGCTCGCCGAGCGCCGGGCCGAACGGCAGCAGCGGGTGTGCGGCGATGTCAGCCAGCGTCACCTCGACGCCCCGCGAGCGGGCGCTGGCCGCGACCTCGCAGCCGATGAAGCCCGCCCCGATGATCAACAGCCGCCTGGTCGTGGGCAGCGCGGCCCGCAGCGTGATCGCGTCCTCGAGCGTGCGCAGCGTGTGCACCCCCGCGAGCTGGGCGCCCGGGCCGTTCCAGGAGCGTGCGCGGCAGCCGGTGGCGATGATCAGCCGGTCGTACTCGGCCTCGCCGCCGTCGGCCAGGCGGACGCGTTTGCTGGTCGGGTCGAGTCCAGTCGCCGGGGTGCCGAGGCGCCACTGCACATCCAGCTCGTCGACCGGCAGCGCCGAGTCCTCGATCTCCTGCGAGCCCTGCAAGAGCTCCTTTGAGAGCGGCGGCCGCGTGTAGGGCAGGTGCGGCTCGGCGCCGATCATCACGATCGTGCCCTCATGGCCCGCTCTGCGTGCGGCCTGCGCGGCGCGCAGGCCGGCCAGCGAGGCGCCGGCGATCACCAGGCGCATCGGCCGCCTAGCCCTCGATCCGGATCGCCGTCATCGGGCAGGTGTTGACAGCCGCCTCGAGGTCGGCTCGGCGGCCTTCATCAACCTCTTCCTGCCAGTTGATGAAATCGTCGTCGTCCAGCTGGAAGAGGTCGGGCGCAATCCCGACGCACTCCCCGTGGCTCTGGCATAGGGTCGTGTCGATGTAGACCTTGATCACTTGCTGTCTCCTTGCTGCTCGCTCTGTATGACTATGCGCTCGGCCTCGTCCTCCGGGATCGCGAGCGCCACGTGCAGGGTGTTGGCCGATACCGCCGGCTGCTCGCCCACAGCGGTGAGGTCAACCTCCCAGTCGGCGATCGTGCTCTGCACGCTGCCAAGGCCGGTTATCTCGACCGTGACCACGTCCCCGGGCTCCATCGGGCGCGAGTTGGCTGGGGTGCCGGTCAGCACCACGTCGCCCGGCTCGAGCGTGATCAGGCGGCAGAGATCGGCCAGCTGGTAGGCGACGCCCCAGAGCATGTCCTGGGCGGTGGTCTCCTGGACGACCTCGCCGTTCAGGCAGGTGCGGAGGCTGAAGCTGGTGGGATCGAACTGGTCGGCCGGGGTCACGTAGGGCCCGAGCGGCAGGAAGCCGTCCTGGCCCTTGACGCGCAGCATCGAGCCGCGGTCGGCGTGACGGAAGTCGTGCAGGCCGATGTCGTTGGCTGGGGCGTAGCCGGCGACGTGGGCGAGCGCTGCGCCGATCGGGACGCCGTGCATGCGCCGGCCGATCACCACGGCCAGCTCACCCTCGTAGTTGAGAAAGCGGGTGCCGTGCGGGCGGCGCACAATCCCGCGGTGACCGTTGAGCGTGGTCGGCGGCTTCAGGAAGTACGACGGGTAGGCAGGTGTCCGGGCGGCGTACTCGGTCAGCCGGCTGCCGTAGCTGAGGTGGACGGCGATGATCTTCGTCGGCTCCACGGGCGCGAGGTAGCGTGCCTGCGCCTCCGCCACGGTGCGCCCGTCGTCCAGCACGACCGTGTCACCTCTGAGGGTGCCCCAAGTCGGGGTGCCGCCGACGTCAAGGCGCACGCGTCGCCCAGTCAGATCCTCCGTCACAACCCAATCGTTGCGCTGGCGCGATCCGCGCGCAACCTGAAGCCGCGATCGATTATGCGCGGCGCGCGATAATTGCGGAGATGGAGCTGAGACAGCTTCGGTATTTCGTGACTGTTGCCGAGGAGCTTCACTTCTCGCGCGCCGCCGCGCGCCTGCACCTGGCGCAGTCGGCCCTGTCGGCGCAGATCCGCCGGCTGGAAGCGGAGGTCGGCGGCCCGCTGCTCGTGCGCAGCACGCGCCAGGTCGAGCTCACGCCCGCCGGTGAGGCGCTCCTGCGCGAGGGCCGCGCGATCCTGGCGGCGAGCGATGGCGCCCTGCAGCGCGCCAGAGTGCTCGCTCGCGGCGAGGGCGCGTCGTTTTCGAT
>JAJYHG010000098.1 GCA_021784895.1 Actinomycetes bacterium
CAATGGCGCTGGCGCCAGAAGGTGAGCGACACGAGCGTGCCGGGCGTGGTGCGCATCGTGGTGCGCACCCGCCCGCTCAAGGGACGGGATCACCGCGAGTGGTACGCGAGCGTCACCGGATACATGGGCCGGGCCGTCGGCCCGCCCGACCCGCTCGCGCCGCAGTGGATCGCCGGCCCGATCGCCGGGACCGCGGCCGCCGGGGCTGCCGGCCCGAACGCCGGGCCGGTGGCCAGCCCCGGCGGCCCGCAGGCCGGGGCGCCCGGCAGCGCGCTCGGCCAGCCGGATGCGCTGCCATGAACATCCGCACCCGCGAGCGCGGCTTCACGCTGCTCGAGCTGCTGGTGGCGATCTTCATCGCCGCGATCATGTTCGCTATCGGCTATGGCGTGATCATGCAGTCGCTGCGCGCGCGCGGGGCGATCCGCCGCGACCAGCGCCAGCTGGTGCGTCTGCAGAGCGCGCTGCGGATCATGGAGCAGGACTTCGTGCAGCTCGCGCCGCGCCCGATCCGCACGCCGAACGGCCTCGGCTGGCAGCCGGCGCTGATGAGCGGCGGCAGCGGCGGTCCGCTCGCCGAGTTCACCCGCGGCGGCTGGAGCAACCCGCTCGGCCTGCAGCGCCCGGAGCTCGAGCGTGTGGCCTACATGTTCCATCACGGCACGCTGATCCGTGAACACTGGAACGTGCTCGACCCGACGCTCTCGGATCGCCCCGTCGAGCGCGATCTGCTGCGTCACCTGCGCGGGGTCACGCTGCGCTACCTGGACCTGAACCGCCAGTGGGTCCGCCAGTGGCCGCCGCCGGTGGCCGGCGCCGAGTCGACGCTCGACAGCTACTACCGCATGCGCCCGCTCGCCGTCGAGGTGACGCTGCGCACACGCCAGTGGGGGCGGATCGTGCGCATCTTCGAGGTGGCCGAGTGAACCGGCGCAGCCGGCTCGAGCGTAGTCCGCGGCGCGAGCGCGGCGTGGCGCTGCTGGTGGCGATCCTGCTGGTGGCCCTCGCCACCGTGATCGCCGCCTCGCTCGCCTACCACAACGCCATGACGGCTCGGCGCACCATCGGGGCGTTCGACTACGATCAGGCACTGCTCGTGACCGAGGGTACCGAGGCATTCGCCGCATACGGACTGCAGCAGACCTTCCGCAACCAGCCGTCCCAGATCGATCCCGAGCAACCCTGGGCGCAGCCGATCGGGCCGATCGGCGTCTCCCCGGGGGTGACGCTCGAGGCCTCGCTCGAGGATCTGCAGGGCCGCTTCAACCTCAACAGCGTCGTCGGCAGCGACGGCACGACCGTCAACACCCAGCAACTGCAGGCGTTCCGCGAGCTGCTGACGCTGGTCGGCCTGAAGCCGCAATGGGCCGACGACTGGGTCAACTGGATCGACAAGAGCCCGACCCCGGCGGTGGCCGATGCGCCGGCGGCGAGCGCCTATCTCGAGATGGATCCGCCCTACCACACCCCGAACCTGCCGGTGACCAGCGCCAGCGAGCTGCTGGCGCTGCCGAACTTCGGGCGGGCACGCTTCGAGCGCATCGCCCCGTACGTCACCGCGCTGCCGGTCGGCACCGCGCTCAACACCTGCACCGCCTCGCCGCAGGTGCTCGATGCCTATCTCGGTCAGGTCCAGTTCAGTGCCGACCCACGCCAGTTCGCGCGCGACCGCGCGAGCGCGAACGGCGGATGCTTTCCGACGTTGAGCGAGATGGAGACGGCCATGCAGAACACGCTGCCGCCCTCGGGCGGCAGCGCCAATGGCACGCCCCCGCAGAGCAATGCGCAGCAGCTGTTCGCCGAGACCTCCAAGTGGTTCCGCCTGACCAGCGTGGTGCGCGCCGACGGCACCGAGTTCGTCTTCTACTCGGTGCTCTACCGCGACTCGGATGGCACCGTACGCACGGTGCTGCGCAGCGACACACCGAATTGAGTTCGGCTAGGATTGACGGATGGCCGATCCGCTTCTGCTCAGGCTTTCCCCCGGCGACCCCGCGCAGGCGCACTGGCTCGCCGTGGGCAGCGCTGGCGGCCCCGAGAGCGGACCGCTCAGCCTCGCCGCGGCGCGCCTCGGCACCCGTCCGCTGATCGTGCTCGTGCCGGGCACCGATGTGCTGCTGACGCACGCGCAGCTGCCGGCGGCCCGCTCGGGCGTGAAGCTGCAGCAGCTCGTGCCGTTCGCGCTCGAGGAGCAGCTCGCCGAGGACATCGACACGCTGCACTTCGCGCTCGGCCGGCGCGACGGTGCCGGCCGCACGCCCGTGGCGGTCGTGGCGCGAGCGCGCATGGCCGAGTGGCTCGAGGCCCTCGGCGCCGCGGGCCTGGCGCCCGCCGCGCTCTACGCCGACACGCAGCTGCTGCCGGCCAATCCCACCCAGACCGTCGCGCTGCTCGAGCGCGACGCGGTGACCGTCCGGCCGCCCGGCGGCGAGGCCGTGACGCTCGCCGCCGAGGCGCTTTCCGAGGCGATCGAGCTCGCCCAGACGGACGGTGCCAGCCACGGTCTCATTCTGTACGCCGGCGAAGCCGAGTGGCAGCGCCAGGGTGCGGCCGTCGAAGCGCTGCGCGGACGCTTCGAGGCGCTGCAGGTGCAGCGGCTGCCGGGCGATGCGCTGGAGCTCTTCGCGCGCGCCCTGCCGGCCCCCGCGGCGATCAACCTGCTGCAGGGACCGTATGCGCCGAGCCGCAGCCTGATCGCCGGGGCACGCGCCTGGCGCTGG
>JAJYHG010000224.1 GCA_021784895.1 Actinomycetes bacterium
GATAGGCGCGGGTGAGCAGCACCCCGGTCAGCTCGCCGTGCGAGCCGGCGCTCGGCTGCAGGGAGACGTGCGGCAGGCCCGCGATCTCCCCCAGTGCGTGCTGCAGGCGCCACATCAGCTCGAGCGCCCCCTGGGCTGCCTGCGGCCGCTGCAGCGGGTGCAGGCGAGCGTGGCCCGGCAGCGCCGCGACGCGCTCGTGCAGCTTGGGGTTGTGCTTCATCGTGCACGACCCGAGCGGGTAGAAGCCGGTGTCGAGGTCGAAGTTGCGGTTGCTCAGGCGGTGGTAGTGACGCACGATCTCGGGCTCTGAGACCTCCGGCAGCCGCGCCGGCGACTTGCGCCGCAGCTCCGGCGGGATCAGCTGATCAAGCGGCCGGGCGGGCACGTCCAGGGCCGGCGGCGTGAACGCCCGCCGTCCCGGCCGCGAGCGCTCGAAGATCGTGCGCTCATCGTCGGCGGCCTCGATGAACGAGCGGGCTCGTGCGGCGTGCTTGGCGGCGGTGGTGGCGGTGGCGGCGGTGGCGGCGGTGGCGGCGGTGCTGGTGGTGCTGGCGGTGCTGGCGGTGGTGGTCATTTGAGCGCCTCCTCGAGCGTCTCGGCCAGGCGGTCGATGTCGGCCCGCGTGCGCCGCTCGGTGATCGCCACCAGCAGCTCATCCTCAGACAGCCGGTAGCCGGGGTTGATGCCCGCTTGCAGGCAGCGGTCGATGGCCGCATCCACGTCCCCAAAAAGCCGGATCGGGAACTCGCGCACCACCGGCCGGTGGTGGGAGAGAACCACGCCGGTGACCGCGTCCAGACGCTCGCGCGCGTAGGCCGTGCGCTGGGCGATCAGTTCGGCCAGCTCCACCAGGCCGTCGCGCCCGAGCCAGCTGAGATAGACAATCCCGGCGAGCGCGTTCAGCGCCTGGGCGGTGCAGATGTTGGAGGTCGCCTTTTCACGGCGGATGTGTTGCTCGCGGGTCTGCAGGGTGAGCACGTAGCCGAGCCGCCCGTCCAGGTCGCGCGTCTGCCCCGCGATCCGGCCGGGCAGACGCCGCGTGAGTTCCTCGGTGACTGCGAAGAAGCCAAACGACGGCCCGCCGAAGTGGAGGTTGTTGCCGAGCGTCTGCCCCTCCCCCACGACGATGTCAACGCCCTGGGCGCCCGGCGCCTCGAGCAGCCCGAGCGCGATCGGATCGACGCTCGCGATCGCCAGCGCCCCCGCCGCGTGCGCCGCCTGCGCGATCGGCTCGAGCCGCTCAACCGCGCCCACGAAGTTCGGCTGGGCGACCACCACGGCGCTGACGTCATCGCCCGCGAGCGCCGCGGCGAGCTGCGCCGGGTCGCTGGCACCGTCTGTGAGCTCGACCACATCGATCTCCATGCGCCAGCCGTGCGCGAGCGTGCCAAGCGCCTCGATCGCATGCGGGTGCAGGCCGGCTGAGACCACGAACCGCCGGCGCCCGTTGTGCAGCCTGGCGAGGTAGCCGGCCGCGGCCACCGCGCTCGGCCCCTCATACACGGAAGCGTTTGAGACCGGCAGGCCGGTCAGCTCACTGATCGCGGTCTGATACTCGAACATAACCTGCAGCCCGCCCTGCGAGACCTCGGGCTGGTACGGCGTGTAGGGCGTGAGGAATTCAGAGCGCGAGGTGATCGTATCCACCAGCGCCGGCACGTAGCTGTCATACATGCCCGCGCCCAGAAAGCTGATCTCATCCTCGGCGCTCACGTTGCGCCCAGCCAGCGCCGCGAGCTCACCGTAGACCTCCTGTTCAGACAGCCCTTCGCCGAGCGCCAGCGGGCGCTCGAAACGCAGCGAGGCGGGAACGTCTCTGAACAGCTCCGCGACCGAGCCGACCCCGATCGTCGCGAGCATCCCGCGCAGATCCTCTTCGGTAACCGAGGTGTAGCGGCTCAAGGCAAGCTCGCCACGTAGGCGCTCGCGTCCATCAGGCCATCAGCCTCAGCCGGGTCGGCCAGCCTGATACGGACCAGCCAGCCGCCGCCGTAGGGGTCCTCGTTGATCAGCTGAGGGTTCTGCGCGAGCGTGTCGTTGACCTCAATCACCTCGCCGGAGAGCGGCGCAACCACCTCTGAGACGGCCTTCACAGACTCGACCTCGGTGTAGGGCTCGTCCTTGGTCAAGCTCGCGCCAAGCGCCGGCGGGGTGAAGAAGACAACCTCCCCGAGCGTGTCCTGCGCATACCAGGTGATCCCGAACGTCGCCTGCTCACCCTCAATCCTCGCCCAGTCATGCTCGGCGTTGTACCTCAGGTCATCCGGGTAGTTGGGTTCGGCCATCTATCGGTCCTTTGCGTAGAGGGGCTTGGTCGCGACATGCGCTGCACGGAGCGTGCCACGCACGTCGATCTGAATCTCGGTTCCGGGCGTCGCGTGCGCGGCTGCGACGTAGGCCAGGCCGATGCCACGCTCGAGGCTGGGTGAGAAGCTGCCGCTCGTGACCCTGCCGCCACCGACGACGGGGTTCCCGGCGCGCGCAATCCCGGGGCCGTCGAGCACGAAGGGCACGAGCTTTTCCCGCGGCCCGGCGGCGCGAACCGCCGCGACCGCCTCGGCGCCGATGAAACCGGTCTGCTCCGCGCACGCCCAGCCCAGCCCGGCCGCGATCGGATCGTGATCCTCATCGAGGTCGTTGCCGTAGAGGTGAAAACAGGCCTCGAGCCGGAGCGTGTCACGGGCGCCGAGCCCCGCCGGCGTCGCGCCGTCGCTG
>JAJYHG010000042.1 GCA_021784895.1 Actinomycetes bacterium
GCGGTCCTACGCGGCGCGCATCCGCGCAAGCAGCTCTAGCGCCCCGCGCTTGGAGAGCGGCTCGTTGAGGTTGCCGCACTTGGGCGACTGCACGCACGAGGGGCAGCCGCTCGCGCACGGGCACTCACCGAGCAGCCGCTGCGCGTCGTCCACGAGGCGATCGAAGCCGCTGTAGCCGCGCCGGCTGATGCCGATCCCGCCGGGGTGCCCGTCGTAGATAAAGATCGCCGGCCCGCCGGTCTGCGGGTGCGCGTTGGTGGACAGGCCGCCGATGTCCCAGCGGTCGCACATCGCGATCAGCGGCAGGACCGCGATCTGGGCGTGTTCGAGCGCGTGCAGGCTGCCGAGCAGCTGATCGGCCGGAAACGCTTCAGCGGCGCTCGCGGCCAGCGGGCCACGAGCGCCGGGACCGCCGCTGAGCATGTCGAGCTCGTACCAGAGCGCCCGCGTGCCGAACTCGGTGGTCGGCATGTCCAGGGACTGGAAGTCGATCACGGTGTGGTCCGAGAGCGACTTGCGCTGGTAGCCAAGCACCGTCTCGGAGTAGACGACCTGACCGTAGGAGAGGCGCACGCCGTGCGTCATGCGCGTCTCGATCAGGCGCTCGATGTAGATCATGCTCTCGTGCTTGGGCTGCGTGAAGTAGCTGCCCGTGGCCGGCTCGAGGATCGCGCGGCGGGTGTCGGGGTCGAGCTCCAGGACCAGGTATGAGCGGCCGAGGTGGAGGTAGATCGCGCCGTCGTGGACGGTGGAGTAGGCGCGGGCGGCCTCGATCGTGCCGAGGACCTCGCCGCTCGAGGCGTCGATCAGCAGGAAGCTGTCGGGGCTCGCTGAGCGCAGCGCGACCCGCGCGGCGGGGTAGTCGGAGGGGTCGGCGAGGACGAAGCCGCTAGCCCGCTCGCGCAGCAGCCCGGCCTCCGCGAGCAGCCGTGCACGGTCGATCACGTCCTCGCCAAAGTAGGCGGCGTCAGACTCGGTGAGCGGTGCCTCGTGGGCGGCGCAGAGGAGGTGCTCGCCGAGGATCTCAGGGCTCGAGGGGTCGATGACCGCGGCCTCGACGGGGCGGCCCAGGAACTCGTCGGGGTGGCGGGCGAAGAACTGGTCCAGGGCGTCCTCCCCGGCCACATAGACCGCTAGGCCGCGCCCGCGGCGGCCGGCCCGGCCCCACATCTGGCGCAGACTGGCAACCGTGCCTGGGAAGGTGACGCAGATCGCGGCGTCGAGCTCGCCGATGTCGATGCCCAGCTCGAGGGCGTCAGTCGAGACGACGCCAAGCAGCTGGCCGGAGACCAGCCGCGCCTCGATCTCGTGGCGTTGCTGCGGCGTGTAGCCTGCGCGGTAAGGGGCGATGCGCTCAGCCAGACCGGGCGGCAGGCGGTCGGCGGTCATGCGCAGGATCAGCTCGACGCCGCGCCGGGACTTCATGAAGCAGATCGTGCGGACGCCGTTTGCGACCAGCTCCGCGAGCAGCTCGGCCGCCTCCCCGAGGGTCGACGCGCGCGTGCCGGCCTGCGCGTCGACGAGCGGCGGGTTCCAGATTGCGGTGCGGCGCTCCGGCAGGGGGGCTGAGTCGTTGTCGATCAGTCCGATGTCGCGTAGGCCGGTGAGGCCGGTCGCGTGGTCTACCGGGTTGGCGATGGTCGCGCTGGCGAGCAGCATGCGCGGCTGCGAGCCGTGGATGGCGGCGACCCGGCGCAGGCGGCGGAGCACGCCCGCCACGTGCGAGCCGAACACGCCGCGGTAGACGTGCGCTTCGTCGATCACCACAAACGCCAGGTTGGCGAACAGCTCACGCCAGTTCGCGTGGTGAGGCAGGATGCCGACGTGCAGCATGTCCGGATTGGTGATCACGAGGTTCGATCGCCGGCGCAGCGCGGGCCGATCGGCAGCGGGCGTATCGCCGTCGTAGATCGCCGGCCTTATCTGCTGCGTCAGGCCGAAGCTGTGCAGTGAGCGCGCCTGGTCTTGCGCGAGCGCCTTGGTTGGGTAGAGATAGAGCGCCCGCGCGGCCGGGTCGGTCACAAGCGTCTCGAGCGTAGGCAGCTGAAAGCACAGCGACTTTCCCGATGCGGTGCCGGTGGTGACGATCGTCGTCCGTGCGAACGCACTCTGGAAGGCATCACGCTGGTGCAGGTAGAGGGAGTCGATCCCTGCCCGCTCGAGCGCATCTTGCACACGCGGGTCGAGATCCCCCGGCAGTGGGACGAGCAGCGGCTGCTGGGCCAGCGTCCGGCGGTCGTGAACCAGGCGCGAGTCGGCACGGCCTCGGTCCAGCAGCGCCTCCCAGGGGTCCGATCTCTTGCTGCGCACGGCCACCGCGTGAGTATGGCGAGGCGGACACCGCGGATCGGGCGGATCGGGCGGATGGGACGGACGGGACGGATGGGACGGATGGGGCCCTGGCCAGCTGGATTCGTTGCTACGGTCGGCGGCGGTGCTGCGGGCGCTCTACTCAGACCTTGATGGGACGCTTCTCGGGCCGGGCGGGTCGCTCTTCCGCGACGGAGATGGCGGCTTCAGCCTGAGCGCGGCGCGGGCGCTCGAGGCGTGCGCACGCGCGGGCGTGGAAGTCGTGACCGTGACCGGCCGGCGGCAGCAGGGCGTTGATGAACTCATGCGGCTGATGGGCCAGCGCTCTTACATCTTCGAACTCGGCTGCGGGCTGGTGCTCGACGGCGAGCTCGAGTGGCTGACCGGCGACTGCGTGCCCTCC
>JAJYHG010000212.1 GCA_021784895.1 Actinomycetes bacterium
AACAGGCCGTGTACGCTGCGGCCCGTCGTGTCGCAGAACGCCATCCCGACATCCCCATCGACTGGCTGAACGATGCCGTCAAGGCGTTCCTGCCTGGACCGGACCCGAACGCCCTAACAGCGATGGACGCGCCCGGGCTCGTGGTGAGCGCCGCGTCGCCAGAGTATCTGCTCGCGCTGAAGGTGCACGCCTCTCGGATCGACCGCGACGAGGACGACATCCGCCTGCTTGCGAGCCTGTGTGTGCCCCCGGCCCGCTCCGCCGAGGACGTGCTGGAGATCGCGGAACGTGTGATCGGGCCCGACCAGCTACCGGCAAAGGCTCAGTTCCTCGTGCAGTCGATGTTCCCGACCGAGACGAAGCAGTAGCCGCTGGCAGCAGCGGGACGGTGTGTAGCCCGAATGCGGCACGCCCAGCAGAAGATCTTACGTTTTCATGAGCGTCCGCGACGCAGCGCGTGCTCACCGCTCACCGCGGGGCTTCCTCGACCCGCCCGGTCCCGGCCACCGCGTTGCGAAGGGTGCTTGAGCAGGCCCTGCAAGCCCAGTCAGGCGCGAACCTTCAACCGTGGCTCGTCTACGTGCGCTCTGGTGAGCGACTCGACGATTTGAAGGCTCGGGTGCGACGACGGGTCGCGTGGATCTTTGAGCCGAGAACCTCAGCGTCAGGAAAGTGGCCGACCAGGTCGCCGCCGCGTCCAGTGCCCCGCCGGTGCTCAGCGCTGGCGGCAGACGTCGCGTCGATCGCCGATCGCGACCGCGCGAACGAGGTGTTGAGGTTCATCGAGCTCGTGCCGATGTCGCTCAGCGTCGCAGCCGGCGCAGGTACTCAGCGAACAGTGGGTCGGCGACCCGCCAGGTTCCATCGGGCTGGTCGATGATCCCAGCATCACGCAGAGCGGCAAGCGTGCGGGCGACCTCGGCGGGATGCTTGGCGAGCGTGTATGGCCTACCCCCGTTGGCGATGATGCTGACCGCCCGCAGCGCAAGGCGACTCACGGCTCGCGTACCGATATGCTGAATCCCGAGCACGATCTGCTCATGCCGGGGCTTCTCGACCCGCAGCGCCCGGTCGTAGGCGAGCGCCGCAATCCCAGCGTCGATCTGGGGTGCCCCGGCCAGCAGCGCCATCTCGTAAGCCTGCTGGCAGAGCAGCATGGTGGCGCGTGGGTGCCCTTCCCCCGCCTCGATCAGCATGTCCAGTGCCGCGTCGTTTGCGGTCACTGTGACGAGCTTCAGCCGGGCGGTGATCCCGGCTCGCCACTCGTCCTCGGTAATTGGGCGCAACGAGTGAAAGCAGCCGAAGCTGAAGACCGGTTCGCTCTTGTTACCGAACAGGTCACCCATCATGTGCTCAAGCGATCCGGCGAACAGGAACGACACATGGCGACTGCGCTGAAACGCCGCACGCATCTGCTGCTTGAGCACTGTCGCGCCACCCCTGCTCGCGTTCTCGCCGATCCGTTGCACCGCTTGGAACTCGTCGATGAACAGGACGAGCCGCTTGCCATCGGTCGCGGCGATCTTCTCGGGCAGATTGAGGGCGTAGTCAAGGTGCTTGCGGGGATCGTTGCGGAGCGTCGGCAGAACACCGATCTCGATCCCGTCGAGGTCGCCGGTCCCGACGAGCCTTGCACCGAACGTGAGACCGATGCTCTCGTAGATCGTCCGGCCCGCCTGGGTCGCCGTCCTGATCGCCTTGCGTAGCGCCGGGCGCACGCTCATCGTCGCCCCGATCAGTGCGTCGGCAAGCTGGTCGGTGCCGTCCATGCTGAACAGGTCGATGGCGACGACATAGACGCCGGGGTCCTGCGCGAGTTCCGCCAGGGCAGCGCCGGCCACTGTGGTCTTGCCGGTGCGCCGAGGTGCGGACAGGACGACATTTGAGCCGAGCTTCAGGCTGTTGGCAATCTCGGCAACGTCGTCGGCTCGGCCGATGAGGTGTTTCGGCGGTAGCGGCTCGTCTGTCGGGAAAAGGGCGCTCGGCGTGGTGTCAACGATGCCCAGAATCCTATCACGGATTCCGTGATAGGGCCTCACAAGCTTCGTGATCTCAACTGCGGGAGCTCATCGCCGGGCCAGTCGCTTGCCCGAGGCCGTCCAATCACCAGAGGAGTCATCGATGCTCCCGACCGAGACGGCGACTCGGCCAGCGATTGCCGTCGTGGAGATGTAGCACCCGCTGTGCTATAAGTCCTGGTATGGGTAGGATCGGAGTGCGGGAGCTTCGCCAACATGCAAGCCGCTACCTCACCCAGGTCAGGGCGGGCGAGGTCATCGAGGTCACGCAGCGGGGAACGCTCGTAGCGCTGCTCGTGCCGCCCACGCCGGCTGCCTCAGGTCGCGACCGCCTCATCGCCTCTGGTCGTCTCTCACCGGCCAAGGGACCGTTTCGCCTTCCAGAGCGACGTACGGTCACGGAAACCGGGCGGTCCGCGAGCGCGGCTCTTGCCGAGCTCCGCGGCGAGCGCCTCGCGTGATCTACTTCGACACCTCCGCCCTCGTGAAGCTGGTCTTCGAAGAGGCTGAGAGTGGTGCCCTCGCTGAGTGGTTGAGTGCGCGAACGGAGGTTCCGAAGATCACCAGCGACCTGGCCATGATCGAGCTGCTGCGTACGTGCCGGCGGATCGACGCAGACGCGGTGGCGGACGCCACAAC
>JAJYHG010000142.1 GCA_021784895.1 Actinomycetes bacterium
TGAGCGCGCCAGCCTCCAGGCCACGATCACCCCGGCGACGGCACCGCAGAGATGGTCCTGCCAGGAGATGCCGGTGTGCGGCACCAGGCTCGCGAGCAGTACCGCCCCCCAAACCAGCGCGACCAGCATGCCGATCGCGATCTCCCCAAGCCGGCGGTCGAAGAAGCCGCGGGCCATCAGATAGGTCGCGTAACCGAAGACGATCCCGCTTGCCCCGATGGTGCTCGCGTTACCAGGGCCGATCAGCCACGTACCGAGACCGCCGATGACGGCGATGAAGCCGGTGACGATGAGCAGACGTCGGGCGCCCTGCAGGGCGATGATCAGGCCCAGCACGACGAACGGGATCGTGTTATCGAACAGGTGCTGGAAGCTCGCGTGGATGAAGGGCGAGCTCAGGATGCCCCAGAAGCGCGTGATGTTGCGCGCGTAGATGCCATCCCGGTCAAGCCGGTAACCGTCCAGCGCATTTGCCACCTCGACCAGCCACATGACAAGCACGATCGCGCCCAGCGTGATCGGACCGTCTGACCGGATCGGCGCTTTGAACGACGCCTGGCGCAGATGCTGCGTCCAGGTCCGCTCGGGACGCTCGTCACTCACTGCTCAAGCATGGCAGCCCGAGCAAGCGCCAGGGCCACCGCCACGCGCCGCTCCAGAGACGGCAGGTGCAGGAACTCCTCCGGTGTGTGCGCGCCGCCGCCGCGCGGACCCAGACCGTCGACGGTCAGCGCAATCACGGCTGCCAGGTGGCTTGCATCGCTGGCCCCGCCGCGCGCGCGTGCCACCAGCGGCTCACCCAGCAGCCCCGCCGCGCGTTCGAGCAGCGGCGCGGCGCCTGCGCGCGCGTCCATGGCGGGCCAGACGCGCTCCATCACCGGTTCGAGCCGTACGCCGCCCACCTCCGCCGGCAGCGCATCGACCACGCGCTTGAACTGCTCGGTGTCGTCGGCGCGCAGGTCAAAGACCAGCTCGCCACGTGCGGGCACCACGTTGCTCGCATCGCCCGAGCGCATCACCGTCGGCACGACCGTCAGACGCGACGCTCCCTGAGGGTCGTTCTGCGCCGCGCCGGCGATCGCCGCCTGGGCCAGCGCCAGCAGGGCGTTGCGCCCATCCTGTGGGGCCGCACCCGAATGCGCTGCCCGTCCGTGCGCCAGCACTCGCAGCGTGCCCGCGCCCTTGCGGGTCACGATGACGCCGTCACGCCCCTGAGGATCGACCTCACCGGCCTCGAAGCACAGACAGGCGTCGTAACCCGCAAAGCGCTCCAGGTGGCTGAACGGCACCACTCGCCACTCCTCGTCGCAGACGAGCAGCACGGCGATCTCTGCGTAGCGGTCGATGTCCTGCGCACAGGCACGAGCGACCGCGAGCGCGAGCGCCACCCCGCCCTTCATGTCGATCGTGCCTGAGCCCGTGAGCCGCTCGCCCTCGCGGCGGGCCGGCCGGTGCTCGGCAGTCGGCACGACGGTGTCGAGGTGGCCGAGCAGCAGCAGCCGTCGACGTCCGTGGCCGCGGCGGGTCGCCAGAAAGTCCGCTGCGCATGAGGCTGTGGAGCAGCGCGGACGTGTCACCTCCCAGCCCGGGAGAAAGCCGGCACACAGGGCGATCGCGCGTTCCGCACCGGCCAGGTCGCCGGATGGCGTCGAGACGTCCACCAAGCTCGAGGTCTCGGCCACGACCCGCGGAGTGATCCGGGCCGCCAGCCCGGCAAGCTCATCACGCATCGCGTGCGGCTACAGCGGCTGGCGCACGACCGGATGGCGCGCAGCGCCGGCCTCGTCCAGCCTGCGCACCGGCGCCGTGTGCGGCGCCGTTCGCGCGATCTCTGGGTCCGTGGCGGCCTCGCGCAGGATCTCGGCCACCACCGCGGCGAAGTGGTCGAGCGTCTCGCGGGTCTCGGTCTCGGTCGGTTCGACCATGAGCGCCTCATCGACGATCAGCGGGAAGTAAACGGTCGGCGGATGCACGCCATGATCGAGCAGGCGCTTGGCGAGGTCGAGCGTCCGGATCCCCAGCTCGCGTTTCATCACGGCGCCGGAGAGCACGAACTCGTGCATGCAGATCCGGTCGTAGGCGGCTGGGAGATACTCGAGCACACCCTCCCGGCGCAGCCGGGCCAGCAGGTAGTTGGCATTGAGCACCGCCACCTCGGACGCCTCGCGCAGGCCTGCGGCGCCCAGCGAGCGGATGTAGGCGTAGCTGCGCACGAACACCCCGTAATTGCCCTGGAAACCCCGCATTCGGCCAATCGACCGGGGCCGGTCGTGGTCCAGGTCAAAGCTGCCGTCCTCGCGCCGGACCACCTGCGGCCGCGGCAGAAACGGCTCCATATGCTCTGCGACGGCGATCGGCCCAGCGCCCGGACCACCGCCACCGTGCGGTTGGGTGAAGGACTTGTGCAGGTTGAAGTGAACGATGTCGAAGCCCATGTCGCCGGGTCGGCAGATCCCCATGATCGCGTTGAGGTTGGCGCCGTCGTAGTACAGCGTCGCGCCAACGTCATGCACGACCTTGGCGATCTCCTCGATGTGGCGCTCAAACAGCCCCAGCGTCGAGGGGTTTGTCAGCATCAGGCACGCCACATCAGTGTCGACGTGACGGCGCAGATCATCGATGTCAACGTTCCCGTGCGCGTCAGTACCGATTTTGAC
>JAJYHG010000201.1 GCA_021784895.1 Actinomycetes bacterium
CACCACCGAGTTCGGACCCACCGACACGTGCTTGTCGAGGATCGCGCGATCGACCACGGCGCCGGCCCGGATCACGGAGTCGAACATGACGATGCTGTCTCGCACCACCGCGCCGACGTCCACCCGGACGCCCGGGGAGAGCACGGAGTGCTCCACCGTGCCGTAGATCACGCAGCCGTGGCTGACCATGCTCCGATGGACGCTCGCGGTGGGCCCGATCTTGGCCGGCGACCGCTCCTCCGACCGGGTGTGGATCAACCAGCCCGTGTCGTACAGGTCGAGCTCGGGCCGCTCGTCGAGCAGGTCCATGTTCGCCTGCCAGTAGCTCTCGATCGTCCCGACGTCCTGCCAGTAGCCGTCGAAGCGGTAGCCGAAGACACGTGCTCCGCCCTGGAGCATGGCCGGGATGACGTGCGCGCCGAAATCGGTTCGGGCCTCGTCCAGCCACCGCAGGAGGGCACGCTTCGAGAAGACGTAGATCCCCATGCTCACGAGGTTGCTCTTCGGCAACCGCGGCTTCTCCTGCCAGTCGACCACTCGGTCGCTCTCGTCAAGCGTGACGATGCCGAACCGGTGCGCGTCCTCCATGGGCACCGTGCGGACGGCGATCGTGACGTCCGCACGGTGCCGGCGGTGCGCGGCGAGGAACGGCTGGTAGTCCATCTTGTAGATGTGGTCGCCGGCCAGGATGAGCACGGTGTCGCCGGGGGCCTGCCGCACGACCTCGAGGTTGCGCAGCACCGCGTCGGCGGTGCCCCGGTACCACTCGTTCGGCCGGCCGCGCGCGACGTAGGGCTGGAGGAGGCGGATCCCGCCGCTGGTGCGGTCCAGGTCCCACGGCCGGCCCGCCCCGATGTGGTCGTTCAGCGACCGCGGGTTGTACTGGGTCAGCACGACGACGTTGTCCACGTCGCTGTTGACGCAGTTGCTGAGCGTGAAGTCGATGATGCGGTACTTGCCGCCGAATGGCACCGCGGGCTTCGCGCGCACGCTGGAGAGGATCGAGAGCCGCTCGCCCTCCCCCCCCGCGAGGATGACCGCCAGGACGCCCTTCACGCCCACGATGCTACACCCGCCGGCGCCGTTTCGACCGATCGGTGCGCCGGACGGTGATCACAGGAACAATCTGGGGTTGACGAAGGTGCCGTTGAGCTCCACGGCCCAGTGGAGGTGCGGGCCGGTGCTGTTGCCGGTGTCCCCCTCGTAGGCGATCACCTGCCCCTGGTGCACGACCTCGCCCTTGTAGACGGCGGGCGGGTGCGTGTAGTTGTCGACATGCGCGTACCAGGTGAGCAGGTTCTGCGAGTGGGCGATGATCACGATCCACGCCCGGAGGTAGGGCGGGTCGTAGGGGTTCGGCCCGACGAACACGACGGTGCCATCGCCAGCGGCCCGGATCGGCGTGTACTCCGGGGCGACGATGTCGATGCCCGTGTGGAAGTGGGCGCAGTTGCCGAGCGGCGGCTCCGCGATGAACCCGGTGCAGCCGAACTCCTGGCTGACCACTCCGGGCATCGGCCAGATCAGCGTCCCGTTGTACTGCGACGGGATGTTCTGCTGCTCCGCGACCAGCCGGGCGATCAGGTTCGCCAGCTCGTCGAGGGACCTCTGCTCGTCGGCGAGCCGTGCAGCCGCCTGCGCCTTGGTCAGCTTGAGCCTGGTGAAGGCGGCGAGCTGCGCGGCCTGCACCGCCCGGGTCCTGGCCTCGAGGGCGTTCAGCTGCTTCTGCGCCGCGAGCAGTGCGTTGCGCTGGCCGGTCATCTCCTGCTTGGCCTGAAAGGTCGCCAGGCGCACCTGCTGCGTCTGTGCCCGGGTCACCTGCGTGGCCTGCTGCAGCGTCTCGAGCGACTGCTGGTCCTGCTGGATCTGCGCGGCGAGCTGCGCGTCCTGGTTGCCGATGCGCAGGTAGTAGCCGACGTCGGCGAGCACGTCCGCGAGCGACTTCGCGGTGAGCAGCTGCTCCAGCAGCGATGTCTGCTGGACCATGTAGGCGTCGGCGATGTGGCTGGCGAGGGTCGCCCGCTGGTCGGCGAGTTGCTGCTGACTGGCCACGATCTTGGTGTCCAGGGCCGAGAGCGCGGCGTCGAGGTTGCCGACCTGCGTGACCATCGCCGTGTACTTCGCGCGAACGTCGGCGAGCGCCGTCTGCGCGGCGGCCACGTTCGCCTGGAGCCTGGCCTGGTTGGCGTTGATCCCCTTGAGCTGGGTGGCCGTGTCCGCCAGCACCCCCTGCAGGTTCGCCTCGCTGGCCTGCAGGGCCTGGATCTGCTGGCGCTGGGCGGCGATCTTCGCCTCGAGCGCCTTCTGCGCCCGCAACGCATCCGACAGGGGATCTGCCCGGGCCGTGGGCGCGCCACCGAGGGAGCCGAAGAGAAGGGGAACCAGGAGCAGCGCTGCGAGCAGTGCGCGCCGCCCGTGCTTCGCGTGTCCTATTCGACCCATCGCATCATCGTGCAGGCTTCGACTCCATGCGGCGCCTGCTGGTGGCGCCAGTGCTGTCCCGGCCCGCCGGTGGTGCGTCGCTCAGGCGAGAGGGCACGACTCGCGGGAACGACTCCGGCTCCGCGCATCATAGTCGCAGCCACAACATCGACGCAACGCGCGGTGCCTGGCCTGTGGTGCCTGGCCTGTCCGGAGGCCCGGCCCGAGGG
>JAJYHG010000222.1 GCA_021784895.1 Actinomycetes bacterium
GTCATTCGAGCGAAAAGTCCTCGCCGCGAGCGTATCGCCCGGTCTGCGTCTTGGCGTACTGCATCAGCAGGTCGTTGAGCGCCGAGGAGGCGCCGATCCGCAGCCGCTCCGGGGTCAGCCACTCGTCACCCAGGGTCTCCTTGACCAGCACCAGCCGGTGCAGCGCCGCCTTGGTGTTCGAAACGCCGCCTGCCGCCTTGAACCCGACGATCCTGCCGCTGCGCTGCGCGTAATCGCGGATCGCCTCGAGCATCACCAGGCAGACCTCAGGGGTCGCCCCGGATGAGGCCTTGCCGGTCGAGGTCTTGATGAAATCGGCGCCGGCCTCCATCGCGAGCATCGACGCGTGGCGCACGTGCTCGTAGGAGCCGAGCTCAGCGGTCTCGATGATCACCTTGAGATGGGCTTCGCCGCAGGCCTCCTTGACCGCCTCGATCTCGCGCATCACACGCGCGTCGTCGCCTTCCAGAAAGGCCTCGCGCGAGATCACCATGTCCACCTCCTGCGCCCCCGCCTGGACCGCGTCGACGGTGTCCTTCAGTTTTGCGGCTAGCGACACCTGGCCGGCGGGGAAACCGGTGGCCACCGATGCGGTGCGCACGCCGGTCCCGGCAAGCGCCTCACGCGCGACTGCGACCAGCGCCGGGTACACGCAGACGGCCGCCACCGAAGGGATCTCCGGCAGGCTGGGCGCTGGACAGACCGCCTTTGCGCACAGCTGCCGCACCTTGCCGACGGTATCCGAGCCCTCGAGCGTGGTCAGATCCATCACTGAGACGGCGATGCGGATGCCCTGCTGCTTGGCGGTCGTCTTGATCGAGCGCCGGCCGAGCTGCGCGGCGCGCTCCTGCACCCCGACTCGGTCCACGTGTGCCAGCCTGCGGCTCATCAGCCACGCGATCCTAGCTCACCGATGCGGCTCACAAGGTGCCGAAAACACGGTCACCAGCATCGCCCAGGCCGGGACGGATGTAGGCGTTATCGTCCAGGCCGCGGTCGACCGCGGCCGCCCAGATCCTGACATCGGGGTGCGCTGTGGACAGCGCCTCGATCCCCTCCGGCGCCGCCACCAGGCACACGAGCCCGAGCCGCCTGGCGCCGGCTGACTTCAGGTGGTCGAGCGCGTTCACAGCGCTGCCACCGGTGGCGAGCATCGGGTCGAGCACGAACACCCATGAGTCAGAGAGCCCTGGCGGCAGCCGCGAGTAGTAGTCCACGGGGGTGTGCGCACGCTCGTCGCGGGCCATTCCCAGGTGGCCGACCCGGGCGTCGGGCAGCAGGCGCAGGAAGCCGTCGACCATGCCGAGCCCAGCCCGCAACACGGGCACGACCACTACCTGCTCAGACAGCCGCACGCCGCGCGTGGACTCGAGCGGCGTGCGAACCTCCACCTCCAGCACCGGCAGGTCACGGGTCACCTCGATCGCGAGGATCGCTGCGCACTCAAACAGGGCGTGACGAAAGCTCGGCCAGGCGGTCTCCTGGTCGCGCAGGACGGTAAGCCGGTCGGCCAGCACCGGGTGCTCGACGACGGTCAGCTGTGCGGAAGGCTGTGCGCTCATGGCGCGCGATCCTAGCGTCAAACGGCTGATGGGCTCACGGCGAAATTAGTGGAGCGCTTTGGCGAGTGGCTGGGCGTGGCTGGGGCCGCACGCGGGATGAGTCGATGCAGCGCATCGGCGACTGCAGCGGGTGGCATCCAGGCGCGTCCAGACGCCGCCAAACCGCGCAGTAATTGAGTCGTGAGCCCTTACAATGCCGCGATGCAAGCGGATCCACAGCAGCTGCTCGAAGCCGCCCAGGCGGTCATGGGCCGGGCTTACGCGCCCTACTCGCAGTTCCGTGTCGGCGCCGCGATCCTCGGCGCTAGCGGCGCGATCCACGTCGGGGCCAACGCCGAGAACGCCGCTTACCCGCAGTCACAGTGCGCCGAAGCCTCCGCGATCGGCGCGATGGTGGCCGCCGGCGAGACCCGGATCGCGGCCGTGGCCGTGGTCGCCGACCGCGTCGAGCACTGCCCGCCGTGCGGCGGCTGCCGGCAGCGCCTGGCAGAGTTCGCGGGGCCTGACACCCCCGTCTACCTCGGCCGGCCGGGCAGCGAGCCGCTCGTCGTCACGCTCGGCGAGCTGTTGCCGCTGGCCTTTGACTCCGGGGCGCTCGGGCGGTGAGCGCTCGCTCAAAGCCGCTCGTCGGCGTGATCCTCGGCTCAGGCCTGGGCGCGGTCGCCGACGCCGTCGAGCAGCCGCGGGCCACCAGCTACGCCGAGCTGGCCGGCTTTCCGCGCCCGACCGTCGAAGGGCACGCCGGACAGCTGATCGAAGGCTCGATCGCCGGCGTGCCGGTCGCCGTCCTGCAGGGCCGCGCACACCTCTACGAGGGCGGGCCGAGCGAAGCGATCCGCACGCCGGTGCGCTGGCTGCGGGCGGCCGGCGCCGAGATCCTCCTGCAGACCAACGCCGCCGGCTCGCTGCGGCCAGAGGTCGGGCCGGGACGGCTGATGGCAATCACCGACCACATCAACCTGACCGGCACAAACCCACTCGTCGGGCCCAACGACGAGCACATCGGGCCCCGCTTTCCGTCGCTGGGCCGGGCCTACGACCCGGCGTTGCTCGACGCGCTGCGCACCGCCGCCGCGACGCTGGGCATCGACCTCGCGGAGGGTGTCTACACCGGCTGGCTGGGCCCATCGTTTGAGACCGCCGCCGAGATCCGCGCAATCCGCGTGCTGGGCGGCGACGCGGTCGGCATGTCAACCGTCCACGAGACGATCATCGCCCGCCATTGCGGGCTGCGGGTGGCGGCGGTCTCCGCGATCACGAACCTGGCCGAGGGCCTGAGCGAGGTGCCGCTCAGCCACGAGCAGACGCTCGCGGACGCCGCGCGCGCCGCCGCCGACCTGTCCAGGCTGCTGGTCACCGCGATCCCGCTGCTGGTGGATGGCGCATGCTGACCGCGGAGCTGATCCGCAAGAAGCGCGACGGCGGCCAGCTCGACGCGGCCGAGATCGCCCAGCTGGTGGGCGGGATAACCGACGGCAGCGTTTCCGACGCGCAGGTCGGGGCGCTGGCGATGGCGATCTTCTGCCGCGGCATGACCGGCCCTGAGCAGGTGGCGCTCACCGGGGCGATGATGCGCTCGGGCACGGTGCTCAGCTGGGACCTCGACCGGCCCGTGGTCGACAAGCACTCTACCGGCGGCGTGGGCGACAAGGTGAGCCTCGTGCTCGCGCCGATCCTCGCCGCCTGCGGCGCGGCGGTGCCGATGATCTCCGGACGCGGGCTGGGGCACACCGGCGGCACGCTCGACAAGCTCGAGTCGATTCCCGGATACGACGTGACGCCCACACCGGAACGCCTGCGCACCGTGGTGAGCCGCGTCGGCTGCGCGATCATCGGCCAGACGGGGACGCTGGCGCCCGCCGACCGGCGCCTCTATGCGATCCGCGACGCCACCGCCACGGTCGAGTCGCTGCCGCTGATCGTCGCCTCGATCCTCTCCAAGAAGCTCGCCGCCGGCCTCGATGCGCTGGTCATGGACGTAAAGACGGGGACGGGTGCGTTCATGCCCGAGCTGGAGCGCGCGCGCGAGCTGGCCGAGGCGATCGTCGCGGTCGCAGGTGGCAACGGCCTGCTGACAAGCGCGCTGCTCACCGACATGAACCAGGTGCTCGGCCGCAGCGCCGGCAACGCCGTCGAGGTGCGCGAGTCGATCGAGCTCTTGACCGGCGCCGCCGGCGCCGACCGGCGCCTGCTGGAGGTCACGCTCGCACTGAGCGCCGAGCTGCTGGTGCTCGCGGGGCTCGCGGGCGACGGCGCCGCCGCACGGGCGACGGCTGAGCGTGCGCTAGCGGACGGCTCGGCGGCGGAGGCGTTCGCGGCGATGGTCGCGGCGATGGGCGGCCCTTCCGACCTGCTCGAACGGCCCGCCGAGCTGCTGCCCGCGGCCCCGGTCGCGCGCGCGGTCGATGCCGCCCGGGTGGGCAGCGTGACAGCCATAGACGTGCGCGCCGTGGGGCTTGCGATCGTCGATCTCGGCGGCGGGCGCGTGCGCGAAACCGACGCGGTCGACCACGCCGTCGGCCTCACCGAGGTTGCTGGGCTGGGTGAGGCGGTCGGGCCCGGGCAGCGTCCGCTGGCGGTCGTGCATGCTCGCGACGAGACCGCCGCTGAGCGCGCGGCCGCGGCGCTGCGGGCGGCGTTCACGGTCAGCGGTGGGCCGCCCGGCAGCACCGCGCGCGCGGCGGGCGTGGTGCCCGTGATCGAGACGATCGCGGCGAGCGCGGCCCGCTGACGGCACCACCCGCGTGGCGCCTTGCCGTGCACTCCGCGCCGCTCAGGCGCCGACGCGCTGGGCGGCCCAGGCCAGCACCAGCGGCAGTCCGAGGTAGGCGGCCGCAGTCGCCTCGGGCACGTGGCGGAAAGCGCGGCGCTTGGTCTCGAGCTCTGCCGCGCCGATCAGCGGCTCATAGCAGCCGGTCACCCGCAGCCCCGCGCGGCCAAACGCGGCCAGGTAGTCGGAGTGCAGGTGCGGATGCTCGCGCACGAACCCGCGGGCACCGTCGGGCGCCGTGAACGGAGCGTTCCAGCCGAGCAGCGCCTGGAATGGGTGAAGCACCGAGACGACCAGGCGCCCGCCTGGTTTGAGCACCCGCACAAGCTCGCCCACAGCCCTGTCCAGGTCTGGCAGGTGCGAGAGCGCCAGCCCGCACACCACGAGCTCAAAGTCACCGTCCTCGAACGGCAGCGTGCGCAGGTCGGCCTGCACGAAGCTGGCACCCGGGACGCTTGCGCGGGCGCGCTCCAGCATCTCGGGCGTCAGGTCGACGCCTGTCACCTCGTGGCCACGCGCGGTGAGGGCCCGCGCGTGGCGTCCCGTGCCGCAGGCCGCGTCCAGCGCCCGCGAGGGGTGCATGCCGTCGAGCAGGCTGTGGACGACCCGCGCTTCAACCGCCACCACCGGGTTGCCGGGCTCGTCATAGGAGTCCGACCACAGGGCGTAGCCGGCGGCGGCGTCGAACTCCGGCGTCGGCTCGGCCCCGTCCAGCGCTTGATCCGCCAGGATGCCGTGCAGTTCGGCCAGCCGGCTGCCAGCGGTCGCGTCGTCGCCGTCGTAGAGGTTGCGCAGCAGTGCGAGCCCCTCGACCCCGGCCAGCAGCTCCCGCAGAGAAACGTTGCGAGTCATCAGCCGCGCCGAGGCTACCAGCAATAATGGGGCGCCCGATGCTGCCCCAGGCCGAACTTCACGTCCACCTGGAGGGAACCGCCCCGCCGGAGCTGATCGCCCGGATCGCGACGCGCAACGGCATCGCACTGCCAGACGGCCTGCTCTCGGCGGATGGCCGCTTTCACTTCCACGACTTCCTGCACTTCCTGCGCACCTACGACCTCGCCGCGGGCGTCATCCGCACGAGCGAGGACTACCGCGACATCACCTACGAGTACCTCTCGGGTATCGCGCGCGCGGGCGCGATCTACGCTGAGCTGACCGCCTCGCCGGACCACGCCGCGCTCGTCGGCCTGGACGACGATGAGCACTACGGCGGCATCGCGGCCGGAATCGACGACGCGCGGCGCGAGCATGGGATCGAGGCGCGGATCCTCGTCTCGGCGGTCCGCAACTTCGGTGCCGACCAGGCTGTGCGTGTGGCCGCACGGGCGGCCGAAAGGCCGCACCCCTACATCGTCGGCTTCAGCCTGGCCGGCGATGAGCGCGTGCCGCCCTCCGACTTCGCCAGTGCCTACGCAATCGCCGCCGACGCCGGCCTCGGCTGCACGATCCACGCCGGCGAGTGGCAGGGCCCGGCGAGCATCCGCGACGCGTTGGCGCTGCCCGTCAGCCGCCTGGACCACGGCGTCAGAGCCAGCGAAGACCCAGGCCTGGTGCGCGAACTCGCGTCCCGGGGGATCACGCTGAACGTCTGTCCCACAAGCAACCTGGTGCTGGGCGTCTACCGCTCGCTCGAGGAGCATCCACTGCCGCACCTGTACGCGGCGGGGGTGCGCCTGACGCTCGGTTCAGATGACCCGCCCTACTTCGGCGCGACGCTGGCCGGCGAGTACGCGCTCTGCGCCGAGCACTACGGCTGGTCAGAACAGCAGCTGCGCGCTGTCACGGCGGCAGCGATCGATGCCGCCTTCTGCGACGAGCGGCTGAAGGCGACCCTGCGCGAGCGGCTACACGCCCGGCAGTGACATGACACGCTCCTCCTGTTAGGTTGTGACTAACCGCACATTCTAGGGTACGAGCCACACGGGTCCAAGCTCGCAGCCATCTGGCGCCCTCGGCCGCGGCGTCACTGCGCCACGCCCGTGGCCACCTCCACCCGCTCGAACACGATCTCACCGTCGGCCGCCTCGACCTCCACCCGGTCGCCGGCGGAGAACCGCCCTTCGAGCAGCGCCAGCGCCAGCGGGTCCACCAGCCGCTTCTGGATCACGCGCTTGAGCGGCCGCGCACCGTAGGTCGGGTCATAGCCCAGGTTGCCAAGCAGCGTCCGCGCCTCGTCTGAGAGCACCAGCTCGATCCCGCGCTCCGCCAGCCGCTTCTCCACCAGCGCCACCTGCAGGTCGACGATCTCACCGAGCTGCGCCCGCGTCAGCGCCGCGAACTCAACGATGTCATCCAGGCGGTTGATGAACTCGGGCTTGAAGTGCCCCTCGGCCCCGGCCCGCCCACCGGGGATGTTCGAGGTCATGATCAGCACCACGTTCTTGAACGACACGGTTCGCCCCTGCCCGTCGGTCAGCCGACCGTCGTCCATCACCTGCAGCAGCGTGTTGAACACGTCGGGGTGGGCCTTCTCGATCTCATCCAACAGCACCACCGCGTAGGGCCGCCGCCTGACCGCCTCGGTGAGCTGGCCGCCCTCGTCGTAGCCGACATAGCCGGGGGGCGCGCCGACCAGCCGTGAGACCGCGTGGCGCTCCATGTACTCGGACATGTCGATCCGGATCATCGCCTCGGGCGAGTCGAACATGAACTCAGCAAGCGCCCGGGCCAGCTCGGTCTTCCCGACCCCGGTCGGCCCGAGGAACAGGAAGGTGCCGATCGGCCGCTCCGGGTCAGACAGCCCCGCCCGTGAGCGCCGCAGCGCGCTGGCCACCGCGCCGACCGCCTCATCCTGCCCGATCACCCGCTCGTGCAGCCGCTCCTCCATGTGCACCAGCTTCTCGATCTCACCCTCGAGCAACCGCGAGACCGGGATCCGGGTCCACTTGGCGACGATCTCGGCGATGTCCTCAGCGTCCACCTCCTCCTTGAGGTAGCGGTGCCCTCCGCCGGTGGCCCGCTGGCCACCGGCGTCGCCCTGCGCCTGCTCCGCTTCAGCCAAGCTGCGCGTCAGCTCCGGGATCGTGCCGTACTGCAGCTCGGCGGCACGCTCGAGGTCACCGGCCCGCCGTGCCTGGTCGAGCTCGACGCTGGCCTGCTCGATCTGCTCCTGCAACGTCGCCACGGCGCCGAGCGCCTCCTTCTCGTGCTGCCACTCGGCGTGCATGGCGGCGGAGTGCTCGCGCTCCTCGGCCAGTGTCTGCTCCAGCTGCTCGCGCCGCGCCGCGGTGCCGGAGTCGTCTGAGTCGGCGCTGCCGAGCGACTGCAGCTCGATCTCGAGCTGCAGGATGTGGCGGTCGACCTCGTCTATCTCCGTCGGCTTGGAGTCGATCTCGGTGCGGATCCGCGAGGCAGCCTCGTCGACCAGGTCGATCGCCTTGTCGGGCAGGAAGCGGTCGGCGATGTAACGGTCGGAGAGGGTGGCGGCCGCCACCAGAGCCGAGTCGGTGATCCTCACCTTGTGGTGCACCTCGTACTTGCCCTTGAGGCCGCGCAGGATCGCGATCGTGTCCTCGACGCTCGGCTCCTCCACGAACACGGGCTGGAAGCGGCGCTCCAGGGCGGCGTCCTTCTCGATGTACTTGCGGTACTCATCGAGCGTGGTGGCGCCCACCGCGCGCAGCTCGCCGCGGGCGAGCATCGGCTTCAGCAGGTTGGCGGCGTCCACGGCCCCCTCTGAGGCGCCGGCGCCGACGATCGTGTGCAGCTCGTCGATGAACAACACGACGGTGCCGCCCGCGTTCTGGACCTCCTTCAGCACCGCCTTGAGCCGGTCCTCGAACTCGCCGCGATACTTGGCGCCAGCGATCAGCGCGCCGATGTCGAGCGCGACCACGCGGCGGTCCTTGAGCCCCTCGGGCACGTCGCCTGAGACGATCCGCTGCGCGAGACCCTCGGCGATAGCGGTCTTGCCGACGCCGGGCTCACCGATCAGCACCGGGTTGTTCTTGGTCCTGCGGCTCAGGACCTGGATGACGCGGCGGATCTCGTCGTCGCGGCCGATCACCGGGTCGAGCTTGCCGTCGGCGGCGGCGCGCGTGAGGTCGCGGCCGTACTTCTCCAGCGCCTGGAACTTGTCCTCTGGGTTCTGATCTGTGACCTTCTGGCCGCCGCGGACCTCGTTCACGGCGCGAAGCAGCGGCTCGTAGCCGGCCCCCACCGAGCGCAGCACATCCCCGGCCGTCTGCTTGGACTTTGCCAGGGCGAGCACGAGGTGCTCGGTAGAGACGTAGTCGTCGCCCAGGGCGCGCATCTCCGCCTCGGCGCCACGCAACAGCTCGATCAGCTCGCTGGAGGGACCGGTCGGCTCGGGCGCGGTGCCGGTGGATGAGCCCGTCAGCCTCGGCAGCGCATCCAGCGCGGGAGCGAGCGTCGCTCTGACCGCCGCCGGGTCGACGCCGAGCTTGCGCAGCACCGGCACGACCACGCCGCCGTCCTGCTCGAGCAGCACGGCGAGCAGGTGCTCGGGGCGGGTCTGGGGGTTGCGGCGCTCGCTCGCCAGTCGTGTGGCTGCCTCGAGCGCCTCTTGCGATTTGATGGTGAAGCGGTCGGCCTGCATCGGTGTATCAGCCTCGTCTCATGTCAGATCTAAGTCCAGTAGGCTTAGATTATGACACAGGCAGGCGCGGAGGGCCAGACGGGCGGCACAGGACGGCTGCATGACCATACGCGCTCAGCTCCAGAGGCCGCTGACCGGCACTGCCGCGAGGCGCTCACCGAAGGGGATGGTGTCGGCGCCGGTGTGCAGCACAACGCCGGCCTTGAAGCGGTCCCCGAGCGTGTCTCGCAGGTGGCGCAGCCCGGCAAAGTCGCCGGGCCTGGGTGTGGCGCCGGCCTTGACCTCGATGCCGACGACGTGGCCGTCGCGGCGCTCGATGATGAGGTTCACCTCGCGCTGCCGCTTGTCGCGGTAGTGGAAGAGCTCGACGGGCCGCTCGGCCCAGCCGGCCTGGCGCAGCAGTTCCATCGCGACGAAGCTCTCGAGCATGGTGCCGGCGACCCCACCGTCTGCGACGATGCGTTGCTCGTCGGCGCCGATCAGGTGGGCGAGCAGGCCGCTATCGACGACGTAGGTCTTGGGGCTCTTGATCTGGCGGCTGCCGAGGTTGACGTGCCAGGGCCTGAGCTGACGGACGAGGAACAGGTCCTCGAGAATCTTCGTGTGAGCGCGCACGGTGTTGGCGTCTACCTGGAGGTCGGTGCCGATCCCGTGAAAGCTCGTCAGAGCACCGGAGCGGGCGGCGATCGCGAACAGCAGCCGCTCGATGTTCTGGACGTTGCGGACATTGGCGACATCGTCTAGGTCGCGGTCGATGATCGAGGCGATGTAGCTGGAGAAGAACCGGTCACGCCCACGGGCGCTGCGACCCTGAGCCTCGGGATAGCCGCCGCTTACGAGGGTGGCGGCGAGCGGCCTGCGGCCGGCCGCAACTGCCGTCAGCCGCGGCCAGCGTCCGTCGAAGAGATCGTCGATGAAGCGCTCACGGAGGCCGTGGATCTCGCCCTGGGAGAGCGGCCACAGCGTCAGGTACTCAACTCTCCCGGGCAGGGCATCGGCGACGGTGGGCAGCGAGAGGATGTTGGCCGAGCCGGTGAGCAGGAATTGGCCGCGCGCCTGATTGACGTCGAGCCGCCGCTTGATGGCCAGCAGCAGCTCAGGCGCGCGCTGGATCTCATCGATCGCCACTGGCCCGCCGATGTCGGCGATGAACCCGGCCGGGTCGGCTCGGGCGGCGGCGGCGGTCGCCTCATCGTCCAGGCTGATCAGCCGCGCCGGGTATTCATTCGCGGCGGAGATGACGGGCTAACAGCCGCTCGTGCATGGGCAGCGGATCATACGGCTGGCACTAGGCGGATTAGGAATAGCGGTCGGGCGGATTAGGAATTAGCGACGGGCCTGATCGTGAACGGTGCGCGACAGCAGCGTCGGCCGAACCGCCGCTATATAAAGTCCGAACGGCGCACCAGCGCGCCGCCGCGCACATAGGGCACGATCTCTGCCCGCAGCTCGCGCCGCAGCGCCTCGAGGCGCTCGACCTCGGCCTTGAGCTCGGTGGCGCGGCGCTCCAGCGCCGCGACCCGGCGGGAGGTCTGCTCAAGCAGCAGCTCGAGCTCAAAGACGCGCTCGACGCCGGCGAGGTTGAGGCCCAGCTCGACGGTCATCTCCTGGATGCGCCGCAGGCGCTCGACGTCGGCGTGCGAGTAGAGGCGCGTGCCCTTGGCCGAGCGCTTGGGCTCGATCAGGCCACGCGACTCGTACATGCGCAGCGTCTGGGGGTGCATGCCGGCGAGCTCGGCCGCCACCGAGATCATGAACACACCCCGGTCGGAGGCGACCTCGACCCGGGCCTGCGTGCGCACGCGTGGGCCGGAGCGCTGCTGGCGATCCTCGGAGGCCGCCATCAGCGCTCGCCCGCCTTGGCGCGCCCCGCGCCGGGAAACAGCTTCGCCCGCGGGTCGCCGTCGATCACCCGCGCGAGGCGGTCCACAGCCTCGCCCTGCTCGCGCGACAGGCTCGCGGGCACGTCGATCACGAAGCGGTAGCGCAGGTCACCGTTGCCCTTGCCGCCCAGCCGCGGCGGGCCCTCTCCGCGCAGCCGCTGGACGGTGCCGTGCTTGGTGCCGGGCGCAACGCGCAGGCGCTTGGAGCCGTTCAGGGTCGGCACCTCGATCACCGCGCCGCGGATCGCCTCAGGGATCGTGAGCGGCACCTCGACCTCCAGGTTGTCGCCGTGGCGCTTGAAGATCGCCGACTCGCCGACACGCGTGATCACGTACAGGTCGCCCGGCGGCACGCCGCGCACCCCCGCCTCGCCCTTGCCCGCGAGCTTGATGCGGCTGCCGTCGCGGACGCCCGCGGGGATGTTCACGCGCAGCCGGCGCACGCTGCGCTGGGCGCCACTGCCCTCACAGGTCGGGCAGGGGTGCTCGATCACCGTGCCCGAGCCCTTGCAGTTGGAGCAGGGCTGGTTGATCGAGAAGATCCCCTGGCTCTGCGCCTCGACCCCGCGGCCGTTGCAGACCGGGCAGACCTTCGGGCTCGTTCCGGGACGAGCGCCCGACCCGTTGCAGGTCGGGCAGGGCTTGGAGGTCGGGACCGACAGCGATACCTGGGTGCCGTGCACCGCCTGGTCGAAGCTCAGGCTGACCTCGGTCTCGAGGTCGCGGCCGCGCGCCTGCGGCGGGCGCTGGCCGCTGCCGCGGTGGCGCGAGGCTCCGCTGGCCGTGCCCTGACCGGCGCCGCCAAAGAGGTTCGAGAGGATGTCGCCGAACCCACCGCTGAAAGAGCCGGAGAACTGCGAGGGGTCAAAGCCGGCGCTGCCACCGAGCCCGCCGAACATGCCACCGCGGTCGTAAGCCTTGCGCTTCTCTGGATCGGCGAGCACGTCGTGGGCCTGGGAGATCTCCTTGAAGCGCTCCTCGGCCTGCTTGTCGCCCGGGTTGCGGTCGGGGTGGTACTTGCGCGCCAGCCTCCGGTAGGACTTCTTGATCTCCTCGTCGGTCGCGTTGCGTCCGACGCCAAGGACCTTGTAGTAGTCGGGCCGCTCAGCCATGGCGCCACCCCCCCGGCTCAGGCCGCCACGAGCACGCGGGCCGGACGCAGCACGCTGTCACCGAGGCGGAAGCCCTGCTGGAACACCTCGGCCACCGCACCGGCCGCAACCCCTTCTACCGGCTGCTGGGCAACCGCCTCGTGCAGCTGCGGGTCGAACGGCTCGCCGGCCGGCGAGAACGGCTCGACGCCGACGCGCGCCAGTGCCGCGAGCAGGTCAGCGTGCACCAGGCGGATCCCGTGTGCCAGCTGCGACTCCTCCTCGGAGGCGGCATCCAGCGCGCGGCCGAGGTTGTCGATCGCCGGCAGGAGCTCCTTGGCAAGCCTGGCGATGCCGCGCTGCTGGGCATTTGCGGTCTCGCGCGCAGCCCGTTTGCGGTAGTTCTCAAAGTCCGCCTGGGTGCGCTGAGCCAGCGCCAGATACTCATCCGCCCGCTCGGCCCTGGCGCAGAGTTCATCGAGCTCTTGCGTGAGCTGCAGGCCGGCCTCGTCGTCGTCATCGCCTCCGTCAGCCGCGAGCTCCTCGGGGAGTCCAGAGGAGGCGCCTGCTGGCGCCTCCTCCACAGCTTCACCGCCAAGCTCACCGGCGGCCGGCTCGGCCTCCTCGCCAGCCGGCGCCGGCGCGGCGTCGTCAGGGAGCTGCCTATCAGCCATCGCTACCTGCCCTCGTCGACCACTTCGGCGTCGACGACGTCCTCGTCCTCGGCGCCAGCGCCGTTGGCCGACGGCGCCTCGCCGTCGAAGTTGGGAGCATCCCCGGCGGCGCTCTGTGCCTGAGCGCGCTCGTACATCGCCTCGGAGACCTTGTGGAAGGCCGAGTTGAGGGCGTCGCGGCGGTTGCGGATCTCGGCCGCGTCCTCGCCGGTCAGCGACTCGCGCACGGCCTTGATCGCCGCCTCGATCTCACTCTTCGAACCCTCATCCACCTGCTCGCCCAGGTCCTTGAGCTGGCGCTCGGCCTGGTAGGCGGAGTGCTCGGCCTCGTTGCGCGCCTCGGCCAGCTCGCGCAGGCGCTTGTCGTCGTCGGCGTGGGACTCGGCATCGTGCACCATCCGCTTGATCTCCTCGTCGG
>JAJYHG010000272.1 GCA_021784895.1 Actinomycetes bacterium
TTGCTCCTCCTGCCGGTGCAGGCATCAGCGTGACCGGCTGCAGTTGCCGATGTCTCTACGATTTGCCTTATGGCATCAGCCGTTCAGAAGCTCGATATCAAGATCGGCCAGACCGTTGAAGTCGAAGGTCGCCGCTACGACGTCGTGCCCGACGGTGAAGGCGGCATCACGTTTGAGCCCGCGATCACCAAGACCGTGGCAGAGCTTCGCGCACAGCGCGGCGGACAGGCACTCACACCTGCGGAGTTCGACGAGCTCTTCGGCGAGCTGCCCAGTGACGGTGAGGGGTAGCCGGTGGCGGCAGCGCCCCGGCCTCCGGTGCGCTTGCGCGTAGCGATCTCACCGGAGGTCTGGCACGAAGAAGTCGGCCGCTTTTCCGCGGTCTCGACTGCAGGCGTCGCTGCCAAGCGCGAGCGTGCACGGCTGGAACATGACGGGGTCGCGGTTCGTGACCTCCTCGCCTGCGACGCCGACGGCAGCGACGGTACACAACTGGCGGGGCTCGTCAAGGTCTACGTCCCGATCAATCACCAACCGCCGTCGGGACGGCCGTTCGGCTTCGTGTTCTCGCCAGAACGAGACGACGACGGCCCGTACCTCGAACTCATAGCCTACGGAGAGCGCCACCCCAAGCACGGGACACGAAGCGTCTACCACCGCGCCCACAAGCGCCTACACGGACGCTATCCGGACCAGTAGCGCTCCGACGCGAGGCGAATCCCACACCCCTCCGGCGCCTTTGAGGACCGCACTGTGTCGGTCGTCTTCGGCATCGCCTGTGTTGTCAGGCTTCCCGTGGAGGCCACCACAGCGTCCTACAGCCAGCTTCCTCCGGCCAACAGCACCTTGCGCGGGAGGTCGGGAGCTGGCCCGATACACCGGCCAGCACACGCCAACGCGCAATACGCATGCTCACGCCACGCGTCGCGTGGGGCTAGCTCACCTCGAACCAGCGGCCTCAGCATTCGCAGGCCGGCCAACTGACGGAAAGTCGTGCGACGGCGCCCTTGAGGGCTCAGATGCGAGGAGGCGTTCCCGCCTCGTTGGGGGGGAGGACGGTCAGCACTGAGTGGCGGCGGGCCTGTTGGTGAATGCGCGAAGCGCAGGCGTAAATGAGAAGATCGCGGCGCCCATGGCCGCAGGTATCGCCAGGAGGGCTGGCTCGAGGTGGCTTGTGGTGACGAGCAGCTCGCCTGCCAGGATCGGTCCGCCGGCCCCGAGTGCCCCGCTGAGCAGGTCAAGCAGGGAGAAGACACGGCCGCGCAGCTCGTCCGGGATCAAGCGATACAGGGTGGCTGAGATGACCGCGTTGGCTGGTGGGAGGAGGAAGAACATGAGCGCGAAGACGGCGCCGAGGCCCAGAAACCCGGGCGCGACCGCTAGCGCAGCGATCGTCAGTGCTGCGACCCAGTCGGTTAGCAGTACTGATCTGAGTCTCCCGAGCCGCTCAATGAGCCTTGGTGCGATGATCGCGCCGAGGATCCCGCCGCAAGACCCCATCGCGACCGCCAGCCCAACCTCGAATGTACTGGCGTCGTCGCGGCGCGCAAGCACGATTATCGTGAGCTGTACGCCTCCGAGGGAGAGGTTCAGGAGCGCGGTGCTCAATGCCACCGCCGCGATCGTGCGCTGCCCGGCCAGCCACCGCGCTCCGGCGGCGATCTGGCTTGTCCACGGTACACGCGTGTGTTGCCACGCTCGTCCCGCTCGGGGGCGAGAGATGTCCGGATCCCAACCACGCCCGCAATGGAGGCAAGGAAGCTCGCCGCGTCGATCAGGAACGGGATGCTCTCACCCAGCCCGAACAGCAGCCCTCCCAGGGCGTGGCCTAGAGCGGCGGCGCTGTTGCCGCGCGCCTCGTCAGCGGCGACAGCCTGCTCCAGCTGCCCGGAGGGCACGACCTTGGCGAGTGTGATCTGGAGCGCGGAGCGGGCTGGTGCTCACACCAGCCCGCCGACGAATTGCACGCCCATCAGCAGCGTGAGCGTCACAGCATGCTCGAGCACCGCGGCACCCAGGCCGCCGTAGAGAATGAGGCGCACAGACTCACAGGCAGCGATCAACCACCGGCGGTCAAAGCGGTCAACGACCGGCCCAGCGAGCACACCACTGCCGAACAGCGCGATCGTCCCAGTGGCCGCGACCAGCCCCGCATCGGCGGCCGAGTGGTGAACGCCAGCACCAGAAGCGGCATCGCGACAGTGATCAGCTGCGTTCCCGCCGAGGAGAGAGCCTGTGTGACACACGGCAGACGAAAGTCATGGTTACGCCGCAGCGGCAGGATGTCTGGAGCTTCCACAAAAGGCACGGGCTAGAGGCCCCTCAGACTACGGCAGTGCGACGGCGTGGCCTTGGCTTCTTGACGAGAGCCAGCACCTGCGATGAGCGGCAGGTTGCCGCGCACACGCTCGCCGCTACAACCACAGGATCGGATCACAACCACGGGATCAGGTCATCTTCACCGCCGCGACCGCGCCTGTGACCGCGACCGCCGCGGCGCAGACCAGGAACACAGCGTTGAACGACAGGTCGTGTACCAGCGGGATGGCCGCGAGTGCGACGGGGATCGCGCCGAGGGCGATTGCTGCGCCCTCGAGTCCAAAGACACGGCCGAGCATCCCGTCGGGCGTACGTTGCTGGATCAAGGTCATCGCGGTGACGCCGAAGAGATCGAGCAGGACGCCTGCCAGGCCCATCGCGACAAGCAGGGTCAGAAGCGATATGTGAGCTGCAAGCAAGCCGAGCGGCACGGTCAGTAGCCCGTAACAGGCGAACATCAGCCACGGGCGCTCGAGCAGGCCGCCCAGGCGGCCAGCGGCAACTGACCCGGCCAGCGACCCGAGCGCCAGAGCTGTGAACGCGCTGCCAAGACCGGCGGCGCCGATCGCTGGATCCCCATGGGCGACCGGGACGAGCACGATCTCAACCGCCCGCCACACCATCGAGTCGATCACCGCCAGCCCAACCAGGAGGGCGAGCACCCTGGTGTTGCGCACGAACCGCAAGCCGTCCTTGAGAGCGGTGATCCATCTTGGAGGCGCGTCGGACGGGGGACGGGGCGCGAGCTGCAGCCTGGCGAGCGCCGCGGCGAGGATCAGGTAGCTTGCGGCGTTGAGGAGCACGACCGGCTGGGCGCCGAAGAGCTCGAGCGTGACTCCCCCGGCAGCCGGCCCGGCCAGCCTCGCGAAGTTCATCACCGAACGGAAGTAGGCGTTGCCCTTCTGCAGGTCGCGCTTTGCGAGCAGGGTCGGCATCAGGCCCGAGGAGGCGGGTCCGTAGAAGCTGTTGACTAGCTGCAGCAGCGCGACCAGCGCCAACAGGGCGCTCACCGAGTGCACCACCAGCGCCATGCCCGCCGAGCAGGCCGCCAGCGCGATGCTTGAGCTCACGAGCACCCGGCGGCGGCCGTAGCGGTCCGCTACAACACCAGCAAACGGCGCAGCTCCAAGCCGTGTCAGCGCCTTGAGGATCCACATCAGGCTGACTGCTGTGATCCCGCCCGCCGCACCATAGACGATCAGTCCGATTACGGCCGTGATCATCTGGTCACCGAACTCCGACACACCAGTCCCGGCGACAAACGTCATGTAGCTGCGGTTGTGCCACAGCCGACCGGCGTCGCCAAGGCTCTGGACGCTACCGGCTTCTGGCGATCGCGACGAGTTCATCCGGGAACAGACGACCGTTCGTCAGGCGGCAGTAGACGGTCCCGTCCGCGCCGGTCTGTTCCTGGGGCAGGCCGCTATCACCATAGTTGAAGCGGGTGAAGCCGTCGGTCAGCATCAGCGGGACCGGCGCGGCCAGATCCCAGGTGTAACCCACCGTCCGCATCCTGGCTAGCGAAAGTACCACCACAACGCGGTCTTGACGCAGCGGACCCGCACCTTGTGTGCGCTCAGCTGCTGAACCAGCTTCTCACAGCCGGTATCGAAGAGGAAGCCCACTCGGCATCCACGGTCGCCTTCGGTGCGCAGCACCGCCGTGTTGCGCCAACTTCGACCTGGGCGAGACGCGGCCGCGGTGCGCTGGCACAGGGCGGTCCGATCAGAATCCTGGCGCCGGCTTGCGGACTTGAGACGCGACGTTGGACGGCATGCTGCGATGCCCCGCGTGTCAGGGTGATGGGGCGCTGGTTACCGACCGCCGGCGAGGCCGGTGAGCATTGGCCATAGTTAGGCGGCGTCCGGTGTGCGCAGGACGATCGCGATGTCGCGGCTAGCTATGTGCGCGACCTCGCCGGTGTCGCGTCTGATCGTCACGCTGCCCGAAGTAATGCCATGCGTCGACACTCGCTTGCCCTCAACGTTCACGACCGTCGCGTTCGAACCGTCAGTCAGCTCGACAACAGCCCCGCATTCGATTCGGCCCAAGTCCAGTACATCGAGCCCGCTCAGTGTGCCCGCCTTCAGCACCACCCTGGCCGTCTGCGAAGGCTCCAGTAGCTTGCTCATACCACAAAGTCTAGGCCAGCAGCAGAGCGACATAGTAGACGGCGGTAACCACGAAGATGCTGAGGACTACCAGCAGTCCCTTGCGCTGCGCCCGTAACGTCGCTGGCACTCGTTGTTGGGTCTTGTTGAGATCGGCGAGCAGTTGCTCGCGCGCAGCCTCGGGTGCGTCCGCGCCGAACCCCTCATAGACGCTCGATGGTGATGGGCCGAGGTCACTCGTGCCACTCCGCGAGTCACGATCAGTGCGGCGAGAACCCCGAGCACCAACCCCGGGATTGGGACCCACCAGTCGTTCCCGAGCGCGTTCTGTCCAGCGACCACGGTGCCCACAACCGCCACGCCAAGCCCGGCCAGTGCGAGCGCATAACTGTTCTGATCCCGCACTGTCGCCCAAGCCTCGGCGAGTTGGAGCTCTGCCAACCTGAGCAGGGCGGTCAGAACTGGAGTCTGGTCAGAATCGGACATGTCTACCTCCAGGGCCCGGTTGACACCGCGCTCCGCGCCGCAGCCTTGCATCTACACCGGCGGCGCACCGGTCAAGGAACGAACCGACCACCTCCCGAGAGTGTCCTGAACCGGCGAGTACTCGTAATCGTCCCCCAGCACCTCGGCCCGCTCCGGGGACGGGCGCAGATGGCTGATCGCCTGGGGGTCGCGGTACCGTGTTGGCATACCCCCCGGCGCAGCGTTCGACGCGGCCGGGGTACGTCGTTAACCTCACAGCCGATCACCGGCCACGCCCTCTGTCCGGCTGGTCAGCGAGCGCCTCGAACGCCCGATCGAGACGCTCCAGTTCCTCTGGGCGGACCTTCGCGGCGAGGTAACGGTCGGTGGTGGTGAGCTTTGCGTGGCCGAGGAAGTCGCGGACGAAGACGGGGTCTGAGGTCCGGGCGATGAGGCTGCCGGCTGCATGCCGCAGGCCGTGCAGGCGCACCGGGCGCAGCCCGGCCGTCTGGCAGCCTGCCTTGTAGCGGCGTCGTAGCGCTGAGGGGTCAAGCCGTCGGCCGAGCCTGTTGCAGAGCACGTAGTCGCCGGGGTGTGTGTAATGCTCTCGGTCCCCAATCCGCGCAAGGGCCTGGGCGGCCGGCGTGGACAGCGGCACGAACCGGTGCCGCCGTCCTTTCGGTGTGCTCTCCACCCCGCCGGAGAGGCCGCGGCGGACGAGCAGCATGCGCCCCGCGATGTCGACATCTTCCCATCGCAGGGTCACCAGCTCACCGATCCGCAGCCCGGTGTAGAAAAGCAGCCGAAACGTGTCCGCGTCGCGCCGGTCCTCGACTGCACGGGCAGCCAGCTCCTCCATGTCGGTGACCGCACCGCTCGCATGCACGCCCGACGCAGCAGCCGCCAGCGCCTGGTCGAGGTCGCCGGCCTTCTGGGCTTGCGCTGCGAAGAACGGGTTGATCTCAGCCTCAGCCACGACCGCGTCGGGCCGGACCCTGGTCGCTGCGACCGCTGCTTCGAGCGTGCCGGATTGCTCGAGCCGTGCCAGGAAGCGCGGCACCCAGCGGTGCGCGCCGCGCGCAACCGCGCCCGCCAGCGCCTCCACCTCGTCGACCTCGTAGTAGTCCAGAGCCGCGGGCGCCGGCTCGCGGCGCTTGTCGGTCCCGGCCGCCGGGTTCGCCGCCAGCTCATACGTGTCTGCCCGGCACGCGTACTGAAAGACCGCCGCGAGCACCTGCCGGTGCTTGTTGACGTTGCGGGCCGTCAGCCCGGCCTTGTCCAGCGCGCGCAGGAAACGGCTCACATCAGCGGTCGTGACCTGGTCGTAGGGCCGATCACCGAACGCGGCCATGATCCGGCCGCTGCTGACCCCCTCGCCACGCTTGTGCCGGACCCCCGGCTCGCGCAGCAGGAAGCGGTAGTCAGCGATCGTGGACGGCTTGGCGTCCCGCACCTCCTGCAGCCACTCGAGCCACTCACCGGCGAGCCCACGGACGGTGACAGGACGGTTCGCCGCCTCGATCCGCTTGCGCTCACCGCGCATGAGCTCCTGCGCATGCTCCTCCATCGCCGCGGCTGCGGCGATGTTCGCTGCGCGTTCGTCGAGCCAGCCGTCGGGACAACGGCCGCGGCGCTTTCGCCAACTGCCGTCGGGAGCGCGCTCCTGCCACGCCCGGCCGAGCCGGCGGGTCTTCTGCCTCCACTCACCACCATCGACCCGGTAGCGCCACTGCGCATCCCAGTAGACCGCGTCGCCGGTCCCGGCCTTGGGGCGCACGAACAGGCTGCCCTGCTCCACGCTCACGTCCTCCGACATACCTCCATCTTAGCGGTCCAAGAGGCGGAACACTAGCTGTACAACATCTGTACAACACGAGTTCGCGTACAACAAATCGAACAACAAACGAGCCAGAAATATCGTGATAGCAGGGCTTTGAGAATTGTCGTTTGCTGGAGTTTGCGTGCTTGAGAGGCCTGCCTCCTGCTTTGCAAGCAGGAGGTCACCGGTTCGATCCCGGTTGGCTCCATAGCCAGGTCTTCACGTTTGCCCCGGTGACATGTTCACGTCTGGGGTGGATGGAGGGCTTGCGCGGGCGGCGGGGCGGCGTGCGCGGGGTGGCCGGGCGCGGCTGCGGTGGCCCTGGTTGTGTGGCGGCGGCGCGGTCATGGTGGTGTCGGCGCGTGGGGTGCTGGCGCGTCGCATCCCAGATCCAGATCCGGTTCTTCTCCCACTCGATCTCAGGAAACACGCGCGTTCGCGGCCGCGCACGGACCGGCTCGCCCGGGAGCGTGACCCGGTGCTTGAAGGCGACCCGCAGCAGCGTCGAGGGGCTCACGAACACCTGGCCGGTGTAGCTGCCACGGTACGCGAGCTTGCGGTGCGAGCGATCCACCAGGCCCCACTCCTCGATCAGTGACAGGATCGCGTGCTCCTTCCACTCAAGGATCCCGTCCACCGCCCCGCCACCCACGCCCTGGTCCTCGAGGCTGCCGGTCTCGGCAAGCCGGCGCCTCTCCGGATGCTCGTCGCCGGATCAAAGGACGACTGGGTAGCCGGGTACCAATCCCGAATTGGTACCATTTTGGTATGAGCAAGCAGATCGCAGTTCGCTTGCCGGATGACCTGGTCCACTTCGTGGATGAGGTTGTCGGCAGCGGACAACACGGAAGCCGAGCCGCTGTCGTGACCCGCGCGCTTGAGCGCGAGCGTCGGCGGATGGTCGCGATGCGGGACGCCGAGATCCTCGCGGCGGCGGGACCAGATTCTGAGCTGGAAGGACTCGCGGACTACGCGACCGGAGTTCGCATCGAGGACTGATGCGACCGATCCATACGGCGGCGCTCGATAAGGCCCGGCCTGTGCTCGTCCTCACCCGTGAGCTCGTTCGCCCCCATCTGAACTCCGTAACTGTCGCACCGATCACGAGCACGATCAGAGGGTTATCCACCGAGGTGCTCGTCGGCATGCGCAATGGGCTGAGCCAGGAGTCCGTCGTGGCCTGCGACCACATCACCACGATCCCTGTTGACGCGCTCGGCGAGCAGATCGGACTGCTGCTTGAGAACCAAGAGTCGAGTCTGACACAGGCAATTCACGCCGCGTTCGACCTCGAGTAGCCCTCGGTCCGAGCCACACCATCCGCGCTAAGCGCGTTTTTCGACGCGGACCGGACGATGCGCGTTTCGCTGTGAAGTGAGGCCGGTAGGTGATCGGCCGCTACTTCCCGGCGTCGTACCGAAGCTCGCTCACCATGGAGCTCGCGACCAGTCCGATGGCAGTGTCGATCGCTGCAGGATCAGTCGCATTATCCGGATCCTCACGGGTAAACACAGCAACGGCGTACGCCGATCCGTCAGGGAATGTGACCACTCCGACCTCGTTGCGGACGGCCGAGCAGCACACCACTTTTGGCTGCGACCTTGACCGTGCTGTCGAACCCGGAAGCGATCCTGGTCATGACCAGTTGCCGGCCCATAGCGTCACGAACTCGACGACATGCGTCGGCAGAAGGCGCTTGCGCGCGCCAGATAGACCGCAGCATCTCCACCATCTGAGCGGCCGTTGTGCGCGTTCCGCGAGCGGGGTCAAGTGCCGCGACGTGCGCGATCCGGTGCCTGAGCTCCTCCTCCGATGGTGGTCCGTTCGCCTGGTGGGGCAGGTCGCTATCTACCGGCAGCGTCGGCGCAAAAGTGGTCACGGCCCTGCCATTCGTGCTCGGCGACGTCTTTAGGCTCAAGGCCGGCGAGCGTGCGCGTCGACTGCCGGGCTATGGCCCTGGCGTGTGTGGCTCGCCGCTGCGCTTCCCCAACCGGCGCTACATGATCTACGGCACTTACGGAATGCCTGGCCTGGCGCAGTCTGTGCGGTGCGGATGAATTCTTGACGATAGATCCCTACTTTCGCGCCGTGCGCTCGTATTGAGAGTTGACAAGGGCTAACCCGTCGTGAGGCGGGGGCGCAAAGCGAGGGGCCTCTCGTCGTTGAGAGGTCGCCCAGTTACCAAAGGAGCGGGGAATGAAGTCAAGGGTTGGGTCCATGGCGGCGCTGGCGCTCACGGGCGTGCTTGCGTTGGGCGTGCCGGCCGTTGCGCAGGCAGGCCAGCCGAGCAATCCTGGTGGCAGCCACCGAGCCGACCACGGCCGCGGCTATGGTAAGGCCAATGCCGGCGGCAGCAGCAAGGGTCAGGCTCACCGTTGCATGCCGCACAACCGAGCGTACGTCGAAAGCGGGACGGTCGACGCCACTACGGCCTCGACGCTCGCCGAGAACACAGACGGCAGCTGGTCAGGGACGCTGGTCGTGGATGTCAAGAACGCGAACCACATGGCCAAGGCCGACAAGGGCCAGACCGTCACCTACACGTTCACTGACGCCAAGCTGGCTGTGCACTTCGACGGCGGCACAACCGGCTTCAGCGCCGGTGAGCGCGTGACGCTGATCGGCAAGGAGGCCTTCTTGCCTCGGCGCTGCACTGCGTCGGGCTCGGCTCCCGAGCCGGTCTTCCGGATGGTCGTCGTTCACCCCGCCATCAGCTAGCAGACGAGTCGTGTTGACTGTGGGCTCGTCCAGGACGGACGAGCCCACAGTCGGCCGGTTGGCCATCAGCCAACCGGCCAGTGAGCTAGCCCGCTGACCGGCACGTGGCTTCAGACCGCGCCGCCCGGCCGTTCGGGTCGAGTTTTCCCCGCGTCCAGGCACGGAGCGCAGGACGTCTGCCCGCACTGCGGCGCCCCGCGCCTCACCCTGCTGTTATCTGCCTGCACCAGCCAGGAGCCGTACGGAGGCTCACCAAGTCCGACACGGGGTCCGCGGTAGTAGTGCGCAACGGACCGGCCCGGTGCTCGCTGCACAACCCGAGAGGGCGCTGTGATCCTGGGGCCCGCTTAGCAAGCAGGAGCTCGCCGGCTTGATCCCGGTTGGTTTCAGCCCTGAAATTCGTCGGGTCTCGTGTGCCATCGTGCGGAGATCGGTGCCTGAGCTATGCGGCAGCTTGTGCGCTGCTGAGGTCTTTGGCGGCTCCGAGCAGTGCCTGCATGACGCTGGCGGTGAGGGGGTGCCGTGCCCCGGGCGGAACCAGAGCGTAGATGTCGCGTTCGCGGCTGGGACCGTCGACCGGATGGATTGCCACGCCCGCGTAGTCGTCGTGGAGAATGCCCGGTATCCATCCGACCGCGAGGCCGCGGGCGATGATGCCCCGGGTGGCGACCGGGTCCTGTGAGACCGCGATGATCCTCGGTTCGAAGCCGGCCTCGCGGCATGATTCGATCAGGAAGCCCTGAGTGGACGGCACCACCCAGTCGTCGGCGGCGAGCGCTGACAGCGCGATTGGGCCGCTGGTGCGCGCCAGCGGGTGCGTGTGCGGCAGGCCGAGGAAGAAGTGGTCTTGGAGCAGGTCGACGCGTCGTACACCGTGGATCTCGCGGCGCTGGATGGCGGCGTCCTGGTAGGCGAGCGCAACATCGAACTCGCCGCTGAGCAGCCGTTGCTGGAGCGTGTCGGCTGTCACCTCGCTCAGCAGGACGCGCAGCTCCGGGTGCGCCTCGCGCAGGCGCCACACTGCAGCGGGAACGAGTGCCGCCATCGCAGTCGGGAACGCGCCGATGCGGATCTGCAGCCGCCGCTCGAGGGTGAGCTGCGCGATTTGAAGGTCCGCAAGCTGCAGGCGCCAGGCGACGTGGTCAGCGTGTTCGAGTAGCGCCGCCCCGGCCGGCGTGAGGCCGAGCCCTCCCCGGCGACGGTCGATGAGGCGCGTTCCGGCTTCCGCCTCGAGCAGTGCGATCTGGTGTGAAACTGACGGCTGCGAAAGCGACAGCGTCTCTGCGGCACGCGAGAACGACCGCTCGTGCGCGACTGCCCGGAAGGTCAGCAGACGCCGAGGATCCATAGTTATTTTGAATGCTACCGCACAAGTGTGTATTAGAAACTATCGTGTGGCTGGTTCACAATGAGTCCGTGCGTGATCTTGAAGACGGGCTGCTGATCTACGCGGACAGGCGTCCCCGGCGAGCAGGGCCAATCGACGCGTCAGGATGCAACCGGGGTTGCTGAGGAGACCGCCAACGAAGCGGGGAACCTCAAGCCAGGCGACGCCATGACGGTCGTCAAGCCGGGCGGGGCGCGGCTCTGCGCCGCGCTCGCCGCCAAGCGCCTGTGCGTCGAGCAGATCATCGTCATGGGTTGCAACGAGGGCCGCCTTGAGCTCGCTCGCAGGCTCGGCGTGAACTACACCGTGGCGAGCCGGGGTGAGGCGGCGCTTGGCCGGACGGGCAGTCCCCGGTTGCCCTCGATCCCGCAGGCACGGCGCCGCCTCTACGGCACCGTGAAGGCGGGCGGCGGGTGCCCTCGGGCACGGTCAATAACGACGACCTCCCGCACGGCTGGTATCGGCGGCGCCCCCAGCTGGCTGCCGGGCGAGGTCCACCGCGAGTCCACCGAGTCAGTCCCAAGGCTCTGGTCGAGCCGTGAGGGCGGCGAAAGCGCAGGAGCGGTGATGCAGTGATGCACAAACGTACGCTCGGCCAGGGCCTAGAGGTTTCAGCCATCGGGCTTGGCTGCATGGGCATGTCACAGTCCTACGGCCCATATGCGAACGAAGAGCTCGTAGGAGTGGCGCTTGCGCGCATGCGGGAGCAGGGAGTGATCGCAACCAAGTTCGGCTGTCGGATCGAGGACGGCAAATCGGTTGGTCTGGACAGCAGCCCGGCCCAGATCAAGCGCGTAGCGGATCAGTCGCTGGGTGGCCTGGGTGTCGAGATGATCGACCTCTTCTACCAGCACCGTGTCGACCCCGGCGTACCGAGCGAAGAGGTCGCTGGCGCGGTCGGCGAACTGGTCGCCGCCGGCAAGGTACGTCACTTGGGGCTCTCGGAGTGTTCGGCGGCCACTCTCCGCAAGGCGCATGCGGTGCATCCGGTCACTGCGGTCCAGAGCGAGTACTCACTCTGGACCCGTGACCCCGGGGCCGGGGTGCTGCCGGCCTGCGGCGAGTTGGGGGTCGGGTTCGCCCCGTTCAGCCCGCTCGGCAGGGGCGTCCTCACCGGCACCGTCGACACCGCAACAAAGCTCGCCGCCGGTGATGTCCGCAAGACGATCACGCGTTTCGGCGAGGAGAATCTGAGCCACCACCTCGCGCTTGTTGACTACGTCACCGGGCTCGCGCAAGCTGAGGGCGTTGCGCCGGGGCAGATCGCGCTCGCTCGGCTGCTCGCGCAACAGCTGTGGATCGTGCCGATCCCAGGTACCCGCAGGCGTGAGCGGCTCGAGCAGAACGCCGGCGCCACGCGGGTGGCGCTCTCGGCGGACGAGCTCGCAGACCTGACCGCCGCTACAGACCGGATCGGGGTGCACGGCAATCGCTACAACGACCTCCACGTGGGCCTCGTCGGACGCTGAGAACCCGGGTCACGATGCTAGCCAAGCAGGATGAGCTGGCCGCTCCCGCTCCCGCTCCCGCTCCCGCTGCTGCCGCCGCCGCCGCTGCCGCCGCTGCCGCTGCCGCCGTCACCACCGGCGCCGGGCACGGCGACGGCGTCAGCGAGCGGGTGTTCGCGCCCGTTTGGTCGCTGGTCGCGGCGCTGCTCGGCTTCTTCGTCGTGACGCTGGACGCGGTGATCGTCAACGTGGCACTGCCGCACATCCGCAGTGACCTACACAGCTCAATCAGCGGGCTGCAGTGGGTTGTTGACGGCTACACGCTGATGTTCGCCGCGCTGCTTTTGACCGCCGGATCGCTGTCAGACCGCGTCGGTGCACGTCGTGCGTTCGCCTACGGATTGGCGTTGTTCGTGGTCTCCTCCGCCGCCTGCGGCCTGGCGCCGAGCCTCACGGTGCTGGTGGCGGCGCGGTTCGTCCAGGGCTCCGCGGCCGCCGCGATCATGCCCGCGTCGATGGCCCTGCTCACCCACGCCTACAGCGACCCCGTCAAGAGGGTGCGGGCGGTCGGCGCCTGGGCGATGGGCGGTGCGGCCGCCTCGGCTTCGGGACCGATCCTCGGCGGATTGCTCACAGCCATCTCGTGGCGGCTGATTTTCTTCGTCAACCTACCG
>JAJYHG010000220.1 GCA_021784895.1 Actinomycetes bacterium
GCCGGCGCCGTTGGGGCCGATCAGCGCCACCAGCTCGGCCCCGTCGATCTGCATGTTCAGCGCGTCGATCGCCGGCATCTGGCGCCGCATCACCGACAGATCCTCCACGAGCAGGCGCACCGGCGGTGCTCACCTCGCCACGGCGCCCAGCGGCACGCCCAGGTACATGGCAACCACGCGCCGGTCGGCCAGCACGTCCGCGGGTGGACCGCTGCGCAGCAGGCTCCCCTGGTGCAGGAAGTAGACGATGTCTGCCATGGCCAGCACCGCGCGCATCACGTGCTCCACCGCCAGGATCGCGATCCCCTGTGCCCGCAGGTCCAGCAGCAGCGCCACCGTCTCGTCTATCTCCGCGGCGCCCAGGCCCGCCATCGGCTCGTCCAGCAGCATCAGGCTGGGCGCCAGCGCCAGTGCGCGGGCCAGCTCCAGCTTGCGCAGCTCCGCCAGCGAGAGGCAGTCGGGCACCGAATTGCGGCGCCCCAGCAGCCCGACCCGCGCCAGTGCCTGCTCGGCTCGCGCTCGCGGCGGCTGCGGATGGGGTCCGTGCACGGCTCTGACGCGGGCGGCAGCCCCGTAAACGTTCTCCCACACGGTGCACTCCCGCAGCGGACGTGGCACCTGGAAGGTGCGCGCCACGCCGTGACCAACGCGCCGCCACGCGGGGCTGTGCGTCAGCTCGCGTCCGGCGACGAGCACGCGCCCGGAGCTGGCCGGCAGCTCGCCGCAGACGACGTCTACGAACACCGACTTGCCGGCGCCGTTGGGGCCGAGCAGCACGGCGATCTGGCCGTCCTCGACACGCATCGACACCTCGCTGAGCGCGCTCAGGCCGCCGAAGCGGCAGCTCAAGCCCACCGTCTCGAGCCGCGGCGAGGCGGAGCTTTCAGGGCCCTCGCTCAAGGTGAGAGCGCTCCCCGGCGCGTTGGGCGCGGCGGCGGCGGGCCCGCGGGCAGCCGCGCCGGCTGCCCGCCACGGGTCAGGCCGCGGGGCACGAGCAGCACCGCGCCGACGATCACAAGCGCCAGCACGAGGTTCCGCGACGACGGCAGGATCGCGTCCACGCCGGTGGTCAGGGCGGTCAGCAGGACCGCGCCGATCACCGGGCCAAAGGCCGTCCCGGCCCCTCCGACCACGACCATCGCGATCGTCAGCACGGTGATGGTCGGGTTGAACATCTGCCCGGGGGTGACCGTGATCAGGCGGAAGGCGCTCGCACCGCCGGCGAGCCCGGCGAGTGCTGCCGAGAGCGCAAAGGCGCGCAGCTTGGTGGCGCCGGCGCGCACGCCCACGGCCCCGGCCAGCCGCTCGTCGTCGCGGATCACGCGCAGCGCGTAGCCGAGCCGGCTGCGCCCGACGCCCGCTACCAGAGCGACGGAGAGGATCGCCAGGCAAGCGAACAGCAGCGCGAACCCGCCGCTCCCCAGGTAGGGCGTCGTCTGGCGCATGCCTACGGTGGTGATCGTCAGGCCCGAGCCCTGGCCGGTGAAGTCCGGCTGCCACGCGGCCAGCGCCTGTGTAGCGGCGGCTGCGACCAAAGTGGCGATGGCGAAGTACTCGCCGCGCAGGCGCAGCAGCGGCAGCCCCAGGAGCAGGCCATAGGCGCCGGCGGCGCAGGCGCCGAGCGGCAGCGCCACCCAGAAGCTGAGCGATGCGTCGAGCATCAACAGCGCGACCGCGTAGCCGCCCACGCCGTAGAAGGCTACCTGTCCAAAGCTCGCATAGCCGGCCATGCCGCCGATCAGGTTCCAGGACTGCGCCACCACGATGTAGAGGCACAGGTTGGTGAGTGTGCCCGCCAGCCAGGGGCTCACGGCAGCCCTCCGAGACTGCGGACCCCGCCAGCCCCGCCAGCTCCGCCGCGGGCCCCGCCGCGGGCCCCGAGTGCGCGCAGTGCGAACGCCACCAGCAGGATCGCGAGCGCCAGGTCATCGGTGAGCTGGGCCGGCGCCAGGTAGCCCACAGCCCCTTCAATCGCGCCGAGCGCCACCGCCGCCGTAAACGCGCTCCAGAGATTTCCGGCGCCGCCGATTAGCGCCGCCGCCGCGATCAATACCAGCAGCTGGTTGCCGTCGCTCGCCGTGAATGGGCCGGTGAGCGACAGCAGGCCGCCGGCGAGCGCTGCGGCCGCGGCGCTGAGCGAGCCGGCGATTGCGAACAGCCTGGGAACCGGCAGGCCGGCCAGGCGGCCGGCGTCGTGGTCGACGCTGGCCGCGCGCAGCGCAAGACCGAAGCGCGTGTGGCGCAGTACGCGGTGCAGGGCGTAGGTGGCGGCCAGCGCGCACGCGAATGCGACCAGCGCGGCGGCCTGCACCTGGGCGGGCCCGGCCACGAGGTCGGTGGCGCCGAAGATCGAGGAGACCGAGCGGTAGTCGCCCGAGAACAGCAGGGTGGCGAGGGCGTCGAGCACGAGCCCGACGCCGAACGTGCCCGCCAGCTCCAGATAGGCGGGCTGGCGGGGCAGCAGGTTCAGCAGGCCGCGCTGGAGCGCGTATCCGAGCACGGCCCCGAGCAGCACAGCCGCGCAGATCCCCAGCAGCGGCCCGGCGCTCTGGGCCACCGCCCAGGTCGCGTAGGCGCCGCTGATCACCAGCGCGCCCTGCGCCAGGTTCAGCACTCCGGTCACGCGCCAAAGTGCGGTGAAGCCCGCGGCGGCCAGTCCCAGCAGGCCACCGTCGAGCGCACCGTTCAGCAACGCGCCGGCCATCGGAGGTTGAGCCAGCCCTGCGCTAACCCGGCGGCTCGGCGCGCGCGCGTGTCATCGCTTGAGGTCGACCAGCATCGCGGCCAGGGGATCCTCGCTGGACGGAATGTCGTTGATCAGCCCGGCCAGGCGCGCGCGGGAGGTCTCGATCATCTGCTCGGCCAGCTGGCGGGTTCGGCCGGCGTCACCCGCCTCGATCGCGTCGAGCAGCGCCTGATGGTCGCAGCGGCTGCGCGCCCCGTCGGGCGCGAGCGACGCGTCCACGCGAGCGTAGGGCTCCATCAGGTTGATCACCTGCATGACCAGGCGCAGCGAGTGTCGCCGGCCGGCCAGCTCGAGCAGCCTGCGGTGAAAGGCGTAGTGCTCCGAGCACCAGCTGTCGAGGTCGCCCTCCACGGCCAGATCGCCCAGACGGATCGCGTGGGCGCGCAGCTCGGCCAGCTGCTGGGCGCTGACCTTGCCGACCACGGACGCGAGTAGCGCCGGCTCGAGCGCCATGCGCAGCTCCAGCAGCTCATCGAGCTCATCGGGCCGCAGCTCGGTGACCACCGCGCCGATGCCGGGCCGCATGACGATCAGGCCCTCCCCCGCGAGCGTGCGCAGCGCCTCGCGCAGCGGGATCCGGCTGACGCCAAAACGGGAGGCCAGCTCGTCCTGGTTCAGGGTCTGGCCCGGTAGCAGCATGCGCTCTCGCACCGCGCGCCGCAGCAGGTTCGCGAGCTGATCGGGGCGGAGGTTCGAAGCCACGGCGTGAGTGTAGACGGGTTCTCACTTGTACCCGATCTATTCGTACGCTACTGTGTATACAGACGCTACAGGAGTGGTCGTGCTGCGTCTGCGCTTCGGCGCGCTGTAAGGTAAACCCAAGGAGAGAGGACTCATGAAGGTACATCACAGGCTTTTGGGCCTCACCGGTGTCTGCGCGGCAGCCGCCGGGGTCGTCGCTGTAGCGGCGACGCAGGCGCAGGCCGTCCACACCCGTGTCTCGAGCAAGGCACCCAAGCAGATCATCGTGGGGACGCTCTACTCGTCGTCGGGCGCCTTTGCCCCCGACTCGATCCCGGAGCTCGACGGCATCAAGTTCTGGGTCAACCAGATGAACAAGTCAGGCGGCGTCTACGTGGGCGCCTTCCACAAGAAGATCCACGTGAAGCTGGTGGCCTACAACGACCAGAGCTCCCCGACGACGGCGGCGACGCTCTACAGCCAGCTGATCACCCAGAATCACGTCAACATCATGATCCCGGACTTCGGCTCGGTGCTGACCGCGCCCGCCGTCGCGATCGCGCAGGAGCACCACCAGCTGCTGTTTGACGCGACCGCCAGCGGCACCGTGTTCTTCACGCCGAACAACCCCTACATAGTCGGCTCCGGAATCCGTAACTCCGCTTTCTGGCCCGACCCGCTGGTCCAGTACCTGGTCGCAAAGCACATCAACAAGGTCGCCGTCCTCTACGACGCCAACGACTTTGACGCGGCGCAGGCGGCGACCATCAACAGCGGCCTCAAGGCGCACGGGATCACCCCGGTCTACTACCAGTCGACGCCAACCACGACGACGACCTATGGCACGCTGATCAACTCGATCGCGGCGACTCATCCGCAGGCAGTGATCGAGCTCGGCTACAACACCAACGACATCCCCTTCCTGAACACGCTGACCACCTCCGGGCAGCACTTCAAGATGGTCTTCACGGTGTTCCCCGGCCAGCTGCCGCAGCTGTTCCAGCAGGACGTGGGCACCAAGGGGCTCAAGTACACCTACACGTACGCGACGCCCCCGCTGCTCCCCTACGCGAAGGTGAACCTCGGCCTGAACACGCCCCAGTTCGTGCGCGCCTTCAGGAAGGCGTTCCCGAGCGTGCCGGTGACCTACCCGGCGATGGCCGGCTACGGCACGGCGCTGGTCGCTCAGGAGGCGCTGGACAAGGCGGGCCTGTTCACGCAGCTGTCGATGCGCCGCGCGCTCGCCAACGTCTCTGGCAAGGTGACCACCGCGATCGGCCAGTTCAAGATCACCAAGGACGGCGCCGAGGAGGGTGAGTTCCTGCCCGTCGGGCAGTACCTCCCGACCCGGGGCGGAACGACCATCAAGATCATCTACCCGAAGTCACTGGCCACTGCCACGGCCAAGTACCCAGCTCCGACGAGCTAGACGCCAAGCCTGCCGCGGAGCCGTTTGAATGGTCCTCTACGCGCTGATCTCGGGGATCCTCATTGGACTGTTCTACGGCTTCGCGGCGCTTGGCCTGAGCCTCGCCTTCGGAGTGCTCAGGGTCGTCAACATCGCTCACGGTGACGTGATCGTGCTCGGCTCCTACCTCGCGTACGAGCTGAGCACGCAGGCGCACCTGAATCCGCTGATCGCGATCCCGGTCGCGATCCCGGTGGCGGTCGTGATCGGGCTCGCCTTCTACCGCCTGATCGCGCCCAGCCTGGGCCGCTCCAAGGATCCGGAGATGCTCTCGCTGATCCTCTTCTTCGGCGTCTCGCAGGTGATCGAGGCGCTGGCGACGATCGGCTTCACGGTCAACCAGGACACGCTGCTCACCGGTCCCGTCGGCAACGGCTCGGTGCAGATCCTCGGGCAGACCTTTCCCAACTACGAACCGGTGGCGGCGGCGGTTGCCGTCCCCGGCGCGCTGCTGGTCATGCTCTACCTCTACCGCAGCCGTTTGGGCCTCGCCACCCGGGCGCTGATGAGCAGCAGGGCCGACGCGCTGCTTGCGGGCATCGACGTCGGGCGCACCTCGGCGCTCTCCTTCGGCATCGCGCTGGCGCTCGCGGCCTCCGCCGGGGTGCTCAGCATCTATGTGAACGGCGGCGTCAACCCGAGCCAGGGCGCCGACCTCACCACCACAGCCTTTGCGGTGGTCGTGATCGGCGGCCTGGGCAACCCGGGCGGGGCGCTCGCCGGCGGCTTGGTCTTCGGTCTCGCCGAGCAGTTCGCGCAGAGCTACGAGCCCAACTGGGCCGGGCTGGTGCCCTACGCCCTGCTGCTGGCGGTCATGCTCGCCAAGCCGGAGGGGCTGTTCGGGAGGCGCGCGCGGTATGCCTAACGTGGCCGCCGGCGCTAGTGGCCAGCGGGCCACTAGCGCGCAGATCTGGCGCCGCCGGGCGATCGACCTGGCCTCGGTCCTGGTCCCGACCGTCCTGTTCGCGCTCGCGCGCACGGTCGACTCCAACCTGCTGCTGCTGGTCAGCATCATGGTCTACGTCGTGCTTGCGCAGGGCGTGAACGTGATCTACGGCTTCACCGGCTACCTCCCCTTCGGCTACGTCGGCTTCTTCGGCGCCGGTGCCTACGGCGCCTACGTGGCGGTCGCCCACCTCGGCGCCAACGCGGTTGAGGCCACCGCTCTGGGCGGCGTGGCGGCCGTGCTGGTCGGCGTCGTGCTGATCCCGCTCCTGCGCCTGCGCGGCGCATATTTCGCGATCGCGAGCCTGGCGGCGGCGCTGGCGCTCTCCTCGATCGTCTCCAACCCGGCCGTGACCTCGGTCACCAACGGGCCCTATGGCGCTGACCTCACGCGTGTGTTCAGCTCCGGCGGCAGCTACTGGACCGCGGTCGTGATCGTGGCGCTGGCGATGGTGAGCGTCGTGGCGCTGCGCCGCTCGCGCCTGGGCCTGCTGCTGCGGGCCGTACGGGCCGACCAGGTCAGCGCCAGCTGCGCGGGCGTCAACGTCGTGGCCGCGCGGACCGGGGCGTGGCTCTTGAGTGCGCTGCTCGCCGGGCTGGCCGGTGCCGTCTACGCCTGGTCGATCTCAGTCTTCTACCCGACCGCCGTGTTCGACACGACGATCTCGCTGTTTGCGATCGTCTTTGCCCTGTTCGGCGGCGTCGGGACGGTGCTCGGCCCGGTCGTCGGCGCGGTGGTGCTCTACTACGTCTACAACGCGATCGGCGTCAACGATCCCCAGTACTTCCAGCTGATCTTCGGGGTCGTGATCGTGATCATCGCGCTGTTTTTGCCGGGCGGCCTGGCCGCACTGGCGCTCGGCGCGCGGCGGCGGCTGGGCGCGCGGCGGGGACTGGGCGGCGCGCAGCCGGTGGGAGGCAGCGATGTTCGCTGAGCAGGCCCCGAGCGCGCCGTCCGCCGAGACGCGGCCGCCGGGCGAGGCGGGACCGGGCAATGAGCTGCTCGTGGTCGACGGCGTCACGAAGCTGTTCGGCCCGTTGCGGGCGCTCGACGAGGTCAGCCTGCGGGTCAACAGCGGTGAGGTGCTGGGACTGGTCGGGCCCAATGGCTCGGGCAAGACGACCGTCATCAACGTGATCTCCGGACTGCTTGAGCCGACCAGCGGCGAGGTACGCCTCAACGGGCAGCGGGTGTCGGGTCTCGCGCCCCACCGGCTCGCGCGCAAGGGCATCAACCGGACCTTCCAGATCCCCAAGCCGTTCCCGGAGCTCACGGTGTCAGAGAACCTGAAGGTCGCTGTGCATGCGAGCAGGCTGGCTGACGCCGAGATCCTCGAGCTCGTCGGCCTGGGCGGGGGCGCTGAGCGGCTCGCCAGCGAGCTGACCGCCTCAGACCAGAAGCGGCTCGACCTGGCTCGGGCGCTGGTCACCGGGCCGCGCCTGCTGTTGGTCGACGAGCTCGGTGCCGGGCTCTCCAAGAGCGAGCTGGACGAGCTGGCGGTCATTCTTCGCCGCCTGGTCGCAGAGCTAGGGATCACGCTGCTGGTGGTGGAGCACCTGCTCGGCTTCCTGGAGCAGGTGACCGACAAGGTGACCGTGCTCAACGCCGGTGCGATCATCTTCTCCGGTGTGCTCTCTGAGGCGCTGGCCGACCCGACCGTGATCAAGGTGTTCATCGGTGAGTGAGCCCGCGCCCATCGCCTCGTCGGCCGCTTCGCCGGCCCAGGCCCAGGCGCCGGCGCCGGGGCCAGGAGCGGCCGCGGCGCCCGGAGCGGACGCCACGCCGCTGCTCGAGCTGCGCGGGATTGCGGCGGGCTACGGGTCGATGCAGGTCCTGTGGGACATCGACCTCTCCGTGGCCGCGGGCGAGTGCGTGGTGATCCTGGGCGCCAACGGCGCTGGCAAGAGCACCCTGCTGCGGGTGGCGCTCGGCCTGGTGCCGGCGATGCAGGGCTCGGTCTGGCTGCGCGGCGAGGACGTCAGCCAGCTGCGCACCGACCGGCGGGTGGCGCGCGGCATCGGCTTCATGACCGAGGTCGGGGTATTCCCCGAGCTCAGCGTCCGCGAGAACCTGCTGCTCGGCGCCTACCGGCTGGGGGCCAAGCAGGCGCGCGCGAACCTCGAGCGCACCTACGCCGCCTTCCCGCTGACCGCCCAGTTCCGCTCGCGGCCGGCCGGCAGCCTCTCCGGCGGGCAGCGCAAGCTTGTGGGGGTGGCCAAGGTGCTGATGGGCGACCCCAGCCTGGTGGTCATGGACGAGCCCTCGTCGGGCCTCTCGCCGGTGGCGGTGCACGAGGTGGTCGAGGTGCTGCGCGGAGTCGAGCAGAGCGATGTCTCGCTGCTGATCGCCGAGCAGAACACGGCCTTCCTGGGCCTCGCGCAGCGTGCGATCGTGATCGAGGGCGGTCACCGGCGCTTTGAGGGAACGGTGGACGCACTCCGTGACGACGCGGCCCTGAAGCGAGCCTATTTCGGGATCGAATAGCCCAAAGTTATACTTCCTGCATGAAAACTGGCGTGGCTTGTGCTTGCCGGAAGACAAGAAGTGTCGCGAGGAGTATGTAATGCTCCGCCCATGAGCACCACCGCGTCAGAACCAGCTGCAGCTCTGCAAAGCGCCCGGCTGCGGGCCGCCGGTACGGGCGGACCGCCGGCGCCAGGCATGACCCGCCTCGAGCGGATCTCCAACCTCGCGGGCGTGGTGGTGCCGTTCCTGGGCGTGCTGGTGGCGATCGTGCTGCTGTGGAAGCGCATGGTCGACTGGACCGACATCGCGATCATGGTGGCGATGTACCTGGTCACCGCGGCCGGCGTGACGGTCGGCTACCACCGCATGCTCACCCACCGTGCCTTTCAGACCTACCCCTGGGTCGAGCGCGCATTTGCGGTCCTGGGCTCGCTCTCAGTCCAAGGGTCGGTGCTCGACTGGGTGGCCGATCACCGCAAACACCACGCTTACACCGACGTCGATGGCGACCCCCACAGCCCGCACGTCGGCCACGGTCACGGCCTGTCGGGCTTCTGGCACGCCCACGCCGGCTGGCTGATGGAGACCCAGGGCCAGGCCGACTGGAAGAAGTACGCTGCCGACCTCTACGAGGACTCCGCGATGCGCCGCATCGGCCGTGCGTTCCCGGCGTTCGTCGTGCTGACGCTGCTGATCCCGACGCTCGCAGGCTTTGTCCTCCACGGCTTCACTCTGATCGGTGCGCTCGAGGGCTTCATCTGGGGCGGGCTGGTGCGCGTCTTCTTCGTCCACCACGTCACCTGGTCGGTCAACTCGATCTGCCACATCTTCGGCCGCCGGCGCTTTGAGGTCGCTGACCGCTCGACCAACGTCTGGTGGCTGGCACCGTTTTCGCTGGGCGAGTCCTGGCACCACAACCACCACGCCTTCCCGCGCTCCGCGGTGCACGGCCTGGAGTGGTGGGAGCTTGACCTCTCCGCCGCGATCATCGCCGTGATGGAGAAGCTCGGCCTGGCCTGGAACGTGATCCGGATCGCGCCCGAGCGCCAGCGGGCGAAGCTCGCCTCCCACTGAGCCCGGCGGCAGTGCTGTGACGTCGGCGCGGGCCCGCTGGCCCGCGCCCCTCTACTCGCCCTTCGCGCCGCGCTCCTTGGCGCGGATGTCGCGCAGCTGCTCGTCAATCCAGTCACCCGGGTTGCGCGCGGTGATCCGCGCTCGGAGCCCGTCGATGCGGCGCTGGCGCTCCGCGGCCGGCATCGTCAGCGCGGCGTGGATCGAGTCAGCCAGCTCCTGGATGTCAAACGGGTTGACCGACAGTGCGTAGTCGCCAAGCTCCTCGTGTGCGCCCGTGTTCTCCGACAGGATCGAGACGCCGGCGCGGCCGTTGACGATCGGGCCCTCCTTGGCGACCAGGTTCATGCCGTCGAACATGGCGTTGACCATCAGCACGTCGTAGTGCTTGTAGGCGGCGACCGCCTCCTCCAGGTCGTCGCGCAGCTTGAGCTGGATCGGCATCCAGTCGGGCGAGCCGTGGCGGTGGTTGACGAGCGCCACCACGGCCTCGATCCGCTCGAGGTACTCGGCGTACTCGGCCACGTCGGTGCGTGATGGCATCAGCTGGGCGATGAAGGTGACCCGCTCACGGAACTCCGGGTGCTGGTCTAAGAACAGGTCAAAGGCGCTGAAGCCCCGCAGCACGTTCTTTGAGAGGTCGGCGCGGTCCACTCGCAGGATCACGTGGTCGCGACGGCGGCGCAGCAGCTCCTGCTCGAACTCGTGCACGCGTGGCCGCGCCGCCACGCGGCGCACGGCGTCTGCGTCGATCGGCAGCGGGTAGGCGCGGACCCAGACGCTGCGCCCGTCAACGCTGACAACGCCGGCCTGGTGGTCTACCTCGAGCCCGAGCAGGTCCTCGCAGCACTGCAGGAAGTTGCGGCGGTAGGAGGTGGTGTGAAAGCCGACGATGTCATTGGCGAGGATGCCGCGGTAGATCTCCTCGCGGATCACGGCCGGCAGCACCCGCCAGGAGTCCGACTGGCTCCAGGGGATGTGGACAAAGTGCGTCATGAACGCGTCCGGGCGGGCACGGCGGACGAGCGCCGGCAGCGTGTAGAGGTGGTAGTCGTGGATCATCACGACCGGCCGCTCGCGGCCCTCGATCTCCTCGAGCACGGCGCGGGCGAGGTCCTCGTTGACGATGTTGTAGCCGAACTCAAAGGCCTCGGTCTCGTTGCGGCGGATGTCCGGGGCGTTTGACTGGTCCCAGAGGTAGTGCTGGATGAACCACAGCATCGGGTTTGAGATGATGTTGTAGAAGCGGTCGTAGGCGTCGGGGTCGGAGGCGACGAGCTTGATGCGGTACTGGGTGCCCTCGGTGCCGGAGACCGGGAACGCGCAGCCGCCGTGGCGGGCCGCCATGACGGCGTCGCCTTCGCTCATCGCCGAGGCGACCCAGGTGACCTCACGGTGGCGGGCGAGGCCCATCAGCGCGGTCACCAGCCCGCCGCTGCCGCGCTTTGCGCTCCCGTCCTGCTGGAAGGTGACCGGGCCGCGGTTTGAGACCAGGATCAGCGGGTCGGTCACCGGCGCGTGCGGCCGCCTCCCGTCGCGCGCTGGCTGCTGGCTGGGATCGGGGGGCTCGTCGTTGACGGTGTCGGCGCCCACGGAGCTGCAAGCTTGCCAGGTTGCGCCGGCGCTGACTACTTTGAGGGCGAGGCGCCGCCCAGGCACTGAGCGTGTCGGCGTTCCGAAGGCGGGCTGGCGGGGACAGGCCACCCGTGTTCGAGCGAGTCAGAGCGAGCAAACTACGCGCGTCAGCCGTAGATTGCTCGCCTAGTCCCGGCGGGGCAGTTTGCTCGCTTAAGCTGGTGGCGCCAGGGTCGGGAGTTCTGGGCGGCGCGCCCCCCGGACGACGACTCGATGCGCTCCGGGGGGAGCGTGATTTGGCGCCCGTTGTGGCAGTCGCCGGGGCGCGTGGGTACCCTGAGGCGAGCATGGTTGACCCTCGCATCTACCGGGGATTCATGGCCGTCGTTGCCTTCGCGGTGATCGTGTTCGGTTTCTCACTGGCGCCGCGGCCGCACGCCCTGACGGCCAGGCTCCCTCCAGGCACGTTCTTCAGCGGCATCCAATCGGCGGAGCACGCGCTCGCCAAGCGCTTCCCCGACCCTGTGCCCGGCTCTGCGGCGGACCGCGGCCTGGCCGCATATGTCGCGCATGACCTCGCGGGAGTCGCGGGCCGTGCCGGCAACGGAGGCTTCAGTGTGCAGACCGGAACCTTCACGGCCCAGACGCCGTCTGGGCCCCGGGTGACAGAGAACGTGGTTGCCACACGGCCGGGTCTTGGCAGCGGCGGGGCGATCGTGGTGATCAGCGACCGCAGCGCTTCGGGGTCCCAGGCTGCGAGCGGCCTCTACAGCACGGCGGTGCTTCTGAGCCTGGCGCAGGCACTGTCGACGCAGACGCTCAACCGCTCGGTCACGCTGGTCTCTACCAGTGGCCAGAATGGACTCGCCGGCGCCACGCGCCTAGCTGCCAGCCTGGCCGGCCAGCCGGTTGATGCGGTGATAGCGCTCGGAAACCTGACCGGCAGCGTGGTCCATAGCCCGGTCGTGGTGCCGTGGTCGAGTACCGACAGGCGCGCGCCGGCGCTGCTCGACGGTACGCTGGCGGCGGCGGTTGCCTCGCAGGCGCACATCCGTAACGCCGGCAGCGGCTTGGCCGGGCAGGTGGCGCGCATGGCCTTCCCGTTCGCGGTCACCGAGCAGGCGCCGTTCGCGGCGCAGGGGCTCCCGGCTGCGCTGCTGTCGCTCACCGGTGACAGCCCAGCGTCAGGCTCAGCGGCCTCCGGCCCTGCTGGGCGTCCGGCAGCGCTCGGCAGTGCCGTGCTCGAGGCGGTTGACGCGCTCGACCGGGGACCGGCTGTAGGGCACCCCGGGTCATACCTGGAGCTGAGCGGCCAGCTGGTGCCGTTGTGGGCGATCCGCCTGCTGGCGCTCGCGCTGATCCTGCCGGTGCTGGCGGTGACCGTCGACGCGGTTGCCCGTGCGCGCCGGCGCGGGCACGCGCTTGCACGCTGGCTGGCCTGGGTGCTGGCCGGGGTGGCGCCGTTCCTGCTGGGGCTGGCTGTGCTCCTGATCGCACGGGCCGCAGGGGCGCTCTCATTTCTACCTGTCGGCGCCGTGGCCGGTCCGGGCGTGTCGCCAACCGGTGACGATGTGGCCGTCATGGTGGTGGTGGTCGCTGCGGTGGTGATCGGCTTTGTACTGCTGCGGCCGCTGCTCTTGCGCGCACTGGCACGCTGGCTGCCGGACGGTTCCCGTCGCCCCCAGACGCCAGCGGCGGACGCCGCCGCCGTGGCGCTTAGCGCTGTGCAGTGCGTGCTGGCACTGGCGGTCTGGCTGGTCAACCCCTTCGCAGCACTGCTCCTGGCGCCGGCGCTGCATCTCTGGATATGGCTCGCGCAGCCAAGCGTCCGCGGTCACCGCTGGTCGCTCGCACTGCTGTTGCTCATCGGAGTGGCGCCGGGCGTGCTGATTGTGTTCTACTACGCCAACGCCTACGGGCTCTCGCCGCTACAGCTCGCCTGGAGCCTGACCCTGCTTCCGGGTGGCGCGATGAGCCCG
>JAJYHG010000048.1 GCA_021784895.1 Actinomycetes bacterium
TGGGCCTGCCCATCCTCCGGCGCCAGATCGGCGGCGGACCGGTGTACCTGGACTCCGATCAGCTCTTCTTCCAGCTCACGCTGCCGGTGGCTGCCGCCCCGCCCGGTGTATCCCGCCTCTACAGCGAGCTGCTGGCGCCGGCGATCAGTGCGCTGCGCGGGCTCGGTGTCGATGCTGCGCTTGCGGGGGCCAACGACATCGTGGCCGGGGGCCGTAAAGTGTCCGGCACTGGTGCAGGTCAGATCGGCGAGGCCGTAGTTGTCGTCGGCAACGTGATGTTCGCGTTTGACCATGAGCGGATGAGCAGCGTGCTCGCGTTCCCCGACGAAGCGATGAGGGGCGATTTCCTCGAGTTGCTGAGCGAGAACCTCGGCACGCTCCCGGGCCTTGATCCGGTTCGCCTAAAGCAGGCGCTCGTGGCCGCTTACAGCATCGCCCTGGCAAGTCGGCCAGTGCCAGCCACGCTGCGGCCACACGAGCTGGCGGCGGTCGAGCGCTGGGAGGCGCGGCTGCTGGATCCGGCCTGGCTGGAGGGGCCAGCGCTTGTGCCGGCCGTCGGGCGCCAGGTAAAGGTCCGCGCCGGGACCTGGCTTTACGACCGCGACTCTGACGGCCTGCGCGTCCGCATTCGCGTCGAGGACGGACTGATCGCCTGGGCCCGGATAGCAGCTCCAGGGCTGAACGGCGCCGCCGCGAGGCTGGCGCACGCGCTCATCGGGGTGCGTGCACAACCGGGCTGCGTGGCGGCAAGCTTGGATCGCTTTGAACACGACGGGGAGCGCGTGCTTGCGGCGCTCGCTCCCGGATTGGTGGTGCGGTGATGATCACGGTGGCGGGTTATGTCGTGGATGAAGGGCTCGCGTACGATCCCGAGCACAACCTCTGGGTGCAACGACGCGGCGGTGATGTCGTGCGCATCGGCTACGACCCGCTTGGGGCGGAGACCGCCGGCGACATCGTGGCGATCTCGTTGCCGCCAGTTGGCCAAGCCATTGACCGCGGCGCGCCGCTAGCCACCATCGAGGCTGCCAAGTTCGTCGGTCCGTTGCCGGCGCCGGTGTCCGGGTTCATCAACGGGGTGAACGAGTCACTGGCACTGAATCCGGGCCTCATCAACACGGATCCGCTCGGCAGCTGGATCGCCGAGCTTGATGGCGTCAACGAAGACGCATTCCTGCACCTGGTCGCGGGCGCCGAGGCGATTCGCAGCTGGTTCGCTGAGGCGGTCGAGCGTTTCCGGGTGCAGGGGGTGATAGCCGAATGAGCGTGGTGACCGAGCTCGCTGGCGGCATGCGGGTCAGGCTGGAGCGGTTCGGCAATGACATCCAGTTCTACGCACCCGGGCTCAAGCGGTGGCAATCAAGCGAGTGGACTCCTGGACGCGCCAACCGGTTCCTGCCAGTCTCGGTTACCGGAACCGCCTGCGCACTTCAGTGTGATCACTGTAAGACCAAGGTACTCGAAGGGATGGTGACACTCGGCGACGGCCGGGATCTGTTTGCCACCGCCCAACGCCTGAAGGCGCAGGGTACTGACGGAATCCTGGTTTCAGGAGGTTCGCAGCGCCACGGCGGGGTGCCGCTGAAGCCGCACTTCGACGCGATGTACCGGATACGCGAGGAACTCGGCATGCGCGTCGTCGTCCATTCCGGTGTGGTTTCGCCTGAACTTGCGCGGGGACTCGCAGATGCCGGCGTCGACGGTGTAATGCTCGACATCATCGGAAGCGAGCAGACGATCCGGGAGGTCTACCATCTCGACCTGACCCCGGCCGACTTTGATCGCTCGCTCGAGGTGCTCGCGAAGCGGGGCCTGAGGATCATCCCCCACATCGTGCTCGGGCTTCACTATGGCCAGTTTCTCGGTGAGTGGGAGGCTCTCGAGATGATTGCGCGCCACCCCGTTTCGACGCTGATCCTGGTGGTCCTGACGCCGCTCGTGGGAACCCCGATGGAGCACATTCCGCCTCCTCCGGTGGAGGAGGTGACAGATTTCTTCGCGGTTGCTCGTGGTCGCATGGCCGGCACGCGGATCAACCTCGGGTGTGGCCGCCCAATGGGAGCAGCCAAGGTGGCACTAGATCGCGCGGCGATCGACCAGGGACTGAACGGGATCGCCTACCCAGCCGACGGGATGGTTGCCTACGCCCGTGAGCGCGGTCTCGAGCCGGCCTTCCACGAATACTGCTGCTCCTTGACCTGGGCTGAGCTGTGAGCGTCTGGCGGCTGATTTCCGACGACGGTGCGGGTCCCGCTGATGGCCTCGCCACCGACGAAGCCCTGATGCTTCACTACGGGCGCGATGCGGTGGCGCCGTCAGAGGCCGTCATCCGCCTCTACACCTACCGGCCGCACTCAGCCCTGGTTGGGCGCTACCAGGTGCTGGACGCAGAAGTGGACCGGGCGGCCTGCGAGCGCCTCGGGCTCGGCGTTGGGCGGCGTCCCACGGGCGGTGGCGCCATCATCATGGGCCCCGGTCAGCTCGGCGTCGCGGTCACGACCCGGGCGCCTGCGGACGTTAGCCCACGCGAGCTCTTGCGCCAGTACGCCGCCGGCATCGTTGCTGGGCTGGCACGCTTGGGCGTGAGCGCCAGCTTTCGCGGCAAGAACGACCTCGAGGTCGACGGGCGCAAGATCGGCGGCCTTGGCCTCTACGTGGATGGGCGTGGGGCTCTGCTCTTTCACGCCAGCATTCTGGCTGACCTAGACGTCGAGCTGATGCTCGAGGTACTGCGCATCCCGGGTGCGAAGCTGGCGGACAAGGGGGTCTCCAGAGTGCACGAGCGAATCACCACCGTAAGCATGCAGACCGGACATAGCGTCGGCGGGACGGCGCTTCGTGCTGCCGTCGCTGATGGGTTCGCTGAGCAACTGGGCATTCACTATGACGAGTCGGAGCCAGACGGCGCCGAGCGCGAGCGGGCCGCCGAACTCGAGCGCGAGCGCTATGGAGCTGCCGCGTGGATCGCGGGCCGAGCGCCGGCCGGTGACAGCCACGGCACCGCCGTGGTGAAGACGGGGCTGGGGTTGATCCGGGCCTATGCCGGAGTTCAGGACAGCTCGCTGTCATCGGTCATGCTCGCCGGTGATTTCTCGGTGATGCCGGAGGCGCTGACACGGATAGAGGCTGCCCTGCGCTGGTGCCACGCGGACCCCGGCCGGATCCACGCGATCATCAGCCGGGAACTCGGCGACAGCGACGCTGAGATCGAGCCTGAGGTGCTGGCAGGGGCGGTTTGGAGCGCTGCCGAACGTGCCCTCGAGCGATCGGCAGGCGCCACCCCCGTACGCGCCAGTGGATCGTGTTACTTCCCGCCCGTGACACCAGCAACCGACACAAGCGAGGTTCTCCAGTGAGTGCCACTACCGTTGAGCTCCCGCTGACCACCACACTTGGCCGCCAGAGCCCAGACTGGGTGCGGATCTCCTACGCCAGTGCGCTGGCGTTGCGTTTCCGGTCGGGTCGCTTCACCCAGCCGTTCGACTTTGGCGGGATCAACCTCTTGCTCTCATACGACCGCGGCTGCCTGTCTGACTGTGGCTACTGCGGCCTGGCCAGAAACCGACCGGGCGGCTATGAGGAAAAGTCTTTCATCCGCGTCGACTGGCCCTTGGTGGAGACCGACGAGCTCGTCCGCCGGCTCGTCCGGCATGAGGACAAGCTCACCCGGCTCTGCATTTCGATGGTCACCCATGGGCGTGCATATCCAGACACGCTGGACATCGCCGGGCGGATCACCAGCAGCGTTGCCACGCCGCTTTCGCTGTTGGTCGCACCGCCGACGTTGAACGAGGCGCGCCTGCGGGCCTTCCGTGATGCTGGCGCAGACATGATCGGCATTGGGCTCGACGCGGTCACCGAGGACCTCTTCCGCGCGCTTCGTAGCGACGTGCCGAAGGGAGGCTTGAAATGGAGCCAGTATTGGCAGATCGTGGATGCGGCGCGGGCGATCTTCGGCGCCTGGAAGGTCAACTGTCACACACTCGTCGGGCTGGGTGAGAACGACGCCGACCTGATGGGGATATTCGCTCGCCTGCTAGACCGCCAGATCTTCGCCTATCTGTTCTGCTTCAACCCGGAGCCCGACTCGCGGATGGGTGATCTTCCCAAGACGTCGTTGCAGCGGTGGCGGCGCATTCAGCTGGCGAAGTTTCTGCTCGAGGAGCGAGGAGTCGCGGCGGAGCAGTTCCGCTACGACGATACGGGCGCGCTCGTGCGGATCCATGCGCCGCGCGAACTGGTGGATGAGGCCGTGACTGACGGCCATGCGTTTATGACTAACGGGTGCCCTTCGTCTGGTGGTGAGCCAGGCTGCACCCGTCCGATGGGCAGTTGGCGCCCCACCGAGGCTCCCCGCGACTTCCCCTGGCGACCGGCGGGAGCGGAGCTGGACCAGATCCGCGCCGTGCTGAATCTCGACGGTCTCGTGCGCCCCGGTCCGGGGCCGAGCCGGCCCCCAGAGCTGTGTGCCCCGCCGGCTGCGGGGCGGGTACCCGAGTAAGGAGAGACGTGCATGAAGATTGTCGTTCCCCTAAAACAGACGGTCGACCTCGTGGAGGAGCTCGAGCTCAACGACGATGGCACCGATGTCGAACGTGAGTACCTCACCTTCAAGCTCAACGAGTGGGATGAGCAGGCGCTCGAAGAGGCGCTCCTGATCAAGGATGCTGGGGGTGCCGAGGTGACTGTAGTCGCGCTGGACGAAACCGATGCTGACCAGAGCCTTTATGGAGCGCTGGCAAAGGGTGTTGATCGCGCGGTCAAGCTCTCCGGTGACTTCGAGGCTGGCGTTTCCAGCCACGCACGCGCGGCGATCCTCGCGGAGTTCATCAAAGCTGGTGGCTTCGACCTGGTTCTGATCGGTGTGCAGACGCCGGAGGATCTTGACGGCCAGACGGGCGTGATCTTGGCCGGCATGCTTGGCCTGCCGCATGTCTCAGTTGCAGTGGCCGTCGAAGCGGATGGTGACGGCGTAAGGGTGACCCAGGAGATGGGTGCTGGCGTAACGCACCAGCTGATCGTCTCTGGACCCGCGGTGGTCGGTGTGCAGGCTGCACGCGAAGCACCACGTTACGTTCCCATCTCGCGCATCCGCTCAGCTATGCAGGCGGGCGGAATCGAGCACCAGCCGGCGGCAGAGCCTGCTGCTAGCACCGGACTGACCGTGCGCCGGATGTTCGCCCCGCAGTCCAGCTCCCACGCTGAGATGCTGAGCGGCGATGCCGATGCGGTCGCCGGGCGAATTATCGAGATCATGCGCGAGCGCGGTGCGCTCAGGGTCTGAGGGAGAGAACATGAGCAATGACATCTTCGTTCTGGTCGAGCACCATGGCGGTGCGGTTTCGGAATCGACCAGTGAGCTGTTCGGTATGGCTCGAGGGCTCGCCGAGAGCTCAGGCGGAGCAGTGGTGGGGTGCCTGCTTGGCAGCGGCGCGCGCGGCTTGGCGGCGGGGCTGGCTGCCGACACCGTTTTATCCGTGGAGGCACCCCAGCTGGGAGATTTTGTGCCTGAGGCCTATGCCGCCACGCTCGCTGCGCTGGTCACCGACAGGGATCCACGCGTCCTGCTGATCGCCAACACGACCGTTGGCATGGATGTGGCTGGTGCTGTCTCCGGGCGGACCGGCAGGCCTCTGATCGCCTACTGCTCGGCGATCAGCTTCGAGGGCGGCACGCTCGTTGCGACCAGCCAGGTTTACGGTGGCAAGCTGAACGCCGAAGTGGAGACCGGCGATGGCGCGATCGTGTCGGTCGTCGGCGGCTCGGCGGCTGCGGCGACCGGCGGCTCACCGTCGGTCGAGGACGTCGCGCCCCCCGACTTGAGCGGCCTGCACACGACCTTCGTGGCGCGTGTGGAAGCTGAGTCGAGTGACGTCGACATCACCGGCGAGGACATCCTGGTCTCTGTTGGTCGCGGGATCGGGGGTGAGGAGAACATCGAGCTGGCTCAAGATCTGGCTGAGGCTCTGGGGGCCACCGTCTCCGGGTCAAGGCCCGTGACCGATGCCGGGTGGCTGCCCAAGAGCCGGCAGGTGGGCAAGTCCGGGCGCAAGGTCAAGCCGAAGCTTTATCTCGCCTGCGGGATCTCTGGTGCTCCGGAGCACTTGGAGGGGATGAGCGACGCCGAGCTGATTATCGCCATCAACACTGATGAGAAGGCGCCCATCTTCGATGTTGCCCACTACGGCACCACGGTTGACCTCTTCGACCTGCTCCCGGCTCTGACCGATCAGGTGAAGGCGGTGAGTGCGTGAGCCACGTCGCGTTCCCGATCGTCCTCGGGATCGCCCTGCTTGTCTTCACGGGGACGATCGGCGGCCGGATCAGGCTGCTCGCGGCCGCGCGTCCGTCGCCTCGCTTCGACCGGATTCCCGAGCGCCTGCAGCGGACCTTCGTATACGCCTTTGGGCAGAAGAAGTTCCTCACCGGCGAGCAGCCCGCAGGTATCGCCCACGCCTTCATCTTCTGGGGCTTCGTTGTGCTCGGGCTTCAGGTCATAACCCAGTTCGGTCGCGCGTTCAGCGTCAACTTCAACATCCCCGGTTTTGGACCCAACCAGCTGCTCGGGCCGCCCTTCTTCGTGGCGCGCGACCTGCTCGAGCTGGTGGTGATTGTCGCCGTGAGCTACATGCTCTACCGCAGGCTGATCGCCCATACACCGCGGCTGTTCGGGCTGGGGAGGGCTGAGGAGCGCTACCGCAAGGCGCCGCACTGGGAGGGGATCCTGATCCTCAGCTTCATCCTGTTCATCATGGTCGGTGGCTTGCTGGCTGATGCCGGACGGCTGGTGTGGCTGAACATCCATGGCAATGAGCGAGCGTTCGCGCCGCTAACTGCACTGGTTGCGGATGTGCTCGGCGGTCTGGGCCGTAGCGGAGGGCATACGGTCAGTGAGATTGGCTGGTGGTTACACAACCTCACCGTCCTGACCTTCCTCAACCTGCTGCCGCTCTCCAAGCACTTTCACATCATCACGGCGGTCCCGAACGTCTTTTTCGGTGAGCTGCCACCTAAACAGGTGCCGCGTAAGCGCAGCGTGGTCCAGGCTCCCCCCGCAGGCATCGCAAGACTCGACCCTCCCCCAGCCGGTCTCACTGGCGTCGCGTCGCTGGCGGATGTCAGCTGGAAGCAGGTGCTCGATGCCTTCTCATGCACGGAGTGCGGGCGCTGCACGTCGAGGTGCCCCGCTACCGCAAGCGGGAGCCCGCTTGCGCCGCGTCAGCTGGTGCTCGACATTCGCGACCGGCTCTATGAACACCCGGAGGAGCAGCGTGGCGTCGTTGAGGGTGCGGCCCCGCTGATCAGCGACGACGTGCTGTGGTCGTGCACCACCTGCATGGCCTGCGTCGAGGCCTGCCCAGTAGGCATCGAGCACGTACCCACGATCGTCGACATGCGTCGCAGCCTCATTGACCAGGGGCGGGTGGAGCCGCTGCTACAGCAGACGCTCGAGAACTTCGCCAAGCAGGGAAACTCGTATGGCAAATCATCGCGGATGCGGGCCCGCTGGACCAAGGGCCTCGACTTCGTGATCCCCGACGCCCGGACCGAGCCGGTCGAATATCTCTGGTTCGTCGGTGACTTTGCCTCGTTCGACGAGCGCGTCCAGGCTGCGTCTCAGCGTGTTGCCCGCATCCTGAACGAAGCGGGGATCTCGTTTGGACTGCTGTACGACGGTGAGCGCAACGCCGGCAACGACGTCCGCCGAGTCGGCGAGGAGGGACTCTTCGAGATGCTCGTTGAGCACAACATGGGCGTGCTGAGGGACGCGAGCTTCGCGGCGATCTTCACCACTGACCCACACTCGCTCAACACGTTGCGCAACGAGTATCCCCAGTACGGTCTCGACAAGCCCGTTTACCACTACACCGAGCTGCTCGCTGAGCTCGTCGCCGACGGTCGCATCAAGCTGACCACCCCGTTGACCGGTACACGGGTCACCTACCATGACCCGTGCTATCTGGCGCGCTACAACCGGATCACGGACGCGCCCCGCAAGCTGATCGCAGCCACCGGGGCCGAGCTGGCTGAAATGCCGCGTCACGGGACCAACACCTTCTGTTGTGGGGCTGGCGGTGGTCGCATCTGGATGGACGACTCGAAGCTCGAAGAGCGTCCCAGTGAGCAGCGCATCAAGGAGGCGCAGGGGCTCGACGGAATCGACTATTTCATCGTTAGCTGTCCCAAGGACCTGGCGATGTATTCGGATGCGGCCAAGACGGTGGGCGCAGCGTTTGAGGTCGCCGAACTCACGGCGCTCGTGGAGCGGGCGCTTGGTGCAGCTGAGCCCGAGCCCATGAGCGCGCTTGCCGGGGGCGAGCCATGAGTTCGACCACGCCCTGCGTCTCTCCGCAGCTCGCCCGGGCGCTGGCCGCACGGCTGCGCGATGCCACTATGGCCGGCGAACAGCTGGCCTCATTCGCGTTTTCCGAGGGCGTGCCCGCCCCGGGTCCGGAACTCGCAGACGGGGATGAGCTCACCGTTGCACACGACTTCGTGTTGCGGGCGCTGGGAGGGGCTAGCGATCCCGTGAACTGGGAGATGCTGGCCGCCGTGGTGACCGATGGTGGAGTCGGCTTAGACGACCTGGCTACGCGTCTGCAGCGGCCCCGGCTGGCGGTAACCGAGCGTGTCAACGGGCTCATCCAGCTTGGGCTGGTGAGTCGCGACTTGGAACACGATCGCGTCTGCGCTTCGCCTGCCGGTGATGCGCTGTTCGTACTGATCTGCGACCTGGATGCTGAGGTCGCTCGCTGGCTATCGAAGCGGCGGCGGGCGTGATCAGATGCGCTGTCCATTCTGCGAGTTTGAAGGGTCGCGGGACACAGTTCACGGGCACATGGTGCAAGCCCACGCGGATGCCGTCGAAACCTGGACGATCGGCAATGGCCGCATGCGCTACCGGATCGCGTGCCCGCAGTGCGGCGCTACCCACGAGGCCAGGGTCAAGCCCCGCGGTCGCGATCCGGAGTTCCTGGAGACGTTCAGCCGCGAGATAAGGTTGGTGGCGTTCGACATGCTGATCAACCACATTGTGGCGGAGCACACGGCAACGATGGCAATCGAGCAAGAACCTGGGAGTGAGAGATGACGACGGTGAACGGCTGCAACATCCCCGACGATCTGTATTACCTGATTGACAAGCACGTCTGGGCCCGGCCGGATGGAGACGTGGTTGTCGTAGGGCTGACTGACGTTGCCCAGAACCTCGCCAAGGGCATCATCTCCGTCACCACCAAGCGTGCAGGTAAGGCGCTGGCGAAGGGCAAGAGATCGGGCACCGTCGAGAGCTCGAAGTGGGTGGGTCCTGTGCCCGCCCCGGTTGGCGGTGAGATCGTCGAAGTCAACGAGGCGCTGACCCGCGATCCCGGGCTGCTCAACCGCGATCCCTACGGGGAGGGCTGGATCGCGAGGCTGAAGGCTGAGGACTGGGCCGCGGATGCCTCTGGCCTCGTCACTGGCGCGGCCGGGGTGGACGCCTACCGGGCCTTCCTCGAGCAACAGGGAATTTCCTGCCAGGGGGGATGAGGTGCAGGTCTACGCCGGATGTGCGCTGCCCGAGGAGTACCTCTACCACCTCGAATTCGACGTGTGGGTCCGACTGGAGGCCGATGGGAGCGTGCGCCTGGGGATGACTGACATCGCCCAAACGCTCTGTGGCAGGCTGGTCTCGATCTCATTTCAGAAGCACCCGGGCGACCGCATCCGACGTGGCCGTACGCTCGTCGTGATTGAGAGCGCAAAGTGGGTCGGTCCGTTCCGTTCGCCGCTCAGCGGGGAGGTGCTGGAGATCAACGAGTCGGCCTTCCGTGCGGACATAGCGATCGTCAACCGCGATCCCTATGGTGCGGGCTGGTTGATGCGCCTGGAGCCGTCGGCGCTCCCGCAGGAGCGCGATGACCTGGTTGACGGACTGACAGCGTTCCCAACTGTCCGCGAGCGCATTGAGCGCGAACAGATCCGCTGCATGCGCTGCGCGGAGTGATGGCCGGCGTCGTCATCCTGCGCACCGCCGACGCGGTGGTGGCCCGGCGCGCCGAGGTGATCGCCACCGCGGCCGGCCTCACGACGGTGCTTGACTCGGCAGCGTCCCTGCCTGGCCCCCCCGACCTTGTCGGGTTGCTCGTCGAGCTCGATCTCGATGATTCGCTCGAGGCGATCCGGGACGCCCGGAGTGCCGACCCGGACTGCACCATAGTGGCCTTTCTGGCGCTGCCCGAGCCAGAGCTCTGGCGCCGGGCTGAGGCGGCCGGAGCTGACGCGGTCACGACTCGCGGCCGGGTCGACCGAGTGCTCGCTGAAACGCTCGCTGACCGGCTCAGCGGCCGGCGCCGTGCCAGGCGTGTGCGGCTTGCGCCGCTGGCCGAGTTCGCCGGACGCCTGGGCCACGTCGGGCGCATCGAGGATACGCCCGCCGGACCGATCGCGCTCTACCACCTCGGTGGCACGCTCTACGCGGTTGCCGACACGTGTCCTCACGCAGGAGCGTCGCTGTGTGAGGGCGAGCTGGAGGGCGCCGTGGTCACATGCCCATGGCACGGGAGCCAGTTCCGGGTGACGGATGGTGCCAGACTCCGTGGCCCGGCCGACTTCGGGCTGACCACCTTCCCGGTGGTCATCGAGGCCGGAGATGCCTTCCTGGAGATGCCGGCGTGAGCGCTGTCAGGCACGTGATCGTCGTCGGCTCCGGTCCGGGCGGACTTGCCGCGGCTGCGCGGCTGCGCGAGCGCGGCGGTGACCGTGTTGCGGTCACCCTCGTCTCGCCCGGAGCGCGCGCCACCTTCCTCGCTGGCACGCTGGATGTTGCGTTGGGCGACGACGAGCCCGCCGCGTTTACGGCGCTGGTCCGGCTGGCCGGGATCCGCTGTCTCGACGGCGTAGTGCGGACAGTGGCTCCCGACGGTGTCGATCTCGACGGCGAACGCCTTGCCGCCGACGCGGTGATCGCCGCGCCTGGTCTAGCGGTCGATGCTGGCAGCGTACCCGGCTGGTCCCGGGCGCTGGCGGCCTGGGATCCGGACGGGGCGCGGCGGTTGCGCGAGCGGATCCTGAGTCCACGAGCGGGACGCGTGCTGGTGGCGGTCATCGGCACACCCTACCGCTGCCCCCCGGCCCCGCTGGCTCTGGCGGTAGGTCTCGCAGACCGCCACCTGGAGGCCAGACACATGGTCAGGGTGAGCGTCGCCACACCTGAGGCGGTGCCGCTGGCTGGCGTTGGCGGCGATGCTCCGGCGCTTGTCAGCGATGCCTGCACAGCCGCCGGGGTGACGCTTGAACGCGGTTTCGTGCCAGACCTCGACGCCAGCGTGAACGGGGTCCTGCGTGCTGTTGATGGGCGCGAGATCCCGTACGATGGGGCCTTCTTCGTTCCCGCACACCGGCGGCCGGCCTGTCTTCAGGGGCTGCCTGGGCCGGGACCTCTGGTAGCAGTGGGGGAGCGGGGCAGCGTCGACGGGAGCCTCCTTTATGTTGCCGGCGATGCGGCCGCAACTGGCCTTCCGCGCGCAGCGGGGTTTGCGCGGGCAGCGGCTATTGCCGCTGCTGACGGGGCACTCGAAGCGCTCGGCATCGACGCCGCGCCGCCGCCGCCGGTGGTGGAGGCGTCGTGCTTCATGTTCCACCACGGCCGCGCGCTCAGCCGGATCGGCGTGCGCTACGAGGGGCATGGCCCGGCCGTGACCATCGACGGGCCGAGCCTCGACCTGTGGCCCGCCCGGACGGGCGAGCTGCGGCGTTTCCGCGCAACCGCGGGCCTGTAGGCGGGTTGTTACTGCTGTCGTGAGGCGAAGAGCGGGATCCCGGCGAGCACGACCAGCAGCACGCCTGGAATAACGAAGAACCAGGTGAACAGCCGGAAGCTGGGCAGTGCCGAGATCGCCGCGTAGTTGGCGACGTTGTCCTGCATGGTCTTGATGAGCGGAGCGAAATGGGTCAGCCCGCTGGGCACCTGTTGCAGGATCGGAGTGAGCTTCGGCAAGCCGCTGAGCAGGCCGTACATTGCGGGATAGCTCGCCGATAGGAAGGCCTCGGTCTGCGCCGGGCTCGTGTGCAGAGCGTGGCTGAGCCCGGTGATCATCGCAGGCGCTTCACTCGCTGCCTGGATACCACCCGTCGCGAGCGCCCGCAGCGGCGTGAACGTCTGGTCGTAGTACTTGACCGTGACGGCGACGCTAGCGGGCTGCATGATCGGCTTGAACTGTGTGATCATCGTCTGGCCGTGGCTCGCCCGGCTGGGCAGCGAGATCACAAATGGCGCCACGACCAGCAGAACGCCGATCACCATGATCGACACAAGGTACGGACGGGAGGACCGCATGCTCACCTCATCTAGTTGGTTCGTACGCCCGGCGCCGCTTTCGGTGCGCTCCGAGGCGTGCTCTGTGCCGGTGCAGAGACAAGCCAGCTACAACCCTGCGGCCACCCGCCAACTGGGCGCCCAGCCTCTCCTCTCCACCTGCGTGATTGAGTATATGCTGATTGATACAAATAGTCAAGCTAGCGCTGCGCGACCGGCCAGCCTGGCTGAGCCGTGGCCTAGCCTGCGGAACCGGGTCGGTGCGCGCGAGCGCCGCTGGCGCCGATCGCAATCGCGGCACGCGCGGTCACGAGCTGATACAGCAGCAGCAGTTGTGTGACTGCCAGCGACTGCGAGCGGTGTAGCTCAGTGCCGGTGGTGAACTCACCGAGCCGCTCGGTGCGCAGATGACTCGCGAAGTGGATGCGCTCCCAAATCGTTTCCTGCAGCGCCTCCCAGCGCTCACCGGGTAGCGTTCCAGGGACGAACAGGCAGATGTCGGGCCCGCTCTCGGTCAGCGCTATGCCGTCAGCTTCGCCGGTGATCAGTGGCGTGAAATCGGGATGCGCCAGCCCGGGCCGGAGTGTTAA
>JAJYHG010000047.1 GCA_021784895.1 Actinomycetes bacterium
ACCCCTTGACCACGATGCTCCTGCTCTTCGATATCGACGGAACCCTGCTGCAGCGTGCCTCGGGCGAGCATGCCACAGCGCTGATCGCGGCGATCGAGCAGGTGCACGGCGTCGATCTCTCGGGTGCGCGGCTGGCGGGTTCGGCCGCTGGCCGGACCGACGGTGAGATCGCGCGCCTGCAGCTCCTGGCGGCGGGCGTGTCGGCGGCGCGGATCGACGCGCGCGCCCAGGCTGTCCGCGATGCCTGCTGCCGCATCTACGCCGAGCTCTGCCCACCCGACCTGACGGCCAGGGTCGTCGCCGGGATGCCGGAGCTGCTCGAGTCACTGAGCGCGTCGGGCAGCTGGAGGCTGTCGCTTGTGACCGGCAACTTCGAGCCGGTCGCACGGCGCAAGCTGCGAGCCGCCGACCTGTCGCGCTGGTTTGCGCCCGGTCAGGGCGGCTTTGGCTCAGACGCCGAGGACCGTGCCGCGCTGCCGCCGATCGCACGCCGCCGCGCGGGACTGGCCGCCGGCCTCGAGCGCTCCTGGCCGCGCGAGCGCACGCTCGTGATCGGCGACACGCCGCGCGACATCGCCTGCGCACGGGCTGACGGGCTGCGCGCCATCGCGGTGACCACGGGGCCATACGCACGCGAGCAGCTGCTCGAGGCCGACGCCGTGGCCGAGAACACCGATCAGCTGGCGGCGGCGATCGAGGCGCTGGCGGGCGGCGAGCGCGGCTCTAGCTGACGCCCGTCGCCGTTGCCGACGTGGCGCCGTTGGTGGACGCCGTCTCGGGCTGTGGCGTCTGCAGCGGGAAGTGGCAGGCAGCCTGGTGGCTTGGGCTGAAGCGGCGCATCGGCGGCTCCACCTCCGCGCAGATCTCCTGCGCCAGCGGGCAGCGTGTGCGGAAGCGGCAGCCCGACGGCGGATCGATCGGGCTCGGCAGCTCGCCACGGATGCCGACCTCGGTCTTGGCCTTCTCGATCGCCGGATCGGGCACCGGGATCGTCTTGATCAGGGCGTCGGTGTAGGGGTGGGCGGCCCGCCGGTAGATGTCATCGCCGGTGCCGAGCTCAACCAGCCGGCCGAGATACATGACGCCGATGCGGTCGGACAGGTATTTGACCACGGCCAGATCATGTGAGATCACGATCGAGGCCATGCCGTGCTCGGCCTGCAGGCGCTTCATCAGGTTGAGCACCTGCGAGCGGATCGACACGTCCAGCGCGCTGACGGGCTCGTCGGCGACCATGATCTTCGGCTCGAGCACCAGCGCGCGGGCCAGCGCGATCCGCTGGCGCTGACCGCCGGAGAACTCGTGCGGGTAGCGCTCAAGCGCGTTGACGGGCAGCCCGACCTCGCCGAGCAGCTCGCGCACACGCTTGTCCTGGTCCTTGGTCGAGCCGATCCCCTGGATCTGCATCGGCTCACGCAGGATCGAGCGCACGCGCATGCGTGGGTCAAGCGACCCGTAGGGATCCTGGAACATCATCTGCACAACACGCCGGGCCCGGCGCAGTTCGCCGCCGCGCTTCTTGAAGAGCTCCTCGCCGTTGACCTTGACATGGCCGCCGTCGGGCTTTTCGATCCCGACGATCAGCTTGCCCAGCGATGTCTTGCCGCAGCCGGACTCGCCCACCAGACCAAACGACTCACCCGGATTGACGTAGAGGCTGACGTTGGAAACGGCCTTGACGGAGTTGACCTTGCGCTTGAGCAGCGCACCCGCCGTGACCGGATACTCGCGAACCACGTCGACGAGCTCGAGCAGCGGCGCGCTGCCGTTGCTCGACGGGGCCGCGACCGCAGGCGCTGGCTCGTTGATCACCGACGCCGCCACGGCGCCGGCCGGAGCCGAGCTGGCGGTGGGTCTGACAACCGTGATGATCGCAGGGCCGTCGACAGGGTTCCAACAGGCGAACTGGTGGTTGCCGGAGCCGGTCAGCGGCGGCTCCTGCGCCCGGCACTGCTCGGTTGCAAAGCGGCAGCGCGCCGCGAAACGGCAGCCCGTCGGCGGATGGGTCAGATCCGGCGGCAGCCCGGGGATCGAGAGCAGCGGCTTGCTCGCGTCGGACTCCAGTCGGGGGATCGAGCCGAGCAGCGCCTGCGTGTAGGGGTGGCGCATCGCCGTGAAGAGCTCCTCGCTGGGGGCGGTCTCGACGATCCTCCCCGCATACATCACGTTGATCCGCTTGGAGCGGCCGGCGACCACACCCATGTCGTGGGTGACCAAAAGCGTCGCCATCCCCAGGCGCTGCTCGAGATCATCCAGCACCTTCAGGATCTGCGCCTGGATCGTCACATCCAGCGCGGTTGTGGGCTCATCGGCGAGCAGCACCTTCGGCTCACAGGAGAGCGCGATCGCGATCATCACGCGCTGGCGCAGGCCGCCTGAGAGCTGGTGGGGATAGTCGCTCATCCGCTCCCTGGGGCGCGGCAGGCCGACCAGCTCGAGCACCTCGAGCGCGCGGTCAAAGGCCTCCTTGCGGCTTGCGCCACGGTGCAGGCGAACCGGCTCTGCGACCTGCTCGCCGATCGACTTGGTCGGGTTCAGCGAGGAGAGCGAGTCCTGGAAGATCATCGCGATGTCGTTGCCGCGGATCTCGCGCAGCTCGCGTGGCTTCATGCCGACGAGC
>JAJYHG010000083.1 GCA_021784895.1 Actinomycetes bacterium
TTGGGACCGTGCGAGCGCACGCTCACGGCGGCGCAAGAACATCGGGGTGGGGATCTTCTCAACCGACTCTTGGCCCGTCTCGCTGGTTGTGAGGATCGTGGCGAACGAGGAGAGGCCGGGGTCGATCCCACACGCCCGCCCCGTGGTGAGACCCGGTGTGTCCACCACCTCGACCACGAAGCTCACGCGGTGTCGACCGTCAGGCTCACGGATGATCGTCACGCTCGACGGATCAGACGGCAGCGGACGCGACAACGTAAACGGCACCCACCCAACCTGCGGGAGATACAAGCGTGCGCCACGCGGGTCATCGCCCGCAACCTCGATCTTGAACCTAGCGTTGCGGGTGAACCGCGCCGACCGGCGGTGATCCCATCGGGACCGGAAGCGTGGAGCACCCACCCGGCGTCCCCGACGCTTGCCGGTGAGCGAGTCAAAGAAGTTCCGGTACGCCCGGTCAGCATCCGCAAGCGCCTGCTGTAACGCCACCGCGCTGACCTCACCAAGCCACGCTGTTCCCGGTTGACGTTTCGCATCCGTCAGCAGCCGCCTCGACAACTCTCCAGTGGTCGGGAAAGGCAGCCCCTTACGCCGGGCGTGCTCACGCTCGCCGATCACCGCGTTATGAACGTGGCGGCAGCAACCGAACAGCCGGGCCAGCCGTTGGGCCTCACGGCCCTGCGGGTACGCGCGATAAGAGTACCTGACCTGCACCAGTCGTAGTCTACGGTTGGCCTATGACGGACTACCACGAGATACGGCACGGCCGTCACTGTATGTTCGTCCTGCACGCCCACTTGGTTTTCGTCACCAAATACCGGCACCGCGTCTTTCACGACCGACACCTTGCCCGCCTCGAAGCGATATTTCGCGGTGTGTGCGAGGACTTCGAGTGCGAACTAGTTGAGTTCAACGGCGAAGGCGAACACGTCCACCTGCTCGTCAACTTCCCGCCGAAGGTCGCTCCCGCGCGACTCGTGAACAGCCTCAAAGGCGTGTCGTCCCGCCGGATGCGCCAAGAGTTCCCCGACCTCGCCAAGCACTACTGGCGTGCGAACCGGCTGTGGTCAGGCAGCTACTTCGCCGGGTCCGTCGGCGGGGCGCCAATCAGCATCCTCCGCGCCTACATCGAACAGCAACAACGACCCGTCTGACGCCGGGCACAGCGATTCACCACCGCCCTAAAGGACGGTGCCCTCTCGCCGCTCTCCGGTAGCACTGCCCGCGCTCGCGCTTGCGCTTGACGACTTGAAGACCAATGCGCTCACGGCGCTCCTTGCTGGGCTGGCAGATCGCTGACCAGCACGGGCCTGAGGCGACCGCAGAGGGCGAGCAAGCGCCCCAGCGTTGAAGGCGCTGCGCGACGGGCAGCGCGGAAGCTCTCTGCTCAGACGCGCAGCACGGCCAGGCCCGGCTCGACCGCTTGGAGCTCGTCGTAGTCGCTGTCCTGGGTGATGACGGTCAGCTGGTGTGCGAGTGCGGTCGCTGCCAGGAAACAGTCGAACGCCTTTGAGCGGCGCTGCGCCGAGCGGAGCTTTGCGAGCAGCCCGGCGAGCTCGTCGGCCACGCGCTCGTCGACCGCCAGCGGGAGGAACAGGCTCGCTTCCGCCAGCGTGGCTTCGCGGACTGTCCGCACGTCCCCTGTCGCGCGCAGGATCCCGAGCTTTAGCTCGGCCAGCGTGACCACGGAAACGCGGGCCTCGCCAACGGGCCTCTGCTTCATCGGGCGACCGCTTTCGGCGGCGATGAAGACGCTCGTGTCCAGTAGCAGATCCGACATCAGAAGTCGTCGCTGCTCAGACCGCTCTCGTAATCGTCGAGGTTGGTCCTGCCGGCGACATCAAGCGACGCAGCCAGTGCCGCCACCCGGTCAAGACCCTGATAGACCACATCGGCGGGCCGGCGCTCCTGCCTGACACGGTGCGGCACGATGTCCGCGACCGGGCGCCCATGCACCGTCAGAGTCACCCGTGTTCCCGCCTGCACGGCAGCTACGACCGTCGCCGTCGAGTTACGCAGGTCCCGCACCGAAACATCCATTGTGCCTACAGCGTAGCACTATGTCCGTGGGAGCCCCATGAGTAGCGCGACCGAGTCTGGCGCCGGCTGGGTGACGGGCCGCAGCGCGTGAGCTCGATCAATCCGGACGCCCAGCCCTCGCGCGTGGGGTCGCACTCCGCAGCCGGTCCACGCGACGGGTTACGAAGTCGACGAGTTCTGCCGGGACAGCAGCGGTCTCGTTGGCGCTGGCGGCGAGCGCATCGGGCAAGCGATCGAGAACATCGGCGACGGTCTCCTCCGCTCGCGAACGCCGTATACCCCACTGCGCCGCTTCTGTCACGATGCGTTCCGGCGTCACGCGGTCTGCTCTTTGGATGGTGTCGACGTACATCGCGAGGCGGTCGTCGATTGGGTAGAGCCGGGTCGCCATGAGGTCATACAGGTGCCAGGCGAAGAGCACCGGCTTCGCTGTGGAGCAGCGAGAAGTTCTTGGCATGGGCGTCGCAGTTACCGAGCGCGACGTTGAGCGTCAGCGCGCGCAGGAACGTCTCGGCAGCGCCGGGATCGGCTACATCCTGGCGGACACCCGCGATGGGCGCGAGCGTCGGCCCGCCGTCC
>JAJYHG010000136.1 GCA_021784895.1 Actinomycetes bacterium
GCCACGCGCGACTGCAGCGCGCCCGCCGGCGCCCCACCTCCAGCCCGCCCACGCCGCCTGGGCCTGACCGGCCAAAGCAGCGCCGCCCCGAGCGCGAAGCTCGCGGCGTCAAACAGAAACGCCTCGCCCGCGCCGAGCGAGAGCACCACCGCGGTGGCCAGAAGCGGCCCGATCACGATCGAGGCGTTCTCCAGGGTGCCACGCAACGCCTGTGCTGACTGGATCTCTGACTCGGGCACCGTCTGGGGCACGAGCCCGACGTAGGCTGGCTGGAAGAACGCCTCGGCCACACCGGAGGCGGCCTCGATCAGCGCGATCAGCCAGATCGCGGGGGCACCTGTGAGGATCAGCACGCCGAGCGTGGCGTGCAGCAGCGCGCGTGTGGAGTCACTGGCTATCACCACGCGGTGGCGCGGCAGGCGATCGGCCCACACGCCGCCGAAGACGATCAGCGCCACGAACGGCAGCGAGCCCGCGCCGAGGATCACCGAGAGGTCCGTCGCCGAGCCGGTGCGCCGGGTGATGTAGAGCGCCATCGCGACGATCACAGCCTGGGTGCCGATCTGGCTGGCGGACTGGCCGATGAAGAGCAGGCGAAAGTCGCGGTGTCGCAAGACGCGCATGGCCGCCCTGACTGTAGGCTGCGCGCATGTCAGCAGGCTCCCGCACACGTCTTGCGCCCGAGGTCTTCAGGCTGCCGGTCGCGCGGCTGCGCGAGGGCTACTACTCGGACGCCTACTTCGTCTACACCAAACAGCTTTTGGAGGAGGTCGGCCACCGCCCGCGGGTGCTGGTGCAGGTCTTTCAGAAGCATCACTCGCGCCTGGGCGGGATCGACGAGGCGATCGCGATGCTGAAGCTGGCTGCTGGCCAGCGCGGGCCGGACGGCAGGTGGGTCCCGGGCTGGGAAGAGCTCGAGGTGCATGCGCTGTACGAGGGCGATCCGATCGAGCCCTGGGAGACGGTGCTCACGATCGAGGGCGAATACCCGCTGTTCGCGCACCTGGAGACCGTGTATCTCGGCTCGCTGGCGCGCCGCTCGCTGATCATGCGCAACGTCGATGCGGTGGTGCGCGCCGCGCGCGGCAAGCCGATCCTCTACTTCCCCGCCCGGCACGACCACTGGCACGTGCAGACCGGCGACGGCTGGGCGGCGCACGTGGCGGGAGCGATCGGCGTCTCCACCGACGCGCAGGCGTCCTGGTGGGGCGGGCGCGGCGTCGGGACCGTTCCGCACGGGCTGATCGCCGCCTACGGCGGGGACACGGTGGCGGCGGCGCGCGTGTTCGCGGAGCGCTTCCACGCGGAGATGAACATCACCGTGCTGGTGGACTTTGACAACGACAGTCCGCGCACGGCGGTGGAGGTGGCGCGCGCGCTCGGCTCGCAGCTCTGGGGAGTCAGGCTCGATACCTCCGAGCGCATGGTCGACCGCTCGCTGATTGATTCGATGGGCGAGTTTGATCCGCGCGGCGTGAACCCACAACTGGTTGCCAACGTGCGCCGGGCGCTGGACGACGCCGGTTTTGGCGACGTGCGGATCGTCGTCAGCGGCGGTTTCACGGCGGAGAAGATCGACCGCTTCGAACGGCTCGGCGTGCCGGTTGACGCCTACGGTGTCGGCTCGTCGCTGATCCGCGGCCAGAACGACTACACCGCCGACGTGGTGATGGTGGAGGGACGTCCGTGCGCCAAGGCGGGGCGCTCCCACCGCCCCAACCCCCGCCTGGAGAGGGTCCTGTAGCGGTGTTTGACGCGATCGACCACGTGGGCATCGCGGTGAGCGATCTGGAGGCGGCGGTGGCCCTTCACCGCGACGTGCTGGGAATGGTGCTGGTGCACCGCGAGACGCTCGCCGAGCAGGGCGTGCGGGCGGCGCTGCTCGATGTCGGCGACTCGCATGTGGAGCTGCTCGAGCCGCTCGATGGTGATGGCGCGGTGGCCAGGTTCCTTGCGCGCCGCGGCCCGGGCCTGCACCACGTGGCCTACCGTGTGGCTGACATCGAGGCTGCGCTGGCTAGTCTGTCGGCTGCGGGCACGCGCCTGATCGACGCGCGGCCACGCGACGGGATCCGCGGCTCACGGGTCGCGTTCCTGCACCCGTCTGCCACCGGCGGCGTGCTGACCGAGCTAGTGCAACCCTCAGACCACCACTGACCAGCGAGGAGCTTCGCAGATGAACGCAGAGGACAGGCCACAGAAGATCAGCATCGGCTTCCACGGCGGCCAGACGCTGGCCGCGCGGGTGCGCGGCGCGGAGCTCGAGCGCTTGCGGGAGGTGCTCGGCAAGAGCGGCGGCTGGCACGAGCTGCACGCCGAGGACGCGACGGTCAGCTTCGACCTCACGCGCGTTGACTACCTGCTGGTCGAAAACGACGAGCACCGCGTCGGCTTCTGAGGACCGGAAGCGCTGAGCGCCTTGAGGACCATGCTCGCGCCGGCGGTCGCGCTCGACCGCCGGCTGCTCGTCCGGGCTCGCACAGGCGGCCACGCGGACCCGCGCCTGGTGACCGGTGCGCGCACGTTCTCACGCGCCGGTGAGCACGCCGCCTGCTGGTTTGCGCTGGGCGCCGCGGGCGTTTTGCTCAGTCCCAGAGGCTCGCAAGA
>JAJYHG010000265.1 GCA_021784895.1 Actinomycetes bacterium
CAGCCGCGTGCGCGGTCAGCGTGCGTGCGTGCGACCGCGACGCGGCCAGCGAATCAGACGCAACTGCGGAACCCACCAGCGGCACTGCTACCGCGGCGGCCACACCCACTGCCGCCACCGCGCCGACCCCGCCCCGTTTTAGACGGCGATGATCCATAGTGTCGACTCCTCCGATCTACCTGTAGGAAATTTCGTGCGGCCGGGAGTGCCCGCACCGGCGCGGCACTTTACAGAGCGCAGCGGCCGATGCAAAGTTTTCTGGTCTAACGCGCGAGTAACGGCCGCGGGGCAAACTGCCGGCGGCCGAGCGAGCTAAACCACACGCCCGCGCTGCGGGCCGACGACATCACCGCCGGAGCGTTCACGCGGTCCATCGACAGCCACCATTGACGTGCCTGTGCTCGGCAGCGAAACTTCCACGTCCGGCCGGTGTCTATGTGGTGCCGACTTCAGTACCCGGTGCCGTCAATGAAGCAAGTCACAGCCTTTGTGTTAGCCGCGATGCTGGCGGCGCCCAGCGCGGCAGTCGCGGCCGGGCGACCGGGCCCGCTGGCCCTGGGTGAGCAGCTGCCGGCGGCCAGGCCCACCCAGGCCGCGGCCCTTACGCTGGCCGCTGTGCGCCTTGACCGCAGGGCGCTCTACGCCTACTCGGCCTACCTGAGCGCGGTCGTCACGGGCGCGAGCACCGCGCAGGCTGCGGAGACGGCATACATCGCCTCAGTCAGCTCCCAGTGCCGGGGCGCGCTCGTGCCCCTGACGCTGCCCGCGGAGACGCTCGACAGCGCCGCCCGGCACACACTCACCGTGGTCGGCCAGGAGATCGGTGATGACCTCTCGCTCGGCTTTGACCAGGCGTTCCTGCCCGCCTTCACGCGCTTCTCTCTGCAGCTCAGGCGCCTGCAGTGGGGCCGCTTGACCATCGCCCGCCTGATCGTGAACCGCTACGTGGCCGCCGAGCGGCGGGTACTGGTGATGGCGCCCAGCACGCTCTGCCAGGACGCCGAGCTGGCGGCCACAGACCCGCAGCTGGTCCCGCCCGCCACCACGAGCTTCCTCAAGCTCTACGGGCGGGCCGTCGCCACCGCCAACCTCCGGGTGGCGGACCTGCTGCGGCTGCTGGGCAGCTATCAGACGGCTGACGAAAAGAGCCTGATCACGCATATCGGCACGCTCGCCGGCCAGGTGGCGACCGTGACCAAAGCCAGCCTCACCGCGGCGGGGTCGCAGCTCACCGGCGCGCTTGAGAAAAGCTGACGGCGCACTACGCTTGGCGCCATGCTCGATTTCTGGCGTGATAAGACGAAGATGATCGACCCCGCCCGGGCGCTGCCCGGCCGGTCGCAGGTGATGCCCGTAGCCGCGGCCCACACGGTCCTCGGTACGCCGCTTGAGCCCCCATTCCCGGCCGGCCTGGAGACAGCGGTGGTGGCGCTGGGCTGCTTCTGGGGGGCCGAGCGGGCCTTCTGGACCGCCCCCGGCGTGTACACGACCGCGGTCGGCTACGCGGGTGGATACACGCCCAACCCTACCTACGAGGAGGTCTGCAGCGGCAGCACCGGCCACGCCGAGGCGGTGCTGGTCGTCTTTGACCCCGCCCACACCTCCTACGCCGAGATCCTGCGCCGCTTCTGGGAGAGCCATGACCCCACCCAGGGGATGCGCCAGGGAAACGATGCCGGCACCCAGTACCGCTCCGCGATCTACTGCGCAGATGACAGCCAGCGCCGGCTGGCGGAGGCGTCCAGGGCCGCCTACGGCGAGCAGCTGCGAGCGGCCGGCTACGGGCCGGTCACGACCGAGATCGCGCCAGCCGGCCCGTTCTACTACGCCGAGGACTACCACCAGCAGTACCTGGACAAGAACCCCGGCGGCTACTGCGGGCTCGGCGGCACCGGCGTCAGCTGCCCGGTCGGGCTGGTCGCGGTCGGTGAGTGACGGCCCGGCGCAGCGCCGGGCGCCGGGGGCTGCACTGTGCAGCAGCCCCCGGCGGTGAGCGGCTCTCAGCGGCCGCCCGCGACGGCCGGCAGGATCGTCACCTCGCCGCCGTCGGCGACCGGCGTGGCCAGGCCGTCGAGGAAGCGGATGTCCTCGCCGCCGACGTAGACGTTGACGAACCGCCGCAGGCCGTCCTCATCGGCGATCCGCTCCTTGAGCTCGCCGAAGCGCTCGTAGAGGGCCTCGAGCACCTCGGCGACACTCGCGCCTTCCACCGTCGCCACGGCCTCGCCGCCGGTGGCGGCGCGCAGCTGGGTCGGGATCTTCACATTCACTGACATCTGCGCCTCCTTTTCTCAGGCAGTAAGTGCCAGGCGGGCTTCGCGCGCCTGTTCAAACGACTCCGCGCGGGGATCAATCTCCCAGGCCTCAAAGGTCCCGCGCGCGCACTCGAGCGTCTTCAGGCCCTCGCCGGTGATCACCGCCACCACCCGCTCGTCAGCGCCGATGTCGCCGCGCGCGGCCAGCTTGCGCAGCACCGCGGTGGTGACACCGCCCGCGGTCTCGGTGAAGATGCCCGTGGTCTGGGCGAGCAGCTTGATGCCGTCGCGGATCTCGTCATCTGAGACCGCGTCGATCGCGCCGCCGCTGCGGCGGGCCAGCTCGAGCG
>JAJYHG010000209.1 GCA_021784895.1 Actinomycetes bacterium
CACGCCTCGCAGGTTGCGCTCGAGCGTGCGGTCGAGCTCCACCACGTGCAGGAACCGCGCCTGCGCTGCCAGGCGCTGCGACAGGACCCCCGGGCCGCCGCCGACCTCTAGCACCACATCCACGTCCGACACCGCCGCCAGGCGCACGATCACCTCGAGGATGTTGCGGTCAACCAGGAAGTTCTGGCCGAGCTTCACCACGCGAACGCCGCCGCCGCAGCCTGCTCGATCTCCCGCTCGAGCTGGTCGTAGCCGACGCGGCGCTCGAGCGCGATCGCGCGCGCGGTGTGGACCACGTTGGCGGGCACGTTGGGCCGGCCGCGCAGCGGCACCGGTGCGAGGTAAGGCGCGTCGGTCTCGACCAGGAGCCGCCCGGCGGGAACGGCCAGCATCGCCTCGCGCAGCGCGGCGTTGGCCGGGTAGGTGATGTTGCCCGCAAAGGACAGAAACCAGTCCGGGTACGCGAGACACTCCGTGACCCGGTCCGCCATGCTGAAGCAGTGCAGGATCACCCTCACCTCCCCCGCGTAATCGCGCAGGACGGCGAGCGTCGCCTCATCCGCCGCCCGGGTGTGGATCGACACCGGCTTTCCCAATTGGCGCGCGATCTCCAGCTGGGCGCTGAAGGCCCGGAGCTGGTCGGCAGGCGGCGCGTGATCGCGGTAGTAGTCAAGCCCGGTCTCGCCGATCGCCACGCAGCGGGGGTGACGGGCCAGCTCTGCCAGCTCGTCCAGCTCCGCCTCGGTGCAGCCGGTGGCAGAGTTGGGGTGCAGGCCGACGGTGGCGTAGACCCCGGGGAGGCGCTCCGCCGCCGCCAGTGCGGCCGCGGAGTCGGCCAGGTCAGTGCCGACCGTGACGATGCGCTCCACCCCCGCCGCGGCGGCGACGCTCACGAGCTCCTCAGCCGGCTGCTCGCAGCTGGCAAGGTGGGTGTGGCTGTCGATCACGGTGTCTTGGGAAAGAGCGGCGGGATCACCTCGAGCGGGATCGCCGCGAGCGCTTGAAGCACCCTGGCGCTCGTGTCCGGCATGTAGGGGCCAAGCTCGGTCGTGACCACCTGCAGCCCCCGGTGGAGCGTCACCAGCACGCTGTCAAGGCTCGTGGAGGCGTCCTGGTCGCGTGCGAGCTCCCACGGTTTACGCTCCTCGACATAACGGTTCAGGCGCCGCACGCGCTGCCAGATCAGCTCCAGCCCGCCGCTCGGGTCGACCCCGTCGATCGCCGCCGCTACCTCCGCCGCCAGGCTGGCCAGCTCGGACTCGAGCACCGGGTCAACGGGCGCCTCAGGGATCCTGCCGTCGCGGTAGCGAACGAGCATCGCCAGTGTGCGCGAGACGAGGTTGCCGTACTCGTTGGCCAGCTCGGCCTCGTAGCGCGAGGCGACAGCATCCATGCCGACGTTGCCGTCGCCGCCGAAGCTGACGTCGCGCAGCAGATAGAAGCGCAGCGCATCGGCGCCGTAGCGCTCGAGCACCGCAAACGGATCCAGGCCGTTGCCCAGCGACTTGGACATCTTGCGGCCGTCGGAGCCCTGCAGGAAGCCGTGGACAAAGACCTGCCGGGGAAGCTCAAGCCCGGCGGCCCAGAGCATCGCGGGCCAGTAGAGCGTGTGGAACTTGAGGATCTCCTTGCCGACCAGGTGCACGCTCGGCGGCCAGTAGCGTGCGGTGAGATCCTCGCCCGCGCGGGCGTAGCCAAGTGCCGTGTAGTAGTTGAGCAGCGCGTCGAACCAGACGTAAAAGACGTGACCCTCATCCCAGGGCACCTCCACCCCCCAGCGCAGCTTGGCGCGCGAGAGCGAGACGTCCTGGAGCCCCTGGGCGATGAACGCCTGCGCCTCGTGGCGCGCACGGGCCGGCGCGACAAAGTCCGGCTGGCTCTCAAACAGCTGCTCGAGCCGGCCCTGGAAGGCTGAGAGGCGGAAGAACCAGTTCTCCTCCTGCTCCCGCGTCAGCTCGATCTCGTGGATCGGACAGCGGTTGCCGTCGAGGATCTCTGACTCGGTCTTGAAGTCGGCGCAGCGGGGGCAGTACCAGCCCTCGTAGAGACCCTTGTAGACGTGGCCGTTGTCGTAAACGCGCTGCAGCACCTCCTGGACGCGGCGCTTGTGCTCGGCATCGGTGGTGCGGATGAAGAAGTCCGGAGCGACGCCGATCGCAGGCAGCAGCGCCTTGAACTTCTCGGCGTTCAGGTCAGCCCACGCCCGCGGTTCAAGGCCCTGGGCCCGGGCCGCGTCGGCCACCGGCTCGCCGTGCTCGTCGGTCCCGGTCAGGAAGAAGGTGTCATCGCCGCGGCGCCGGTGGTGGCGGGCCAGCACGTCGGCAGCGATCGAGGTGTAGGCGTGACCGAGGTGCGGCTGGGCGTTGACGTAGTAGATCGGCGTGGTGACATAGAACGACATCGCTCGCAGACTAGACGAGTCCGCAGCGGCCAGCGCGATCGAACATGCGTCCCCCGGGTGGCCGCGCTGTGGCGCAGCTACCGCTGCGCGCCGACGCTGTGAGCATGCACAGCACAACCGGAAGGCGCACCCTTGCGCTCCTGCGCCTCTCGGCCGCGATCCTCCCAGTCCTGCTCGCGCTCCTTGCCTGCGCCGGCGCGCGGGCCGCTGGCCGGTCGCGCCTGCGCGTGCGCCCGCCCGGCGGCGTGTTTGCGCCCTCGCCGCACGCCGCCACGATCCTGCCGTGGGCGCAGGCACCGGCGCTGACAGGAGCACGGCCACTCGGCGGCGCGCCTGCGCCAGGCGCCGCCACCCCCGGCCCAAGCGGGACCTCGCCTGGCGGCGGCACGCCGCCGCTGCTCTACGGTGGCGGGCCCGTGATGCACGCGGTCACGACCGAGGTGGTGGCCTGGGCGCCTGCGGGCTATGCGTTCCCCAACGGTTACGTCGCGGGCTTTGAGCAATACCTGTCTGACCTGGCGGCGAGCCGCGGCCAGAGCGGCAACGTGACCTCGCTCGCCGCCCAGTACGTCGATGCGAGCGGCCCGGCCCTCAGCTCGCTGGCCAACGCCGCGCCGATCTCCGACACAACCCCCTACCCGGCCTCGGGCTGCACGGTCGCGGGAGCCAGCGCCTGCCTCACGACCGCGCAGCTGGTGACGGAGCTCGCGAACGTGATCACCGCCGGCGCGCTCCCAAGCGACCTGCAGCACAGCTACATCGTGCTGCTGCCACCGGGCGTGGACAGCTGCTACGACTCCTCCTCCACGACCTGCGAGACACAGGCCTTCTGCGGCTACCACCTCGCCTTTGCTCCCGCCGGAGCAGGCTATACGAGCTTCACGCTCGTCCCCTACACGGAGTCGTCTTACTCCAACTCCGCCGGGGTGTGCTACAGCTCGCAGGGGCCGAGCAGCGTCAGCACAGCGGTGATGGCGCTCGACAACATCGGCACGCACGAGCTGCTGGAGGCCGCGACGGACCCGATGGGCGGCAGCGGCTACATCGACTCCTCAGGATTCGAGATCGCCGACGAGTGCGCCTGGACCTGGGGACCGCTGAGCGCCGCGACCGGCGGCGGCTACTACAACCAGCTGCTGGCGGGCGATCAGTACCTGGTCCAGGAGATGTGGTCAGATCAGGGTGGCGCCTGCGCGCAGGGGACCGCCAGCACCGCGAGCGCCGCCATCGCCGCCGGAGGCTCACCCACGGCTGGCCTGCCAGCGGCGCTCGGCGCCACGCTCAGCGGCGCCGGCTCGGCGGCGACCGCCTATGCGTGGTCCTACCTCGCGCCGGACGGCAGCGTCAGCCAGGACGTGGCCACGGGAGCGGATCCTCAGGTCACCTTCCCGAGCGCCGGAACCTACACCGTGTGGGTCACCGTGACCGACGCGGGAGGGGGCACGATCTTCGGCGTGACCCGGCTCGCAGTCACCTCAGCGCCGCCGCCGGCGGCAGCCTTCACCTACACGCCCCAGACCACGGATCCCACCGCTAGCAGCCCGATCACCTTCGATTCCAGCGCTACGGCGGGCGGATCCGAGAGCATCACGGCGGCAAGCTGGAGCTTTGGGGACGGCTCGTCGGCAGCGGGCAACTCGGTAACCCACGCCTACGCCGCGGCGGGGACCTACACGGTTACGCTCACGGTCTCCCAGACCGACGGCCAGCAGAGCAGCGTCCGGCAAGCGATCACGGTGCTCGCCGCCCCAAGCCCGGCCGTAACCGGCCAGACGATCACGCAGGCCAGCACTCAGACCAGCGCTCAGACCACCACCCAAACCAGCGCCCAGACACCGTCTGCCACGGCCAGCACCACGGCTGCGCGGGCCGGCCTGGCGCGGAAGAACGCGGAGCACTGGCTGGCGGCAGCCGTGCGCGCGAGCGCGAGGCTGCTGTGGAGCGGGCGCCGGCTTGCACACCGGCCGGTCAGCGTGCGGCTCGCGCGCAGCGGCGCGTCGGGGTGGGCCGGGATCAGGTGGTATGTCACGATCCGCCGCCAGCGGGTGCTGGTCGCCGTGGGCGCCGTACGCGTCAGGCACGGTCTCACGCCCCGGATGGCGTTGAGGCTCACGCCCGCCGGACGGCTGCTGCTGCTGCGCCGGGGTGGCAGGCTACGGCTGCACGCGCTCGCAACCTTCCGCGCGCCCGGGCTCAAGGCGAGCCTCAGCGGCTGGCTGACGCTGAGTCGCCGGCGTCCGCCGGCGCAGCGATGACCGCAGCGTAGAGCTGGTTGGCACTGGTGCCGGTAAGCCTGGCCACCACGCCGGCAGCCGCCCGCGGCCTGGCCCCGGCGCCGACCAGGTCCCGCACCGCCGCGACCGCCTGCGCCAGGTTCGCGCCGCTCGAGCTGGGCGCGGGTCCCACCACCAGCACGACCTCGCCGCGCGGCGGCTCGGCGGCGTAGCGGGCCGCCAGATCGGCGGCGCAGCCGCGCACAACCTCCTCGTGCAGCTTTGTCAGCTCGCGGCAGACCGCCACTGGCCGCTGACCATCGAGTGCTGCCAGGACCGCGAGCGAGGCGGCCACGCGGCGCGGCGACTCGAACGCGACCAGCGTCTCCATCCCCGAGAAGACCGCCTCGAGCTCGGCCCGCCGGCGCGGCAGAAAGCCGGCAAAGCGCCAGTTGTCGGCCGGCAGTGCGCTCGCCACCAGCGCTGCCAGCGCCGCCGACGGGCCGGGCAGCACCTCGACCGCCAGCCCGGCCGCGACACATGCTCGCACCAGCACATAGCCGGGGTCGGATACGAGCGGCATACCGGCATCGGAGACCAGTGCGACCACATCACCACCGTGCATGCGCCTGACAAGCTCGGCGGCACGCGCCTTCTCGTTCTGCTCGTAGTAGCTGACGAGCTTCGCAGAGACGCCGTAGCTGCGCAGCAGCGTGCCTGTGCGCCTGGTGTCCTCGCAGGCGATCAGGTCGGCCTCACGCAGCGCGGCGAGCACCCGCAGGGTGATGTCCTGCAGGTTTCCGATCGGGGTCGGGCAGACGATCAGGCGGCCGGCCGCCATCACGCCTCGCCCTGTTTGGCCGCCAGCCCGTCGAGCGCGAGCGCGGCCGCACCGACCATCCCCGCCTCGTGCGCGTAGGCAGCGGGCACGACCTGCACCAGGTCGCGTGACGGCGGCAGCGCGCGCCGCTGCAGCTCCGCGCGCGCGGGCGCGAGCAGCATCTCGCCCGCCCCCATGACGCCACCCCCGACGACCACCAGCTCCGGGTTGAAGACGTTGACCAGGCTCGCGATCGCCACTCCGACGCGGGTGCCGATCAGCTCGATCACCGCGCGCGCGGCCGCGTCGCCGTCATGGGCAAGCTCGGTCACCAGCGGCCCTTCGACCGCACGCCCGGCACGCAGGGCCCCGCCGAGCGCCGAGTCCGGATGGCGCTGCGCGGCCGCCACAGCCTCGCGCCCCAGCGCGGTTCCCGAGGCCAGCGCCTCGAAGCAGCCGTGGTTGGGGCAGTTGCCCTGACAGGGCGGGCCATTGCAATCGATCACCATGTGACCGAGCTCGGCACCGGCGCCAACCGATCCGCGGTAGAGCTCGCCGTTCAGGATCAGGCCGCCGGAGATCCCGGTACCGAGGCCGATGAACACCATGTGCTCGGCGCCTGCGCCCGCCCCGGCTCGGTGCTCGGCCAGAGCCGCGAGGTTGCCGTCGTTGTCCACAAAGACCGGCAGGTCGAGCCGCTCGGACATCAGCGCGCCGAAGCGCACGCCCGCAAGCGGCAGGTTGACCGCCATCACCGAGGTGCCACTGCGGCGGTCGATCAGCGACGGGATCCCGACGCCGGCCGCCACGACCTCACCCGCAGCCATGCCGATCAGCTCCAGCACCGCCCCGGCGATGGTGTCGAGCAGCGCCGGCGTGTCCTGCCCCAGCATCGAGCGTTGCAGGCGCTGATGGATGCGCAGCTGCTCATCAACCACCGCGGCCGCTAACTTGGTGCCACCAATGTCTACGCCGATCACCAGCCGCGCGGGCATCCCGCCACTATAAGCAGCGCCCCCTCAGAACTTCGCCGGAGGGACCGATGCCGGATCTTGAAGACGACAGCGGCGCGCATCCGTCCAGGCCGCGCCGCGATGCCCGCAGCCGGCGGCCGGGCGGGCAGGACCGCTCCGGCCAGCCCTACAACGTCTACCGCTCCAAGCGCCGCGGCCTGGGCGCCCGCCTGCGGGGCGAGACCGACGCCGAGCTGCAGGAGCGCGCCGCGGCCCGCTCGCGGCTGCAGCCACCCCGGCCGGCCCGCCACGGCGAGCTTGATGCGGCCAGCTGGGCTGATCCTGCCTCGCCCCGGGGAGGCGAGCGGGGCGCGCGCCGCAACGGCCGCACGCGCCGCCGCGGCCGTGGCCTGCGGCGCATCCCCGGACTGCGGCCTGCTGCCAGGCCACTGCTGCATCCGCTGCGGCTGCTCAGATATCTGCTGAGCGCGTGCGTTTTCTGGGTGCTGCTGTCGGTCGTGCTGTTCTTCATCAGCGCCTCGGGCGATCCCGGGAGCCTGCCCGGCGGCAAGACGACGCTGGCGGCGCTGAGCGGCGCGGGACCGATGCTGGTGAGCCCCAACAACATCCTCATCGTGGGCCTGGACGTCCGCCCGCGGACCGGCTACAGCTCGCGCGAGCCGGGCTCCAACTACAACGAGAAGGTCGCCAACACCGACACGCTGATGATCTGGCGCGTTGGCGGCGGTGTCTCGCGCAAGCTCTCGGTGCCGCGCGACACACTGGTCTCGATCCCCGGCTGCGGCATGCAGAAGATCAACGCCGCCTGGGCCTGTGGCGGGCCGCAGGAGACGATCAGGATCGTCGAGCAGCTCACCGGCGTGAAGATCAACCACATGGTCGTGGTCGACTTCGGCAACTTTGTGAAGTTCATCTCAGACATCGGCGGCGTGACCGTGAGCACGCCACGGATGTGCGCGACGATCTCCGGCGGCACCGCCAACGGCGGCTACACGCTCGACCTCTCAGCCGGCCTTCACCACCTCAGCGCAACCGAGGCGATGACGCTCGCGCGTGTGCGGCACATGCCCTGCGACCCCGCCTACACCGACTTCAACCGCGAGCAGATCCAGCAGGAGATCATCAACGCGATCAAGCGCCAGCTCTTCTCGGTGCACGCCTTCATGCACCTCCCCTGGGCGGCGTGGGACGCTCCCAAGGCGATCCAGACCGACATGGGCCCGCTCGCACTGATGCAGCTGTTCGTGGCGGCGGAGATCGGCGGGTCTTCAAAGCCGCAGATCCTCGGCGGCGCGTTTGGCACCTACAACGGCCAGGACGTAGTGCTCACCAACCGGGCCCACGACGCCGCCAAGGTGCGCCAGCTGCTGACCGGCAAGTAGCGCACCTTCACACTCTTACCGCGGCGGGGAATCGCCCTACCTACGGGCCTCAGGCCGGCGCTGGGCCGCTGTCTGTCGCTCACTACGAGAAGGTGATGCGGTCACGGCCCTGGCGTTTGCTCGTGTACAGATTCCGGTCGGCCCTGAACAGCACCGAGGCAGGGGTGTCGCCGGCGGTGGCGATGGTCGCGCCAATGGAGACGGTCACAGACAGGGACCGCTGGTGGGGACGGTCGAGGCTTGAGACGCGGACGAGCGCCAGCAGCCGCTGGCATGTCCTGCTCAGGTGTTCTTCATTGGCGTGCGGGAGGATGACCACAAACTCCTCGCCTCCGTAGCGGCAGATGGTGTCGCCGGCGCGGAGGTTTCCGCTGAGCGTGCCGGCGACCACCCGCAGGAGCTCGTCGCCCGTGTCGTGTCCGTGGGCGTCGTTGACGGCTTTGAAGCCGTCGATGTCGATGAACACAACCCCGAGCGGCTCCTGGTAACGGTGGGCATCGGCGAGCGCGGCCGGAAGCGCCATGTCGAGGTAGCGGCGGTTGGGCAGCTGGGTCAGCGGGTCGGTCAGAGCCTGTGCTTCGAGCTGCGCGAGGCGTTCCTGCGCGCTGGTGATGGCGGAGCGGTCGCTGAATATCTCTATGGCGCCGATGACGGCCGAGTTCTCGCCGCGGATCGGTCTGGCGTGAATCTGGACCGGTAGCCGCCGCCCGTCCCTGTGGTGCAGCCAGACGCCGCACTCGCGCTCCTGCCCGTCCCGCATCGTCTTCGCCAGCGGGCAGCGTGCGCGGCACAGTTCGGCCCCGGTGTCGTCGACGTGGCGCAGGATGTTCTCAAAGCAGCGGTGCCCGACCACGTCCGCGGCGCGGTAGCCCGAGATCTCCTCGCAGGCGCGGTTCCAGAAACGGATCGTGCGGTTGCGGTCGACCAGGTACACGCCCTCGGCCAGGGCGTCCAGCACGCTGCGGAACGCATCCTGCCCTGACAGGGCCTCCATGAGCTCCGAGATCTCTGCGCTGGGGTACACGTGTTCGGGTTCGTCCTGGGACAGTCGCAGGCTAGCGAACGTCCGCCCCGCATCCGTCGTTGGCAAGGGTTCGTGCGCTGACCGCCACACCGGATCGGCCAGCCCACGATCGAGGAACCGGCTTGTTCAGGACCCTCCTACGCGGCGCAGGCGTAGTCGCCGTCGAAGGGGTGGCTGAACCACTGCGTCAGCGCCACCGTGCCGACGGTGAAGGACGCCTGCGTGCAGTTGGACTGCGCGCCCGAGAGGGTCCGCGCGCCCGGGATCCAGTCCGGGATCCCATAGAGCGAACCCGAGGCCGAGGCCGAGGTGGTGCCGCCGGTGATCTTGTCCCACTGGTAGGCGGTCGAGTAGGCCCCGACCGTGCTTGCCCCGGCGGCGGTCAGGGCGGCGATCATGCCCTGCAGGTCGGCGACGTTCATCGTGGTCTTCGCCTGCCAGGTGTTGGCCGTCTCCACGTCGAGCCACCAGGGGTAGCTGCCAGCCCACCCTGAGACCTGGGCGCTGGCGTCCTGGTTGTTGATCGCGGCCGCCGCGGCCGTGAGCCAGGCGGCGTCCTTGCTTGCCATGTTGTAGCCGTACTGCCAGGCGCAGGCGTCGCTGTTCTCACCGACGGTGTAGGTGCCGCTGGTGAGGGTCACCGTGGTGGTGGTGCAGTCGCCGTACGTCGCATTTCCTCCGGAGGTCGGCCAATCGCTGATCACGGTGCCGTTGTAGACGTTGCCGGGGTCGGCGGTGTTGACGTAGAGCGAGGCGAGCGGCTGACCGGCTCCGCCCACGGTGGACGCGACCGCCCAGTAGAGCTCGCTCTGCGTGTAGCTCGGATAGGTGGTGGAGGGCCCGAAGCAGGGGTTCAGGTCATCCGCAAGGCCACCGGTGAGCCCGACGATGCCAAAGGCCGAGCCCACGGGGAAGCTGCCGCCGCACTGTGGGTAGGAGATGTCGTTGCCGGTCGGCGTCGAGCTGCCGCCACCGCCCCCCTTTTTACCTGACGGCTTGGCCGCCAGCGCCGGGGTTGCGCCCCAGCCCAGGAGCGCAGCCGCCGCTGTTGCGGCCAAGGCTATGCGCACTGCGTGACGCCGGTCTGCGGATCCGCCCATCACTGCTCCTCTCTTTACCCGATGGCAAGAGGATACGCCCTGCACCGGTGCTAGGAAAGCCCCGCGCTCAGCGCAGGCCGGCCAGCGCCGGGCGGCTCGCCTGGCCGAGCGCGTTCACGGCGGTGACCCTGACCGACACCGGCCCGGTGCGCGGGATCCCCCGGCTCACCCCTACCAGCTCGCGCCGGGCGATGAACATACGGTGGCTGCCGAGTGCGACCACCACCACGTGGTACCTGCTGGCGCCGGGCACTGCCCGCCAGCGCACCCACAGCCTGGTCCCGCGCCGCCTGACCAGCAGGTGTGCCGGGCGGGCGGGCGCTTTCAGCAGCGGCCCCCGGAACCTGCCCAGCTGGAAGACGTGGGCGAGACGGCCGTACTCATAGACCATCGCCTCGACCGAGCGCTCGCCGCGCAGGCCCGCGCGCGGCAGGTAGGTCAAGGAGCCGTGCGTCCGGGCTGTGCGCAGCAGCCGCCGCGCGCCGCCGGCCCCGACCTCCTGCAACACCAGCGTCTGGTGGGGCAGCGGCCGTGCGTGCCAGGCGACGAGCACGCGGCCGTGGCGCAGGGTCCTGAGCCTGCCCGACACCAGCGGCGGCTGTTCGCCGTGGGCTGCGGCCACGACCTTGATCGGCACCGACCCTCGCTCTGGAATCACGCGGTAGACGCCGGCGCGCGGCTGCCTGATCTCCACGTAGGTGGTGTCGCGGCCAGGATCCGGGATGATCAGGCGGCCGCGGACGAGCAATCCCTTGACCCCGTTGGTGTGCAGGCGCAGCCCACCGGGCCCGATCACGTTGACGTAGGGAGCGCCGCCCACGCCGCGCACGCGGATCACCGCGAACGGCAGGCCCGGCGGCAGCAGCACGCGGTCGCGCGCCCCGGCGGAGGCAGCGAGCGTGAGGTTGGTCACATAGTTGCCGACGTTGCAGTTACCCGTCAGGTACAGCTGCAGGTTCTTGCCGATGTCGCCGAGCGAACTCAGTGACGTCGGCCAGTAGAACCCGAGCCCGACTGAGTTGTCAAGCACGCTCGCGCAGAACGCGCCGCCGGTGCTGGAGATCAGCGTGTGGACGGTGAGACCGCCGTTGAACACGTTGCAGAGCTGGAAGGTGATGTAGCCCTTGCCCAGCAGGTTGAAGCCGCCGGCGGTGGCGTCGCCCGCGATGGTGATGCCGGAGTCGACACCGATGTTGCCGCCGAAGCTGCCGCAGCTCCAATCGATCGGCTGGCCGATCTGGGCGGTGAAGCCGACCAGCGGCGCCTTGGGCAGGTCGTAGACCTCGAGGTTCGCGGTGGCCAGGTTGAGGATGCCGAACAGGCTCAGCTGGCCGTTCAGCCCCAGCGTGAACGGGACGTAGAGCACCGTGTTGTTGGGGATGCCGGGCAGCCCGGTCAGCGTCTGGTCCTGGTTGAAGCCCATGTAGAAGCCGGTGTTGAAGCCAAACAGCTGCACGCCGTCCTCGGTCGGCCCAACCGAGCCCCCGAGCGAGCCCTCGATCGTCAGCGGGTTGAACACCGTGTTGAAGCTGATCGAGGTGATGAAGACGGTCTCGCCCAGCGGCACCCCGTTGGGCACCGTGAGGCTGCCGCCGATGCCGTTGAGCTCGTCGTTCTGGATCACCAGCGTCGCCGAGAAGCCTGCGCCCTGCAAGCCGCTCGAGTTGATGTAGGGGATCTGGAGGTTGACGGTGCCGGTCCACTGGTTGTCGGTTGCGCTGTAGCTGAGCTGCGCGCCGGGCAGCGTCAGCGCGCCGATCGTAGAGTTGCCAAGCTGCGCGGTCACCGTGCTCAGCGAGCCGTCCTGGTTGACGCCCACGGTCGCCTGGGCGGTGATGCCGCTGAACACGATCGGCATGCCGAGCGCGTTGATCGTCACGGTCGAGCCGCCGCTGGCGGCCGCGGCGACGCTGGTGGTGCCGCCGATCGTCAGCGAGAACAGCTTCGCGCCGCTGGTGACCTGCGGCAGATCAAAGGTCGAGGTGCCGCTGCTGGTGGTGAAGCTGATATTGCTGAGCGCGGCGCTGCTGGTGTTGTAGAGGGTCGCGGTGCCGAGATCGATCGTGTAGCCCTTGGAGACCGTCAGCTGGCTGCTGGCGGGGTCGATCGTGACCGTCGCACCACTACCCCCGTCGAAGGTCAGCCCGTTGATCACGGCGGTGCCGTAGACCGTCCACGGGCCGCTGCCGCTCACACAGCCGTTGACGTCAAAGCCGGTTGAGCCCAGCGCCTGGTTGGTGTATGCCGTCTGGCCGGAGGCGCACCCGAACGGGAGCGTCGTGAACGCCGTCGGCAGCCCGTAGACGTAGCTGCCGGTGGTGGTGTCGTGGGCCACCACCTGGTAGTAGTAGGTGGTGCTGGCCGTGAGCCCCGACAGCGCGAAGCTCACGTTCTGGTTGACGTCGGCGCCGATCGTGCCGCCCGGGATCGAGGTGGCGTTGGAGTCAAGCGCGCCCGCGCTGCTGGTCGCGTCAGAGGCCGAGTACAGCCACGAGTACGTGTAGCCGTCGTTGCCCGCGGCCACGTCGGCATTGATCTGGGCGCTGCTCGCGGTGATCGCCGTGGCAGCCTGGTCGGTGACGTAGCCGCCGGTGCGGAAGCTCTCAATCGGCCCGGCGAACGTCACCGGGGGATTGTTCCCGGATACCCCCTCGGTGATCGCATCCAGGCGGTAGTAGATCGTCGTCCCCGACGGCAGGTTGCCGACCGTCGCGCTGACCGCGATCGACCCAGACGGAGTGCTCGAGCTCGAGGGGCACTGCGCGAACGGCGGGATGGCGTTGTAGAGGCCCTGCGCGGTCGTCGTGCTGGCTGCGCTGAGCTGCGAATCGGTGGAGTAGACGAACTGATACTCA
>JAJYHG010000036.1 GCA_021784895.1 Actinomycetes bacterium
CCAGCGCTCCGACCAGCACGGCGGCCACCTGCGCTGCCCGGAACGTGGGCCCGAGCAGTGCCATGGGCACCGCGGCCAGCAACGTGGGCAGCGGGAGCCAGACCTCGAACGCGGCACGCGGCACCACCAGCGGCGGGGTCTGGTAACTCCACAGCGCGTCGCTGATGAGGCCGTGCCCCTCCACCAGGTTCCGGGCCACGGCGACGTAGTAGGCGGTGTCCTCGGGGACCGGGAAGGGGATCGCGGCGGCGGCCACGGCCCGCACGGCGAGCGCGACGAGGAAGAGCGCGCCGGCGGTGAGCCAGGCCTCGCGACGGCCGAGCTCGGAGCTACGGCGTGAATGCGTCCGCAAGACGGGAGCACCATTGGTCAAAGGCGGCGTTGAATGCCTCGCCCATCGCCGACGTGTCTGGCAGCGGCAGCCCAGTGCGACGGATGAGAGGAGCAAGCTGAGTCATGAGCACACGCGCTTCGATGGCCCGCACCGATGCCGGTGCCGTTGCCGGCACCGCGAACCCGAGCGCGCGCACCGCTACGGCGAACCGTCCCACCCAATCCACGTAGCCGCATGGCGTGGGCTCCAGCCAGGCACGGAAGCCAGGCTCACCGGTGAGCTTGACGCGCAGCTCGTTGCCGATGCGGTCGACCTCGAGCACGTCGGCCAGCGCCAGCGACTGGACGGTCAGCGCAACGTTGCGCTTGGTGAACCGCGCCAGGCGTGCGAGGTCGGCCACCGTCATCTCCCGTCCACCGGCTGCGGCGAGGATCGCGAGGATGTCCGCACGGGCAGTCACGCCAAAGGCTGAACGCAGGCGCCACGCAAGAGCCGCCGCTGTGCGCAAGGTGCGAATGTGGACTTTGCCGCGAGGCTCGTAGCGATACGCCGTCTCGCCGGGAAAGGGCCAGCGAGGCCCTCCTGCCGAAGAAAGCAGCGCGGCGAACGTGCCCAGCCGCGCAACATCGATCGCCATCTCGGCCGCCACCGTTCGCAATCGACCGACGTTCACGGCGGCCCCATAGGCGGTGCACCAGTCGACGGCGCCTTCGTAGACACGGGCGTCCTCCTGGCCCAGCTCCGCGGTGAGCGCGACGAGCGCCTCGATGTCGATCAGGTCCTCGTCGGGCCGGCCCGTGAGCGTGACGCCCAGGGCGATCCACTGGGCCGCCAGTCGGTCGAGAAGGGACGCGCGCAGGCTAGTGGTCGAGTCGGTCATCGGCGTCATCCAACCCGCAATGGCGAAGGACGGCCACAAGCTGCGACCAGCCCCCCTGCATCGAGCGGGTCCAGCCTGGCTTCGAATCCGGGCGGAAGACCGAGGTCGAGAAGGGATGCCGGACCGAGGTTCAGCCAGTCGTCCGGAAGGCCATGAGCCCGCGCGACATCGGCGATGGCGGTCGCGAGCGGCTCTGGTAGCTCGTGCAGCCGGCCAACTTGCCCCGAGGCAAGGCGCATGCCGAGCACGTCCGCGTCATTGGTCGGTCGTGCCACGAGATCGCGCAACAAGAGGTCGGCCCCACCCACGAGCACCACTTCATAGTGGAGGCCACGAGAGGAGAGAAGCTCACCGAGAGCGGCGAGCACCCGACCGAGATCGTCGCGCAGGAGCATGGCCGTCATGGCCAGGTAGTGTGCACCGCCGGAACGAGAAGGTCAATTTCGCGATACGCGAAAGTAAGTAGACACAGTCCCGGTGCCGCGCGCGTCACGGCACGGCTTCCATCGCGGCCCCGCCGGACGAGCAGCCCGGAAGCGCCTGGTCGAAGCAGACCGGGTAGATGACCGCGGCGATCGATGCGACGGGCGACGCGCCCGATGCGCCCGCGGAGCCCCAGCTCCCCGGCAGCACGAACGCGGGCGGCCCCAGCCATGCCGGCGGCGCCGCCCCCGACAGCAGGGGCGCCAGCGCCGGCACCGCGCCGTCCCGCTCCAGCACCAGCCAGCGCACCCCGTACGCCCGCGCCGCCTGCTCGATCACCGGCAGCGGATCGTTCGGGATCACGATCCCGCCGTGACCCGTGAGGTACTCGAACGTGGCCGAGTCGATCGACATCAGGAGGTCGCCCGGGGCGGCGAGGCGGTCGATAGCGGCCGTCAGCTGCGCGCGTTCCGCGAGTGTGGACTGCCAGCCGGCCCTGACCGTTGCCGCGGCGAGTCCGGATCCCGCGACCACGATCGCCAGCACCGCGACGCTGAGCAGGCGCGCCAGCCGCCCCGCGTCCAGCGAGCGACGGCGCACGGCGGTCCAGCCGGCCACCGCGACGATCCCCTCCATCGCCAGCCAGTACGTGTGCGGCGCCAGCGCCACGCTCGCGTGCAGGAACATCCCGTTGGGGACGTGGATCGCGAAGAGCAGCCCGGAGAACAGCAACAGCACCACCGCCGCCACCAGCCACGGCCCCGTCTCGATCGATCGCCGCCGGCGCCACCACCCGATCGCCGCGAACGGGGCCAGGAACACGGCGCACACCACCGCGAGGTAGATGCCGATCGCCGCCACGAACCCCATGACGCGGCTGCCCACCAGGTTCCCGAGCGGCTGGGCCAGGAACGCGGCAAGCGTGCGCGGCGCGGTGACGCTGTCGAGCTCGGCGAACGAC
>JAJYHG010000070.1 GCA_021784895.1 Actinomycetes bacterium
CGCCAGCCGGTCCGGACGACCCAGCGAGGCGCCGCGCGAGCCACCTGAGCGCACCCGGCGCGCCGGCGAGCGCGCCGCTGATGTGATCAAAGCCCCCCCGCGTCGCGCTCAGCGTGACCTCGGCGCCGGCCGCCCGCCACTCCTGGAACAGGCGCTCCGACTGGGAGAAGGCGACGATCTGGTCGTGGCGGGCGTGGTGCAGCAGGACCGGGGCGCAGGGCGCCGTGGCGCCGAGCCGGTTCTCCGCCAGGCGCGCACGCCACTGCGGCAGCTCCAGCACGTTGGGCTCAGTCAGCGCGCCCGCGCGGGCAAACCGCGGCCCGTACCAGGCGGCCTGGAAGACGTTTGACTCTCGCAGCAGCCGGACCCGCGCCTGGGCGCGGTCACTGAGCGAGCCGTCGAGGTCGAGCTCCGGGTAGGCGGCGGCGTAGCCGATCGCGCCGTAGGCGAGGAAGAAGGAGAAGAAGCTCCCGTCGAGCCCGGGCCCCGCCAGCTCGAGGTCCGCCGCCGCCGCGCCCGCCGCGACCCCCGCGAGCACCAGCTCCGGCGCGTAGGCGCGCTGCAGCTGGGCCGCCCAGGCGGCGGCCACCCCGCCCTCCGAGTAGCCGAGGATCCCCGCCGGGCTGCCCGGCCCGATGACGCCGGGCTGCAGCTCGCGAGCAGCCCGCATCACGTCGAGCACGTTCATGCCGAGCGCCCGCCCGACCATGTAGACGTGGTCCCCCGGTGTCCCCAGGCCCTGGTAGTCGCTGAGTGCGACCGCGTAGCCGCGCGCGAGCACAGCGGCGATCAGGCCGGCCTCCCAGTCGAGACCGTGCGCCAGCAGCCGCGAAGGCGCGGCCTGATCCCCGAGCCCGTGGGTGCCGGGCGCGTAGCCAACGAGCGGCGTCACACCGCGCCGGCCCGCACCCGCCGGCAGCAGCAGCAGGCCTGAGACGGCCGTCGGCTCGCCGAGCGCGCCCGTCGAGCGGTACAGCAGCCGGATCGCGCGCGCCCGCAGGCGCACTCCGGGCGCAAGGTAGGCGTCCATCGGCTCGGCGCGCACCACCGCGCCGGGCTCGAGTGCGGCCAGCTGCCCGGGCTCGAGCGCCGGCTCGTAGAAACCGGCGCCGCCGCCACGCTTCCGCCGCGGCGGCGAGATCACCAGGAGCTGGTCGCCCGACGTCCGCAGAGCAGAGGCGCGCGCGCGCAGATGCCCGGCCAGGCCCAAGCGAGTGCCCCCGTCCGCTAGGCGGCCGCGGCCTGCGCCTGCGGGTAGCGGTGGCGGATCTCATAGAGGGTGGTGCGCTCGGCGGCCGGGCGGCCGGCCGAGTGGGCGGCGGCGATCAGGTCCTCCGGATCGAGCTTGACGCCGTGGTAGGAGCCGGCCAGGCGGCTGATCGACTCCTCCATCAGCGTCCCGCCCAGGTCGTTGACCCCCCAGCGCAGTGCCTCGGTGGCCGCCTCGAGCCCCATCTTCACCCAGCTCGCCTGGACGTTCGTGACCGTGCGCCCGAGCGCCAGGCGGAACACGGCGGTGTGCTTGAGGTTCTCCTCCCGGCTGATCTCCTCGATCCCGTGGGTGCGGCCGAGCAGGGTTTGGAAGGGGATGAACGAGAGCGGCACGAATTCGGTGATGCCGCCGGTGCGCTCCTGCAGGGAGCGCACCACCCGCATGTGCTCAGCCAGCTCGGCCGGCTCCTCGATGTGGCCGAACATCACCGTTGCGGTCGAGCGCAGGCCGGCGCGGTGGGAAGCCTCGATGATCTCCACCCAGCGGGCGACCGGCAGCTTGTTTGGTGAGATCCGCTCGCGCACGCCGTCGTGCAGGATCTCGGCCGCGGTCCCGGGGGTGGAGCCGAGGCCGGCCTCGCGCAGGCGGGCGAAGACCTCGTCGGCGCCCAGACCGGAGATGTCACACATGTGGGCTATCTCCATCGGCGAGTAGGCGTGCAGGTGCAGCTCTGCGCCCAGCTCCCGCCCCGTGCGCTTGGCGAAGCGCAGCCAGTGCAGGTAGGTGTCGAGCGTCCAGTCCGGATGGATCCCCGACTGGATGCAGAGCTCGGTGGCGCCAAAGGCGACGGCCTCCGCGATCCGGGCGGCGAAGTCCGCCTCGGTGTGCTCGTAGGCGCCGGGCGAGCGCTTGCCCTGCCCGAAGCCGCAGAAGGCGCAGCCGACCGTGCAGACGTTGGAGACGTTGATGTTGCGGTTGACCACGAAGCTGACCGTCTCGCCCGCCAGCTCGGCGCGCAGCGCGTCAGCCGCCTGGCGCAGCTCCTCGATCACCTCCGGGCGCTCCTCGGCAAAGAGCGCCGTCAGCTCCTGCGGCTCGAGCCGCTCACCACGCGCGCCCTTCTCGATTGCGCGGCCGGCTACGTCCGGCGCGATCCGGTAGTCAGCCGTGCGGCCCGACCCACGGCGCGGGATGAACGACCAGTAGTCGCGCTTGATCAGGTCGAGCACGCCCTGGGCGAGCCAGTCGGGCCCGATGAAGTCCGGATAGACGCACAGCCGCTCGGACAGCGCGTACCCATCCTCGGCCAGGCGCCGGCGCACCTGCACCGGCGACGGGAAGGGGTGCTCGGGCGAGATGTGG
>JAJYHG010000188.1 GCA_021784895.1 Actinomycetes bacterium
CACGGTCGTGTCGGTCCGGGTTCCACACACGTACGCGAAGCTTGCCCACGGCCTGGGCAACGTTGCGCGGGAGTCCTCTCCGCTGCTCGTTCTCACCGGCGCCCTGATCCTCTCGGCCCTGCTGCTCTCCCCGCGGCGCGCCCGGACACTGCGGGTGCTCGGACTGGGGGCGCTGCTCTGTGGATTGCTTGCGATTGGCGTCGCTGGCGTCGGCCGCGGGCTTGCCGTGAATGCGTTCTCGGCCGCGTCCGCACGCCTGGTCGCGGGCGTCATGTGGAGCACCTACCTCGGCGGGCTCGAAGCCTGGGGGCTGGTGATGGCGGGAGCCGGTGCGGGCGTCACCGGCGTGGGCGTCCTGGCCGGGCTCTAGCCGGTGCCGGTGTTGGAGCCGGTGTTGGAGTCGGAGCCGGTGCCGCAGCCGGTGCCGCAGCCGGTGCCGCAGCCGGTGCCGCCGGCATGTGCGCGGGCTCGCGGGCTCCCATGCTGTCAGCCCGCGTGTGCGGCTGGGAACGGTAGATGCTGTCGTCGGTGCGCTTGACGATGAACCAGGAGATGGCGACCGCCACCATTGCCGGCCCGAGCAGGGCGACGCTGGCGGTCATCTGAGCGACCATCAGCATCACGGCCACCGGTGCCCGGGAGATCCCGCCAAACACGGCCATCATCCCGACGACCACAAACGGTGCCGGGTCGTGTCCGACGCCCGGTGCGAACGGTTCCAGCAGCCGCCAGACCGCGAGGCCGGTGAACGCGCCGATCACCATCCCCGGCCCGAACACGCCACCCGAGCCTCCGGTCCCGATTGAGAGCCCGGTGGCGAGGATGCGGGCCAGCGGCAGCGCCAGAATGATCAGAAGCGGCGTGTGCACGAGCTCGGCTCCAAGCCCCTTCTGGACCCAGCCATAGCCCGTGCCGAGCACCTCGGGCAAGGCGAGCGCCATCAAGCCGACCAGCAGGCCGCCGAGCGCGGGCCGCAGCTTGCGGGAGAACGGGAGGCGGTGCGAGAGTGCGACGATCCCGTAGAAGGATTGCGCGTACAAGAGTCCCAGGCCGCCGGCGAGCAGGCCGATCAAAGCGAACCAGAGCAGCTGGATCGGCTGGTCGAAGCGGTAGCCACCAGGGATCGCGAACAGCGGCTGATAGCCCATCAAGGCACCGAAGATCGCGTAGGCGATGATCGAGGCAAGCAGCCCCGGCAGCAGTGCCTCGAACTCAAAGTCATCGCGGTAGACGATGTCGGCGGCGAGCACCGCGCCGCCCAAGGGGGCACTGAAGATCGCGCCGATCCCGGAGCCAACACCGACCGAGACAGCGATGCGGCCGTCCTCGGGCGAGAGCTCGAGCACGCGGGCCAGGAGCGAGCCGAAGCCGGCGCTGATCTGGGCGGTGGGGCCCTCCCGACCGCCCGAGCCGCCAGAACCGATCGTGAGCGCCGAGGCGGCGATCTTCACGGCCACGGCCCGCAGCCGGATGCCGCGGGGGTTGTGGTGAACCGCGTCGATCGCGGCATCCGTCCCGTGTCCCTCGGCCTCGGGCGCGAAGGTGAAGACGAGCCAGCCCGACAGCAGGGCCCCCAGCACGACCACCAGCGGGATCGCCCAGGCCCGCGCGTAGTGCGCCGACCCGGCGGCGTTGCCCTCGCCAGCGGGCGTCGGAACGCGATAACCAGCCAGCAGCCCAAGAAAGAGGTGCGTGGAGAGGCCGAGTGCCTCATAGAACACCACCGCCCCGAGCCCTGCGATCACGCCGATCACCGACGCCAGCAACAGCCACTTGGGCAGGTACGACATGGCACTTACGCGCACTCGTAGCGCCCCGGCCGCGCCGCTCAGCACAGCAGCACCGCCCTCATTGCACAGCGTCGGTTTCGATGTTCCAGCCGAGCGTCCAGCTCTGCTCGGGAACTTCGCCCGCCGCCTGGGCGAAGGCGCGCAGCGCTTGCACGACCATCGGCTGCTCGTGCGCAGGCACGCGCGCGACGATCTGCCCAATCTCCGCGCGCCGGTGGCGGCTGACCTGGGCGACCAGCTCGCGCCCGGCAGGTGTCAGCGAGATGCGCACGGCGCGACGGTCGTCGGCCAGGCGCCGGCGGCTGACCAGGCCCCGGCGGATCAGCCGGTCGCACATCCGCGTGGCGGTCGAGCGGTCGACGCGCAGCGCCAGGGCGAGGTCCGCGAGACGCAGCGGGCCTCGCGAGGCGACCTCGATCAGCGCCCGGTACTGGGCGAGCGTGACGTCGTCGGTGACCTGTGCGAGCGACCGTGCGGCCACCGCCACGAGCGCCCGGCTGGCGCTGAGCACGCTGTCTACCAGCTCGGCTGAAGGCGTCGGTGACTGAGAGCGTTCAAGCATAGTTGCATAGTACAACTATCGTACTGTGCATTCACCCGCGGGTCCGCAGGCAACGGGGCTCCGTAGCGGCGGAGAGCAGACACGCGCATCGCACCACCGGTGGTACCATATGCCATATAATCAAGACGACCGTCTACCTGCCGGAGGATCTGAAGTACGCGCTCAGCCGCGTGGCGCAGGCGCGCGGCCAGTCGGAAGCAGAGGTCAT
>JAJYHG010000247.1 GCA_021784895.1 Actinomycetes bacterium
CCGGTCTACGACGACTACGCTCACCATCCAACCGAGGTGGCCGCTGCGATCGCCGCTGCGCGTGAGCTCGAACCGCAGCGTCTGGTGGCTGTGTTCCAGCCGCACCTGTTCTCGCGCACGCGTGCACTGGCGCGTGAGTTCGGCCAGGCGCTGGCGCGGGCTGACCTCAGCGCGGTACTCGGCATCTATCCGGCCCGCGAGCGGGCTGATGACTTTCCGGGCGTGACCGGGCATCGTGTCGCCGCAGCCGCCGCCGATGCGAGCGCTGGGCGCACTGCCGCCTGGTTGCCGACGCTCGCCGACGCCCGGGTCTGGCTGCAGGCAACGCTGCGCCCCGGTGACCTGTGCCTGATGATGGGCGCCGGTGACATCGACTCGCTCAGCCGGGCGCTGGTTGGCGGCGGCGGTCAGTAGCGCCCGCCCCCGCAGCAGTCCGGGTGCCCGTGGCCGCCGTTGAACCTGCCAGGTGCATGCGCTGCAGGCGATGATGGTTGTGCGCGCAAGTACCCCTCCGCGGAGGGGTGCGCCAACGGCCCTTGCGCTCGATCAGGCCCAGGATTGGCACGTCCTGGGATGGTTCTACGCTCCCCCGCAGTGACACTCAAGCCACCTACTGGCGTGCAGCGCGACCAGCCGCTCGAGCGCCTGACCACCATCCGCACGGGCGGGCGGGCTGAGTTCTTTGCCCGGCCGCAGACCGTCGCGGAACTTCAGTCGCTGCTCGCCTGGGCAGCTGATGCGGCCCTACAGGTAGGGGTCGTCGGCTCGGGGTCGAACCTGCTGGTAGCGGATGAAGGCGTCAGAGGGCTGGTTTTGAAGCTGGACGGAGAACTCACTGCGATCGTGCCCGACGGCGGCGTGGGCATCACCTGCGGTGGCGGCGCACGCCTGCCGGCGGTGGCGGCCGCGGCCGCGCGGGCCGGCCTGGCGGGCATCGAGTTCGGGGTCAGCATCCCTGGGACCGTCGGCGGTGCCGTGCGGATGAATGCAAATGCCTACGGAGGTGAGCTCGCGGGGGTGCTCGAGTGGGTTGACGTCGTCTCGGCGGCCCGGACTGAGCGCCGCCCCCCCGCCAAGCTCGGCTTCGCTTACCGGCAGTCCAATCTCGCCCCGGGAGAGGTCGTCGCGCGGGCGCGCCTGCGGCTGCGGCCGGCCCAGGCTGGTGCGCTACGGGCAGAGCTGGCGGAGCTGCGCAGGCGCCGGCACGAGGCACAGCCGTCCGGCGTGAGGACCTTCGGCTCGACCTTCAAGAACCCCGGCGGGCCACTTGCGCAGGGGCGCACGGCCGGCCAGCTGCTCGACGCCGCAGGCTGCCGCGGCCTATCGGTCGGTGGTGCCAGCTTCAGCGAGAAGCACGCCAACTTCATCGAGAATGCCGGCGACGCCACCACCGCGGACGTGGTGGCGCTGATGGCGGCCGGTCGTGAGCGCGTGCGTGAGCGGTTCGGGATCGAGCTCGAACCGGAGGTCCAGGTACTCGGTCCGGTCAGCCTGCCGGGTGACTGGGGTGGTGCATGATCGGCAGCGGCGGCGTGCGCGGACGCCTGCCGGCGAGCGCCCTGCTGTCACGCGCGCTGCGGTCGACGCGCACCGCCGCGGCGGTCGTGGCGGTGCTCGCGGCTGGCGCTCTGGGCTGGCTGTGGTATCGCGGCTCGAGCTTCGTGCGCATCGAGCGGGTCACGGTCACCGGTCTCGCAGGGCCAGCCGTGCCGCAGATCCGTGACGCGCTGACGGTGGCGGCGCTGAGGATGACAACGCTCGATGTCAGTCCTGCGAGGCTCGAGGCGGCAGTCGTGCGCTACCCGTACGTGCAGTCAGTGGCGGTCACTGCGAGCGGTGCGCACAGCGTCGTGATTCACGTTGCCGAGCAGGTTCCGCTCGCCTTTGTGCAGGACGGCGCTCACCGGGCGGTGGTTGACGCAAACGGCCGGCTGCTGGCCGCCAGCGCTGTCGTCCACCTGCGCCTGCCGGTGCTCGAGCTCGCTTCGGCGCCGGTGGGGGGCGCGATCAGCGCAGCCGGCGCGCGCGCCGCGCTGGCGGTCCTGGCGGCGGCACCCTATCCGGTGATTCCCCACATCGCCAACGCCACCTGGAGTGCCGCGCACGGCGTGATCGTGCAGCTGCGCAACGGGCCGCAGCTGTACTTCGGCCCCGACACCGAGCCCCAGCGCAAGTGGCGCTCGGCGCTGGTGCTCCTGCAGTCAAAGGCGGCGGCTGGCGCCTCCTACATCGTCGTCACAGACCCCGTGCACCCTGCCGCTGGTGCTGGCGTGTCGCCGTCGCAGGCGGCTGCGCTCGGCCTGGCCACTACGGCGCCCGGGGGTTGAGCGTGCGCGCGACAGAAACGCCCGTGAAGCACTGCCTAAAGCTCTAGTTGAGCCTTAGGCAGTGCTGGATGGCGAGTCTCTGTTTCGGTCGAGAGTCAGCAGATCTGCAAGGATCGTTGCGCGACGATCGTTCTCGTTGACTTAGCCGAAGATAAGCACGTAACGTGCCAAGCTCCCGCCGGCAGGCCAGAGCGGGTCAACGCTCAATGCTCTATCGAGGGTCAGGC
>JAJYHG010000105.1 GCA_021784895.1 Actinomycetes bacterium
GCGCACCCCGACCGACAGCGCGAGACCGATGCGCTGGGAAACGAACAGGCGGGTGGTGGCCCAGACCACGTCTGATGGCCCGGTCGTGAACACGAAGATCAGCGCCGCCGAGGCAGTCACGAGCAGACGGGCGGCCTCATGGGCGCCGTACACCAGCCCGGCGGTGGAGAGGCCCGCGGTCCCGACCCAGGCCATCGTCACCGGGTAGGAGAAGATCAGATGGTCTCTGGGGGTGGTGTAGTAGAGGCCCTGCGACCAGACCGACAGCAGCGCCGGCGCCACCACGATCACCGCCAGGATCCGGACGCGCACGAGCGACGGCCTCAGCAGCGCCCAGGGTATGAGCGTGAGCCCGAACAGGACGTAGACCCAGCGCCAGGAGAGCAGCACCGACAGGACGCTGATCAGCACCGGGTAGAGCAGCTTGAGCCGGGGGTCCAGGCGGTGGATGACGGAGCGCGACGGCTCATAAGTCAGCACGTTGCGGATGCCCCTGATGCCGACGAAGCGGATGAACAGCACGGGCCCGATCAGCGGCACCAGGAAGCTGATCGCCCAGGCGACGGCCGTGCGGCCCACCAGCGTGTGCAGCAGCAGAGCGTCAACTGAGCGCAGCATGCAGCTCCCTTCTGTAGTTGCGGTCGAGCAGGCTGACGAGCTCCCCGGGGTGTACGGCGACCTCATCGGCGCCGTGGTCAAGGCGGCTGTGCAGCGCCGCGATCGGCGGTGGTCGCACGCCGCAGCGCTCGAGCAGCTCGGTGCGGGCGAATGCGCGCGGCGGTGTCGTGTCGAGCACCACCTGCCCGTCACGCAGGGCCACGACCCGGTCCGCGAAACGCGCCACGAGCCGCATGTCGTGGGTGATCAGCAGGCAGGTGAGCGAGCCGAGCGCGGTCCGGACCCGGGCGAGCAGGTCAAACAGCGCCTCCGCATGGACCTCGTCGAGGCCGGTGGTCGGCTCGTCGAGGATGAGACCGCGCGGCGCCCTGGTCAGAAGCGCGCCGAGTCCCAGCCGCTGGCGCTCGCCGCCGCTCAGGTTGTAGGGGTGAGCGGCCGCCTGGCCGGCGAGGCCGATCAACGAGGCGACCTCGGCGGCGGCAGGCGCATCGCGACCAGCCGGGACGTGGTGGTGGGCGGTGAACTCGAGCTCGGCCGCCACGCTTGAGTTGAAGAGCATGTCGTCGACGTTCTGGAAGAGATAGCCGAGACGGTCGGCCTGCTTGGGAATCCGCCCGAACTGGACCGGCTCACCGAAGCAGGTCGCAGTGCCGCTGTCGGGGGTGGCGAAGCCCATGAGCGCCGCGCCGAGCGTCGTCTTGCCGGAGCCGTTGGCCCCGATCAGGGCAACCCATTCCCCCTCCGCGACCCGCAGGCTCACGTCAGCGAGGGCTCGCTTCTGCTTGTAGGAGACCGAGAGGCCGCGCGCCTCCATCGCCGGCGCCGCGGCGCGCGCCGCCTCACGGGGACCCTCAAGGCCGCCAGCCGGGGGCGCCGCAGCCGGCACCGGCACGCGCTTGTCCGCGGCCAGCCGGATCCCGGCGTCGACCAGGGCCTGAGCCGCCTCCTCGACCGTGAGCGCTACCCCCTCTGTGAAGGCCTCCGGCACGAGCTCCGCCAGCGTGACCAGCTCGGGTGGCCTGACGCCGGCGGCGTGCCAGCGGGCGGTGGGCGTGAAGGCCCGGCGTGGATGGTCGTCCACGGCCACCCTGCCACCGGTGATCAGGATCACCCGGTCGGCGTAGCGGACAGCCTCGTCCAGCTTGTGCTCGACGAGGATCACGCCGTGGCCGCGCTCGTGGCTGAGCTCGCGCAGGATCCCGAGCACCTGCTCGGTCCCGACCGGGTCGAGGTCGGAGGTGGGCTCGTCGAGGATCAGGATCGGCGGTGACATCGCCAGCGCCGCGGCGATCGCGACCCGCTGTTTCTGCCCGCCCGAGAGGCTGCCAACGGCCAGCTCGGCAAGGTCGCCAGCGTGGACCGCCGCGAGCGAGGCGTGGACCCGGCGCACGACCTCGTCGTGGGGCAGGCCCAGGTTCTCGGGGCCAAAGGCGACCTCGGCCGCAACCTGGTACTGGATCAGCTGGTATTCGGGGTTCTGGAAGGTGATCCCGACGTGCTGCGCAGCCTCGTACAGCTCGAGGCCGGCGAGATCAACCGGGGCTCCCTGGCCGGCCTGCAGGGTCACGCGCCCGTTCAGGTGGCCACCGATCCGGCGCGGCACCAGCCCGGCGAGCGCGAGCGCGAGCGTCGACTTGCCGCTGCCCGACGGTCCCGCCACGACCACCAGCTCCCCGGCCTGGAACTCGAGGTCGATGTCTGACAGGACCACCGGCCCGTCGGCGTGGTAGCGGAAGCAGTCGATCGAGGCTCGCAGCGCGAGCCTCGATCCCTGCACAGATCCGCTCATGCGAGCCCGCGCCCCGGGCCGGGGCCGCCAGGCTCGACAGCGCGTGCCGCCGGGGATCCGCCAGCTCGCTGCTGCGCCTGGCGGGCGCGCCGTGAGAGCACCAGCCAGGCGGCCAGCGTCACCAGCTCCATCAGGATTCCCAGGATGATCAGCGACGTGCCCGAGTTGCGCGTCTTTGAGAACGACCCGCCGAGCACCGGGAAGACCGGGGTGGCGTCCTGGCCGAGCCCGTTGGTGGCCGCCAGCACGATGCCGTCGATCAGGACCAGCGATGCGAGCGCAGCGGCGACGATCAGGAAGCGCCGGAGCCGCCTGGGGGTACTCATCGCCGCTCACCTCCGCTCTCTTCCTGGCTGCCGGGCACGGTGCCCAAGGCCGCTACGGCCGGGACGACCGGCCCGCGAATGCCGCCGGAGCCGAGCGTCGTGCCGTAGGCCATGCCGACCGAGCGGGCGACGGTCACCGCCAACGGTGCGGTCAGCGCGGCCTCGATGCCGTTGCCGATCGCGTTGCCGAAGAAGCCGCCGCTGCCGGCGATGTTGGTGCCGATGAAGCTGGCCCAGGTGTGGATCTGGCCGTTCAGGAACGGGTCGAGCACGGCGTCGCCGACCAGCACGTTGGGACCTCCTCGCAGCACGCCGATGATGAAGCCGTCGATCAGCATCGACCTGGGGCTCGACAGCAGCCCTGCGCCGCGGCTCATGATGAACAGGTCCGTGAGGACGCCCTCATCCAGGGCGTCGGGCCAGTTGGGGATATTCAGGCCGTGGGTGGAGAACATGATCTCTCCCAGAACCCGCTTGATGAAGATCAGCGCCGTGACGGTCCCGGGCTTGCGGATGGTCGCCACGGCGACCATCACGATGAACATGTAGGGGAGGTCTGGCAGCTGGATCCAGTTCAGGAAGTTGCCCGCCACCGGGATGCTCGAGACGATCGGCCCGAACAGCTGGTCGTTGAGGAATGTGTCCCAGGCCAGCAGCAGCACTGAGAGGATCGCGAGCACGAACACGTCCTCGGTGCTCCAGCGCTTGGCCCGGTCCCGGCGGGGCGTGACCACGAAAAAGTAGACGACACCCGCCAGCATCGCCAGCCAGGTCACGACGTAGAGCAGTGCCTTGATGGCGTTGGGCGGATCAAAGGTTCCGTACAGCCAGCCGTGCAGGGTTGCCGTCGCGGATAACAGCATTCACAGCTCCTTTCCAGTAACGCGCGCGCGATCAGCTCACGCCGAGCGCCGATGGTTGTCCGATTCCGACCAGGCGCAGCACCGCGGCCAGGCCGCGGCTGCTCCCGGGCTCTGCCTTGGGCAGCACCAGGCAGGTGCAGCCGGCAGCGGCGGCGCCGCTGTCGGCCACACCGTTGTTGCCGACCATCAGCGTCTGCGCCGGCTCTGTCTCGAGCTCAGCGCAGGCAATGGTGAAGATCGCCTGCTCCGGCTTTGCGATCCCGTGCTCGTAGGAGAGCACGTATGCGTCGATGTAGGGGTCCAGGCCGGCCCTGACGTAGCCCTCGCGGATGTTCCAGCCGGTGTTGGAGACGATTCCCACGGCCACCCCGGCGTCGTGCAGAGCGCTCAGCGTCGGGGCCGTGTCCGGGTAGGGAACCATCGACTCGGCGCTGGTCTTGAAGCCCGCATAGAAGCTCGCGGCGAGGCCCGGGGCGAGCTCGTCGAGCGGGGCGTAGCACTCGCCGTAGTAGCGGCGGTGGCCGTCACTGGAGCGGTTGCGCCCGTAAACCAGCTCCTCGTCGGTGATCGCGTGCTTGTGCGCCTTGACCGCAAGCCAGGCCTCGCGTGCGCGCTGGGGGTCGACCGGGTGGCCCAGCTGCGCCGCCAGGCTCGCTATCACCGGCGTCCGGTCACGCTTGTGAAACAGGGTATCTCCGTTATCGAAGAGGACGGCTGAGAACGACGTCACATGGGCTCCTTACGGGTCTCTGAGCAATCACCACTGACCAGGGCCGCCGCTGCGGCGCAGGGCCGGCGGCGTGACCCACGGGCATAAGCTCAGCACCAGCTCGTGCGGCGGATGTCAACCAATTGAGAACACGCGGCTCAGGCGGTGAGAAATCTGTGGCCGTAGCAGCTGCCCGCTACGAAAGAAACGAATAAAGGGCGGATGGCAGCCGTGCCCCGGCCCTGGCTAAGCTTCGTAAAGGGTTCGTATAACCTCGTCTGGTGTCCGAGTTGAGGATCGGAGAGTTCGCCCGCAGGGTTGGCGTCCCGGCGAGTTCGCTGCGCGCCTGGGAGCGGCGCTACGGTCTGCTGTCGCCGGCGCGGTCTGTAGGCGGGTTCCGGCTCTACGGAGAGGCGGATGCCGAGCGCGTGACCGCGATGCTGGGCGGAATGCAGCGCGGGCTCTCGGCGGCCGAGGCGGCGGCAGCAGCGATGGCGATGGCGGGCGCGCCGACAGGCGCGGCGGGCGGCCCAGGCGCGAGGAGCGGTAAGGCGCCCAGCCTGCCCGCCGCGCGCGCCCAGCTGGCAGACGCGATCAGCCGCTACGACGAGGCCGCCGTGCACACCGTGCTGGACGAAGTTCTGGCCGCCTTCGGGCTCGAGATCTTCCTGACGGAGCTTGTCCTGCCCACGCTCTCACAGATCGGCGCCGGCCGGCAGGAGGAGCGCGCTATCGGGCACGAGCACTTTGCAAGCAATCTGGTGCGTGCCCGCCTGTTGGCACTGGCCCGGTTCTGGGGCAGAGGCGGCGGTCCGCTCGCGCTGCTCGCGTGCGTGTCCGGCGAGCAGCATGACATCAGTCTGATCGCTTTTGGCCTGCTGCTGCGTACCTACGGCTGGCGCATCGTCTTCCTGGGGGCGGACACACCCGCCAGCACGGTCCGCCAGGCCATCGTGGCAACCCGGCCCACGGTGACCGTTCTAAACGCGTTCGCAGCATCGCTGCTCGAATCCCAAGGTTCAGCGCTGCGCCAGCTCGCCCAGGAGACGCCGCTGCTACTGAGCGGTCCAGGGTCGACCGAGGCCGTGGCCCGCCAGCTGGGGCTGCGACGGCTGGATGGCGACCTGCCCAGGGCCGCCCGCGAGCTGGCCGAAATGCCGTGGCCCGCACCCGCCACGCCCTGAGCACGCCCGGCCAGCCAAGCGTCCCAGCGGCACCCTTGAACGGCCCGGTCAGGTCACTGGTCGTTCAGCTGGCGCCACAGCCCCGCAAGCGCGCGATCGCCGACCGGCTTGAAGGCCAGGCCGAGCAGCGGATCAGCGATGCGTGCAGGCCCTTTGAGGGTGAGCTTGGCGTCATAGCTGACCTGCGCGCCGCCACCCGGCAGCGCCTGCACCTCGATCGTGTCGAGCGAGATCACCGAGGCGTTCTCGCCGCGCAGCGAGATCAGTCGCGGCGGCTCGTAGCGGATGGCTGTGTACACGAGCTCCGAGGAGCGCCCGAGGAACTTGGCCACGACACGAAACCGGGCTCCCTCTCTGACCTCCGGGTCGAGGCGCTGTGCCTCAACCACACCCGGGTCCCAATCAGCGGTGGTGCTGAAATCGCTGAGGTAGGCGAACACCTCCTCCGGCGCCTGCGAGGTCTCAACTGTGGCTCTGTAGCGCGCCATCGCTCGTCTCCCAAGGTCGTTGAACGGGTCTGTCTGTCAAGCCACTGAGCTCGACGCATGCCGACCACAGCCGCTCCCGCTCCGCCGCTGTCTCGCGCGTGAACGGCAGCAGATGAGCCGGGCGCGCCTGGCGGTCATGCCAGAAGCACCCCGAGCGCCGGCCAGGCTCGGTAGCGGAGCCGAGCCACAGAATCGTGTCCGCGCCCTGTTGTGGGCTCCTGAGCAGCGGCCTGGCCAGGCCGTAAAAGCCGGGTAGCGAAGCCCTCAGGCCGGGCGTGTCGGCCCAGCCTGGATGCATCGCGTGCACGGTCACGCCGCCCGCCGGGAGCCGCTGCGCGAAGAGTTCGGCCAGCACCACCTCGGCGCGCTTGCTGCGCGCGTAGACGGCGGCCCCGTCAAAGTGCCCGCGCTCGCTCTGGAGGTCGCCGGCACGGAGGCGCTGCAGGTACATGCCGCCCGAGGAGACGTTGATGATCCGGCCCGCGCTGCGCGCGAGCATCGCCGGCAGCAGCAGGTTGGTGAGCAGGAACGGGGCCACCACGTTGGTCGCGAAGGTGAGCTCGATCCCGTCGGCGGAGAGTTCGCGCCGAGCCGTCAGCACGCCCGCGTTGTTGACGAGTACGTCGAGACGCTCCGTCTGGGCCAGCAGCTCGCCGGCCAGGAGCCGCACCGATGCAAGCTCGCTGAGGTCACAGACCCCCACCCTGAGCTCCCCGTCCACACCCCGATCACGGAGCCTGACCACCGCCTCATCGCCACGCGACTGGCTGCGTACGACGAGCCAGACGCTCGCCCCCAGGCGCGAGAACCCCTCGGCGGCGGCGAGCCCCAGGCCGGAGGCAGCACCGGTGACCACCACAACCTTCCCCGGCATAGGCTCGAGCGCCTGCGAAGGCCAGGTGTGCTCGCGCACCCTGTAGCCCACCTTCGTGTAGCCGGCCACGACGGTCCGGTCGAGCAGGGTGTCGATCAAGGTATCGAGCGTCATCGGTCAAGCTGCGCGAAGGCTGTACAAAACCTGGACAGATTTTAGTCAGCCAGCCGAGGTCAGCTTCCGGTGCCGCCGGCCCCCAGGGCGAGCGACAGGGCGGCGCAGTGCTCGACCAGCAGCAGGCCGTAGCGCTCGAGCTCCTGCTCGCCTGTGCGGTAGCTGGGCGCGAGGATCGTGAGCGCGGCGACGATCCCTCCGCCGGGGCCGTGTACAGGCGCGGCGATGGCCACCACGTCGGGCTCCAGGGCGCCGCTGCGCACCACGTAGCCGTGCGGACCCGGCTCGCCAGCCAGCGCCCAGCCCATCGCCGTGCCACGGCGCGGGATCGTGCGGCCCGTCCAGCCGCCGGCCTGCACCAGCCGCCCGCCGGGCACCTGGCGCAGGTAGAGCGCGCGGCCGGCGTCAACCGCAATCCCGAGGTTGGCGGTCTCACCGGTCTCGCGCGCAAGCTCCTCCAGGTGCGGGCCCGCGAGCTCGTAGAGCGTGTCGCTGCGCAGCACGCTGGCCGCGATCGCGGTGAGCGCCGGACCCGGCCGGTATTCGCCCTGCTCGCCGCGGCGCAGCAACCCGCGGGCTACCAGCGTCCCCAGCAGCCGTGAGGCGGTGGCCGGGGAGAGCCCGGCGGCGCGGGCCAGCTCGCTCAGCGACGAGCCGTCCCGCGGGCCGGCGACGACCGCGTCGAGCAGGTCCAGGGCCCGCTCGACGGTGCGGGTGGCGCCCGGCGGACCCGGCTGGCCATCTGGAGGATCAGCAGCTGCGGAAACCAATGGGGATCGCGCCTACTTGACGATCGCGCCTACTTGACGGTGGTGATCAGTGAGTTTACCATTAGACGAGATAGTCTATCACTAGATGAAACGAGGAGAGTATGGTGGGTGAAGGGGACAGGCCGGGCGGAGCGCTCGTGGTCGAGCGCCACGGTACCGAGCGCATCCCGCTCAGCGAGCGCCACGGCAAGGTGCGGTCGCTGTTCACGCTCTGGTTTTCGAGCAACGTGCAGATCAACGGCTTCGTCACCGGCACCCTGGCCGTGATCCTCGGCCTGAACCTGTTCTGGGCGATCGTGGCGATCGTCGTCGGCAACCTCGTCGGCGGCGTGTTCGTCGCCTACCACTCTGTCCAGGGCCCGCGCATGGGCGTTCCCCAGATGCTCCAGAGCCGGGCGCAGTTCGGGCTCTTCGGGGCGGCGCTGCCGCAGGCGATAGTGGTCGCCATGTACCTGGGGTTCTACGTCCTGGGCGGCGTGCTGGCAGGCGACGCGATCGCGAGCCTGGTGCATATACCGACCTGGCTTGGCATCTTGATCTGGAACCTCGCCATCCTGGTGATCGCGATCTACGGTCACGACATGGTTCACGCCTGGGGACGGGTCGCCACCGTGATCTCCGCGGTCCTCTTCCTGGCGCTTTTTGTCAAGTTCGTCGGCGAGGTTCCCTCCCATTACAAGCCCACCGCCCAGAGTGCCGGCACCTTCTTCCTGGTCCTATCGGTGTACGTCGGCTGGCAGATCACCTGGGCACCCTATGTCTCCGACTACTCGCGCTACCTGCCCGAGGACACCTCGGCCAAGAAGACCTTCTGGTACACCTACCTCGGCTCCGCGGTCGGCGCCGCGGCGGTGATGGTCGTGGGGGCGCTGGCGGCCATAATCGCGGCCGCCGCGCTGAACAGCAACGTGCCGCTGTTCCTCGCCGACCAGTTCAAGGCGATCTTCGCGCTGGTGCTCTTGGCGGTGATCGTCGGCGGCATCCCGGCCACGGTCGAGAGCCCTTACGGCGGCTTCCTCTCCTTCTGGGCGATCGTCTCGCCATCCGGTACCTCGGCGCCGCCGCCACGGGCCCGGGCGCTGTTCGCGCTGCTCTTCACGCTCGCCGGCACGGTCTTCTCGATCGCCGCCAGCGGCCACCTCATCCAGACGGCCAACAACGTCGTACTGTTCCTGCTCTACCTCTTGATCCCCTGGACCGCGATCAACCTGGTGGACTACTACCTGGTCCGCAAGGGACGCTACGTGGTCGAAGACCTGTTCGACGCAAAGGGCATCTACGGGGCGGTCAACTGGTGGGCCATCGGTATCTACATCCTGACCTGCGCGCTGGAGGTGCTGTTCATGAACACGTCCCTGTATGAGGGGCCGATCGCCAAGGACCTGGGCGGGGCGGACATAGCCTGGATGGTCGGCCTCGGGCTCGCCTCGACGCTGTACTACCTGGCGGCCACCACGCTGCGCCGACAGGCCGACCCGCGCTATGCGGCCGCGGCCACGATCGGGACGGCGGGCGGCGCCTCCCCGGAGCCGGCCCAATGAGCGCGGGGGTGACAGCCCCAGGGTCGGGCGAGGACGCTGCTGCGCCCGGCCAAGCAGCGGCGCGGCCGGGCGGGCAGACGCACGGGCAAACGCGCTTTGACGACGTCCCGCTCGGCGAGGAGTGGCACTCGCCGTTATATGCGATGGCCTGCCGGCAGTTCGCGCGGGCCGCGGATGTGCTCACGCTCGAGGACGAGGTCCGCACCCGGCTGCTCGAGCCGCGCCGCTCACTGGTGTGCAACTTCCCGGTGCGCATGGACTCCGGCGAGGTGCTCAACTACACCGGCTACCGGGTGCAGCACACGCTGGCGATGGGCCCCACCAAGGGGGGCTTGCGCTTCGCGCCCGACCTCGGTTTCGGCGAGTGCGCGGCGCTGGCGATGTGGATGACCTGGAAGTGCTCGCTGGCGGGGCTGCCGTTCGGTGGCGCCAAGGGTGGCGTGCGCTGCGACCCCTACACACTCTCGGCCGGCGAGATGGAGCGGATCACGCGCCGCTACGCGGCCGAGCTCTTGCCGATCATCGGGCCCGACATGGATATCCCAGCACCTGACATGGGCACTGGCGAGCGCGAGATGGCGTGGTTCTATGACACCTACTCGCAGTCGGTCGGGTACTCGGTGCCGGCGGTGGTGACCGGCAAGCCGGTGGCGCTCGGCGGCACCGTGGGGCGCCATGACGCGACCGGGCTCGGGGTCGTGTTCTCGATCGAGAGCGTGTTCGAGGAGCTCGGCTGGTCACTGCCCGAGCGGCGCTTTGTGGTGCAGGGCTTCGGCAACGTCGGCTCGGTGGCCGCACAGGAGCTGCACGCCCGCGGCGCCAAGGTGGTCGCCGTCTCAGACATCCGCAGCGCGATCGCAAACCCGCACGGCCTGGACATCCCGGCGGTGCTGCGCTGGGTGGCCGAGCACTACTACCTGGAGGGCTTCCCGGAGGCCGAGCCGGTCGACGGCGAGGCGATGCTCGAGCTCGACTGCGACGTGCTGGTACCGGCCGCGCGCGAGGAGCAGATCACCGAGCACAACGCCGAGCGGCTCAAGTGCGCGCTGATAGTCGAGGGTGCGAACGGGCCGACCACCCCGGCCGCCGACCGGATCCTCTCAGAGCGCGGGATCACGGTCGTGCCCGACATCCTCGCCAACTCGGGCGGGGTGATCGTGAGCTACTTCGAGTGGGTGCAGAGCCACCAGAAGTACAGCTGGCAGGCGCTCGAGGTGCAGGACCGGCTGCGCACGCAGATGCGCACGGCCTTTGACCGCGTGCGCGCGGCCGCGACCGAGCTTGGCGTGGAGAACCGCACCGCGGCGCTGGCCAGCGCGATCACGCACGTCTCGGAGGCGTCGAAGCTGAGGGCGATCTACCCATGAGCGCGGCCGGCAAGGGAACCGCTGGCGGCGGGCCGGGGAGGCCGCCACGCTGCCGCGGCTGGGCGCAGGAGGCAGCGCTGTCCATGCTCGAGAACAACCTGCACCCGGATGTGGCCGAGAACCCGGCGGAGCTGATCGTCTACGGCGGCATCGGCAAGGCCGCTCGTAACCAGGAGTGCCTTCAGGCGATCAAGCGCGAGCTGATGGTCCTGGAGGATGACCAGACGCTGCTGGTGCAGTCCGGCAAGCCGGTGGCGGTGTTCGAGACCCACGATCGCGCCCCCCGCGTGCTGATCGCCAACTCCAACCTGGTCGGCGAGTGGGCCAACTGGGAGACGTTCCGCGAGCTGGACGCTGCGGGGCTGATGATGTACGGGCAGATGACCGCCGGCTCGTGGATCTACATCGGCTCGCAGGGGATCCTGCAGGGCACCTATGAGACCTTTGCGGCGGCGGCGAGAAAGCGCTTCGGCGGCGATCTGCGCGGGCGACTGGTCGTGACCGCGGGGCTTGGCGGCATGGGCGGCGCGCAGCCGCTTGCGATCACGATGTGCGGCGGCACGGCGCTCTGTATCGAGACCGACCTGCAGCGGATCGAGCGGCGTATCGCTACCGGCTACCTGGATGAGCGGGCGGCCGACCTGGACGACGCGCTGGCGCGCCTGGCGGTGGCAGCGCGCGAGGGGCGGGCGCTGTCGATCGGGCTGCTCGGCAACGCCTCCGAGGTGCTGCCGGAGCTCGTGCGCCGGGGGGCCGCGGTGGATGTCGTGACCGACCAGACCTCCGCCCACGACCCCTTGAACGGCTACATCCCGGCGGGGCTGACGATGGAGCAGGCCTCGGTTCTGCGGGCGTCTGATCCCGATGAATACCTGCGTCGGGTTGGCGAGTCGGTGCTCGCACACGTCGGCGCGATCCGGGCGCTGCAGGCGGCGGGCGCGGAGGCGTTCGATTACGGCAACGCCCTGCGCGGGCTGGCGTTTGAGCACGGCGATCAGGAGGCGTTCTCCTACCCCGGCTTTGTGCCCGCCTACATCCGGCCGCTGTTCTGTGAGGGCAAGGGCCCGTTTCGCTGGGTCGCGCTGTCCGGTGACCCGGCCGACATCGCCCGCACCGACGAGGCGATCCTCGAGCTGTTCGGCGAGCAGGAGCACATCGCCCGCTGGATCCGCCTGGCGCGCGAGAAGGTGCACTTCCAGGGGCTCCCGGCCCGGATCTGCTGGCTTGGCTACGGCGAGCGCCACCTCGCGGGCCTGCGCTTCAACGAGATGGTCGCGCGCGGTGAGCTGCGCGGCCCGATCGTGATCGGCCGCGACCACCTGGACACCGGCTCGGTCGCCTCCCCGCAGCGCGAGACCGAGGCGATGCTCGACGGCTCAGACGCGGTCGCCGACTGGCCCATTTTGAATGCGCTGATCAACACCGCCTGCGGTGCGAGCTGGGTGTCGGTGCACCAGGGCGGCGGTGTGGGCATGGGCAAGTCGATCCACGCCGGACAGGTTGTGGTTGCCGACGGCAGCCCGCTGGCTGCCGACGGGCTCCGGCGCGTCCTGGTCGCCGACCCCGGGATGGGCGTGGTCCGCCACGCCGACGCGGGCTACGAGCAGGCCGCGCAGGGCGCGCGCACGAGCGGGATCCGGATGCCGATGCTGGCGGGCTGACGGCGCCGCGGCGGGCCGCGAGCCGGCCATCCGGCGCCCCACCGCAGCGGTGGGGAGTGCGAGCGGGCCGCCTGCCGGCGGCCCGCTCGCGTGCTCTCAGCTCACTTGACCGGGATGATCACCACCAGGCCGTTGCCGCCGCTGCCGCCGCTGCTGGTGCTAAGGGCACCACCGCCGCCACCGCCGCCACCGCCGCCACCGCCGCCACCGCCGCCACCGCCGCCACCGCCGCCCCCGCCATTGCCGCCGGCGCCGGGGCCG